>NZ_JBYVJX010000002.1:0-422323 GCF_058147125.1 Polaribacter sp. 2405UD43-2 | reverse complement strand
TTTTGAGTACGTTTTACATAGTTTGTTTTCATTACACTTAAAATTTAGTGTAACGCTATTTCAGGACGAGACATTTATAATAAACAAAAAACCATCTGGAAATCAGATGGTTTTTAATATTATTTCAGAAAAAAATTATTCTGCGTCTTGTTCTAATAAATCAAAGAATTGATTTAATTTAGGCATAATAACAATTTTTGTTCTTCTGTTTTTAGCTCTATTAGCATCTGTGTCATTAGGTGCTAAAGGCACATATTGACTTCTACCAGCAGCAATTAGTCTTTCTGGTTTTACACCATACTTATATTGTAAAATTCTTGTAATAGAAGTAGCTCTCATTGCAGATAAATCCCAGTTGTCTTGTAAAAACTCAGTTTTTATAGATTTAGAATCTGTATGACCTTCTATCATTACTTCCATTTTAGGCTGGTCATTAATTACTTTTGCAATTTTTTCTAAAACTGTATATGCTTTTTCAGTTACTTTGTAACTCGCACTTTTAAATAACAATTTATCAGAAATAGAGATAAAAACAACAGTTTTTTCAACATTTACCTCAATGTCTTTATCTTGAATACCATCTGTTAAGTTTTTTGTTAAGTGATATTTAATGGCAAGATTTAAAGAGTCTTTTTGAGTCATTGCTTTTCTTACTCCGTTAATATATTTGTCTTTTTCGCTTAATTGAGAAATTACACTTTTAATATTATCTGAAGAAGATTGTGTTAAAACAGTTAAGTTTTCAACTTGTTTTAGAGCTGTTTTTTTATCTTGTTGTAAAGATTTTACTTGTTCTTTAAGAGTAAAAACCTGAGCGTCTTCTTTCTCTTTTTCAATTAAACATTTTTGTAAATTGGTTTTTACTGCAAGTAACTCAGCTTCAGTTTTTTGGTTTTTTAATTCTAACGCTGCGTATTCTTTTTTAGAAACACAAGAACTAATTAGGATAACTAATAGTAGTAATACTGATAATCTTTTCATTTTTTTAACGATTAAATTCAGTCAACAAATTTAACAAAATGTACGAACAAAAAGCAAGTTAAGGCATATTTTATGAAAATTTTATGTACTATTTTTGCTAAATGATAAAAAAGTTGGCAATGTTTAAAAAAATTGTGATAATAATAGGTGTTTTGTGCTTGTTAATTAATTGTGATAAAAAAGAAGAGTTAAAAGATTTTAACTTTAAGGGAAATGTTTTTGGAACAACTTATAAGATTACTTATTTGCAGGCTTCCAAGAATTATCAGAAATCTATTGATAGCCTTTTTTATTTGGTAAATAAATCGTTATCAACTTATATGCCTACATCAGATATTTCTAAAATTAATAGAGGAGATTCATCTGTTGTAATAGATGATTTGTTTGTAGAGGTTTTTAAAAAATCAAAAAAAATACATAAAGAAACTAATGGTTATTTTGATCCAACAGTTGGGAATTTAGTAAACGCTTGGGGTTTTGGTCCAAAAAGAGAAAAAAATAATTTATCTGATGAAGATGTAAAAAAAGAAATGAAATATGTTGGTTTGGATAAAATTACTTTAAAAGAGAAAAAAATAATTAAAGAGAACCCAAAAGTTTATTTAGATTTTAATTCTATTGCCAAAGGTTTTGGAATAGATGTAGTTGCTCGTTTTTTCGATTCAAAGAAAATAGATAATTATCTCATAGAAATTGGAGGTGAAATTAGAACAAAAGGTAAAAAAAAGAAGCACAAATCCTGGATTGTTAAATTGGTAAATCCTTTAAAAAAAGATTCTTATAATGGTTTTAAAACCATAAACTTATCAAATAAATCTATGGCAACTTCTGGTAATTATAGAAAATATAGAATTACAAAAGAAGGTAAGAAATATGTTCATATTGTAAATCCTAAAACAGGTTTTGCTTTAGAAAGTAATTTGCTAAGTGTTTCTGTTATAGCTTCTTTAGATTGTGCAGATGTAGATGCTTACGCAACTTCTTTTATGGCAATGGGTTTAGAGAAAACAAAAGAGTTTTTGAAAAAACATAAAAATTTGCAAGTAATCCTTTTGTATGTAAATAAAAACAAAGACTTAGAAGAATATACAAATTATACCCATAAGTAGTGATATTCATTGCTGATTTAAGCACTATTTTCGTTATATTGCATCACTTATATTTTTGGGGATAATTATTTTAACTATGAAAAAATTACTACTAACATTTTTATGCTTACTAACTTTTGCAATATCAAAAGCACAATCAAACAAAGAAATAGCCAATGTTTATATTAAAAGAGCAAACAATGTTATTGAAGAAAGTATAGATTACAAAGAAGCACTTGTTTTGTTTGAAAAAGCTATGAAGTATATGGATACTGTTACTTCTTCTAAAGTTGCAAAATTAGGTGCTATTATTTATTTTGAATTAGATGAGTTTAAAAAAGCAAAAAAGTTTTCTAAACAATATTTTCTTACTGTAAAAAATAAAAGTACAGAAGAGTATCAAAATCAATTAGAATTAGCTGTTACTATTAATGAAGAAATAGAGCTACAAGAAGCAGAAGAAAAACGTTTAGAACAAGAACGAATTAAAAAAGAAAAGGAACTTAAAAGAATAGATTCTTTAAAAACAGAATGGAAGAAAAGGTCAGATGCTCTTACTCTTAAATTAGATAGTATTTATGCTTTTAATAAGAATAAACTCGCTTTATTTAAAAATAAAGACAATTACGGAATTATAAACGACAGAGGAGAAATTATTGTTAAAGCAGATGAATATAAATTTGCAGTTTCTTTTGATGGATACATTCTTTTAACAAATAAAGCAGAAGAACCAACAAAGATTTATTGTTTTAACACAAACAATCAAAGCGGTTTTTTACTGCCTAGTCCATCAGATTTTAATCCATTATCAACTCATTATGGTAAAGTAATGTTGCCTAGAGCAAATGGAAGATTGGTTACTTATCCTAATAATTCTTACCAACCAATGGTGTATGATTTAAATTTAAAGAAAACCATAAAAATAGCGAATCAAAAAGAGTTGTTAAAGTCTTTAAAGAAAACCGATAAGATTGATAAGTATAATAAAAAAGGCGAAGTAAAAATTAATAAAATTTGGTACACTTTTGGAGGTCATATTGGTGGTGGTGTTCATCCATTATACGCAATTGAAGGTTATGAATTGCAACTTTTCTTATGTACGATTGATGGTAGTTTAATAAAAACAGCTACTAGTTATCAATATTTAGGAGCTTTTCATAACGATAAATTACAAGCTATTAAAGGTGATGAAGTTGTTTGGATAAATCAAAACGGAACCAAAGCTAGTGCACCAAGAGATGAAGCTGATAAATATTCAGGATTGAGTAAGGTTGTAAAATTAGAAAATGGATCTTACCAAATTATGCAAAACGATTTTATAGTTTTAGGACAAGAAAAGTTAGAAAAATTAGCAGACTTTTTAAGAAGTAATTCTGATTCTAAATAATTACAATTTATAACAAACAGGAAGAATTTCATTCTTCATTAAGCAAAATCGCTCTAGTTTTTCTGGGGCGATTTTTTTTGTATAATCTACCTCATCAACTTTAAAACCAATAGACCTAAGTTTATTAAAATAATCTCTACCATAAACTCTTACATGATCATATTGTCCAAAAATTTTAGCGCGTTCTTTTTTGTCTGTAATTGTATGGTCTTCAAAAGTTTTTTCTCTCGATAAATCTTGCGGAATTTGAAAAATACCAAATCCACCTTTTTTTAAAACGCGATATAACTCTTGCATAGCCTTAGTGTCATCGGTAACATGTTCTAAAACGTGGTTACAAAAAACCACATCAAAAGAAGCATCATTAAAAGGTAAATTGCAAATATCTGCTTTTACATCTGCAATAGGAGATTCTAAATCTGATGTAATGTATGCTAAGTTTTTTTGCTTTTTAAAAATATCTAAAAAGCATTGTTCTGGTGCAATATGCAGGGTTTTTAATTTTTTGGTTGATGAAAAAAAATCAGTTTCCTCTTTTAAAAACAGCCACATTAATCGGTGTCTTTCTAATGACAATGTTGATGGAGAAAGTACATTTTCTCTTTGTTTTCCATAACCATAAGGTAAAAACTTTCTAAAGCTTTTGCCATCTATAGGATCTGTATATCTGTTACCTTTTAAAGCAAAAGCAATTATTGGTCTAACAAGATAACTAGCTTTTATAAGCCAAGGTCTTGGTAGGGTATTTAATATAGATTTGAAGATAGACACGAATTACACTAATTTCACAAAAGAATTCTTTTGTAATTTAAACTATCTTGCCCAAAATTTACTAGTAAACCTAATTTTATTTTTGAAGCAGCTAAATAATTTAGAGTTTGTTTAATATGGCTCTTAGTTAGAGACTCTATTGCTTTAATTTCAAGAACTACTTTATTGTCTATTATAAAATCTGCAACATAGTAATGAGGCAATAAAATATTTTTATAAGTGATCTTAAATTTTACTTCTCTTTGATAATTAATTCCACTGTTTTTTAATTCAATTTCTAAGGCATCACCATAAATAATTTCAGAAAAACCTTTTCCTAATTCTTTATGAACTTCCATACAAGTTCCAATAATTTTATATGATTCTTCTTTATAAATAAGGTTACTCATACATTTAGTGTAATTAGAGAAATTAGTGTCTTATTTATTTTTGCTGTATCTAAACTCATCTTCTTCATTAGTTTCTAAACCCAAAGCCTCATTTACATATTTAAAAGTAGAAAGCAATTCTGGTTTGCCATTAACTATAGCAACATCGTGCTCAAAATGTGCAGATGGTTTATTGTCTAAAGTAGTAATAGTCCAACCATCTGCATGTTGTCTTATTTTATGAGTTCCCATATTTGTCATTGGTTCTATGGCAACTACCATTCCTTCAACAAATTTTTTACCTCTCCCTCTTCTTCCGTAATTTGGCATTTCTGGATCTTCATGCATTTCTTTACCTAAGCCATGACCTACCAATTCTCTAACCACACCATAACCGTGTTTTTCAGTAAAATTCTGAATGGCAAAACCTACGTCACCAACTCTATTGCCTGCTTTAAATTCACGAATACCAACATATAAACTTTCTTTGGTTACGTCTAAAAGTTTTTTGGTTTCTGGGGCAATTTCTCCAACAGCAAAAGTATAAGCATGATCGCCATAAAAACCATTCTTTTTTGCGCCACAATCTATAGAAATAATATCGCCTTCTTTTAAGGGATTTTTATTAGGAATACCATGTACAACTTGCGAGTTTGGACTCATACAAAGTGTATTAGGAAAATCATACAAACCTAAAAAACCAGGAATAGCACCTTCTGCTCTAATAAAATCTTCGGCAAGTTTGTCTAAATATAAAGTAGAAACGCCAGGCTTTACTTCTTTGGCAAGCATACCAAGAGTTTTAGAAACTATTAAAGCACTTTCGCGCATAATTTCTATTTCTTCTCTAGTTTTAATTTTAATCATTTTTAATAAAATTGAAACGCAAAGATACTTATTTAGAATTTTAATTAATGATGATCTTTATTACCATTTTTTAAAAGGTTTATTCGGATATTTGTAAAATAAAAATAATAAAAATGTATAAATATTTTTCTGCAGAAGAAGCTGTAAAGGTTATTAAGTCTAATGATAGAGTGTATGTGCAGGCAGCAGCTGCAACTCCTCAAGAATTAATAAATGCGATGACTAAAAGGCATCAAGAATTAAAAAATGTTGAAGTTTGCCATTTACATACAGAAGGCAAAGCACCTTATGCAGCTATAAAATATAAAGATAGCTTTCATGTGAATTCTTTTTTTATAGGAGCCAATGTAAGGCATACCTTAAAAGAAGGAAATGGTTCTTATACACCTATTTTTTTAAGTGAAGTTCCGCTACTTTTTAAAAGAAATGTGTTGCCTGTTGATGTTACTTTAATTCATGTTTCATCACCAGATAGACATGGGTATTGTTCTTTAGGCGTTTCTGTAGAAGCTATTTTGGCGGTAATAGAAAATGCAAAACACGTAATTGCTCAAGTAAACCCTCAAATGCCAAGAATTCATGGCGAAGGAATTATACATATTTCTGAAATAGATACTTTAGTAGAAGTAGATGTTCCAATTTTTGAACATCAAATGCCAGCATCCACAGAAATAGAAAATAAAATTGGTGATTTTGTGGCCAATTTAATTGAAGATAGAAGTACGTTACAAATGGGAATTGGTACAATACCGAATGCTGTTTTATCAAGATTAACAAATCATAAAGATTTAGGTTTGCATACAGAAATGTTTTCTGATGGTGTTGTAGATTTAATTGAAAAAGATGTAATAAATAGTAATTATAAAGGAATTAATCCTGGAAGAGCATTGGCTACATTTTTAATAGGCAGTAAAAAATTATATGATTATGCAGATGATAATCCGTTTATAGAATTAAGATCTTCAGATTATGTAAACAATGCTGCAAACATTAAGCTAAATCCAAGAATGGTGGCAATTAATTCTGCAATAGAAGTAGATTTATCTGGTCAAATTTGTGCAGATTCTATAGGAACTAGAATGTATTCTGGTGTTGGTGGTCAAATGGATTTTATAAGAGGCGCATCTTTAAGTGAAGGAGGAAAAGCAATTATAGCATTGCCTTCTATTACAGCTAAAGGCGAAAGTAAAATTGTACCGTATTTAAAAAGTGGTGCAGGCGTTGTTACTACAAGAGCGCACGCACATTATATTGTAACTGAATATGGTGTTGCTAATTTATACGGTAAATCTTTAAAACAAAGACAGAAAGAATTGATTAAGATTGCGCACCCAAAGCATAGAGAAACCTTAGAAAAAGCGTACAGAAATTTAACTTAATTATTTAAAAAAAGAAAAGAATCCTTTTTTCTTTTTTTGTGGTGGTTCGTGGTTAAAAATGAGTTTATAGATGGCTGTCCAACCTAAAAAACCACCAATATTTCTATCATCAATAAATAAATCTGCATGAATTTTACGACTGTATTTTGCATCGTATTTTTCTTCAGGGAAGTTTTTGTTAACAGCATAAAATTCAATACTATTTTCTTTACAAAAAGCAACAGCTTCATCTAATTTTTTTCCACTTCTGTAGGTCCAAAGAATTAATCTATGACCTTGAGATTGTAGTTTTTTTAGCGTATCAAAAGCAAAAATCATTTCTTTGCCAATTTTAGGATACGCATCTTCTACAATAGTGCCATCAAAATCTATGGCAATAATTAAAGGATTCTTTGGTAACATTAATTGTCGTAAGAATGTTTATAAGTTTTTCCAGAAACAATTTTTAAGATGTCTTTTTCTAAAGATTCTCTGGCATATTCTACATATCTACCAATTTCTTTTCCTCCTTTATAAAAAATAAAAGTTGGTACTTTAATTATATTTAGTCCTTCTTGTAAATTGTCTAGCGTTTTTTTACTTCTGTTAACAGTTATTAATTCAAAGTTGTTTAAGTTGTAACCTGCTTGTTCTAAAATTTTAAAAAAATGAGGAGTTTCTCTTTTGCTGTCTCCACACCAAGTGCCCATAAAACCTTTAATTTTTATACCTTTTAAATTCTCTTTAAGTGATGAAATTGTAGCTGAATCTGGGTTGTAAGCTTCTAATTTTTGATCGAACCAAGTTTTATATGGAGCTTGATTAAAAGATTCTTTGTTAGCAAAACCAACTAAATCTCCACTTTCATTTTTCTTTGCAGTTATTTTTTGTTGCGCATTACAAGATGATAAAATAATTACAAAGGCTAATAAAAAAAGTTTTTTCATTATTAATAGAATTAAATTACAGTAAAGAATGTTGTGTCATTTCTTTAGGTTGATCTACTCCCATTAAATCTAAAATTGTAGGAGCAATATTGCCCAATATACCACTTTTTATTGATTTTATTTCTTTGTCTATTAAAATGAAAGGAACAGGGTTTGTTGTATGTGCAGTATGAGGAGAGCCATCAGGATTCATCATTGTTTCGCAATTACCATGGTCTGCAATTAATAAAATTGAATACCCGTTTTCTAATCCTGTTTCAATAACTGCTTTTGCACATTCATCTACAGCTTCACAAGCTTTTATGGCAGCTTCCATAATTCCTGTATGCCCAACCATATCTCCATTTGCAAAATTTAAACACACAAAATCTGCTTCTCCTTTTTCTAAATCTTCACATAAAGCGTCTTTTAATTCGTAAGCAGACATTTCTGGTTTTAAATCGTAAGTTGCAACTTTTGGTGAGTTTCTTAAAATTCTAGATTCTCCTTTAAAAGGTTCTTCTTGCCCGCCAGAAAAGAAGAAAGTTACGTGCGGATATTTTTCTGTTTCAGCAATTCTAATTTGTTTTTTACCAGCATTTGCTAAAACTTCGCCCAAAGTATTTTTAATATTATCGTTATTATAAATAACGTTAATTCCTCTAAAAGTATCATCATATAAAGTCATTGTAGTGTAATACAAGTCTAACTTTTTCATCCCATATTTTGGGAAATCTTGTTGAGACAAAACATTTGTTAATTCTCTACCTCTGTCTGTTCTGTAGTTAAAGAAAATTACAGCATCTCCATCTTTTATAAGCGTTTTTGGCGTTCCATTTTTATCTGTAACAATAATTGGTTTATGAAACTCGTCTGTAATGTCATTGTCATAATTTGCATTCATTGTTGCAATTGCATCCGTAGTTTTTGTACCTATACCATTAACAACACCATCATAAGCTTCTTTAACACGTTCCCATCTGTTGTCTCTATCCATTGCATAATAACGCCCAGTAACAGAAGCTAACTCTCCTGTATTTTCTTTCATATATTTTTGAACATCGTTAATGAAATACGTTCCAGATTTTGGGTCGCAATCACGTCCGTCTGTAAAAGCGTGTAGGTAAACGTTCTCTACATTATTTTCTTTTGCAACATCAATAATTCCTTTTAAATGATTAATATGCGCGTGAATTCCGCCATTAGAAACCAATCCTAATAAATGAACATTTTTGTTATTTTCTTTTGCATATTTAAAAGTATCTAACAAAACTTTTTCGTCTCCTAAAGTTTTTTCTTCTACGGCTTTGTTAATACGTGCTAAATTTTGATAAACAATTCTACCAGCACCTAAATTCATGTGACCAACTTCAGAATTTCCCATTTGACCTTTTGGTAAACCAACATATTCTCCATCTGTTCTTAATTCTGCATTCGGATATTTGCTGTATAAACTATCTATATACGATGTTTTTGCGTTGTAAATTGCGGATACTTTTGGGTCTTGTGTAATTCCCCAACCATCCAAAATCATAAGTATAACTTTCTTGTTCATTGTCTTAAATTGAACAGTAAAAATAAGAAAGATTTTTGGGCTATTTTAAATTTTTTACGAAACCGATAGCGTAAATTCTAGTTTTTAAAATCAAGTTGAAAAGATGTTTAATAAACATAAAATCAGTTTAATTTTTAACAATTATAGGTTTGTTGTTAAAAAAGATGTTAAATGATGATTTCTGTGAAACGTTTTTTAGAATGGGTAGTCTATATAATAGAAAGCACTAAAAAACTTTGTCACTTTTTTGATGTGTTAACTTTAGATAAAATATTTGAATTAATTACTCTAAAGAAAAAATTAGAGACTGTCTATAAAAAAGGCAGTCTCTCTTTTTTAATTAAGTAGTAGTAATAATGTAACTATTAATACTACTAGAATAAAAACTTTTTTTCTAAAAATAATTTCGTTTTCTTTTTGAATTTTATCTCTGATTTTTTTTAATTCTAATGGCGATGCTTTTTTATTAAAATGAAGTTCAGATTTTTTATTTTTTTATAGTCTTTAATTTTATTAAAAGTAGAAATACGATTTCTTTTATTGTTTTTTAAACTCGTAATCATATGTGCAACAAAACCTTCTCCAGCCATAACAAATAATTTTTCTTTAATTATTAGATGCTAAAAAGGTTAAAATGTTACAAGAATTACTTTCTGTATTTTCTAATTGCTTCTTTAATTTTGGCAATTCTATTTTCAGGATCTGGGTGTGTACTTTGAAATTCAGGAATTCTATTAGGTCCAGCAGCAGCTTTTAAAATTTCCATAACTCCAATTAAACTTTCAGGATTGTAACCAGCATCAACCATTAACTTAACACCCAATTCATCACTTTCTAGTTCATCTCCACGTCCGTTTTTTAATAAAGTTTGTTGCCCAATTCCGTTTGCAAGTTCTCCTAAATCTGCACCAACAGATGCTCCCATTGTTAGAAGTTTCCAAAAATTAGCATCAGTAATTCTTTCGTTTGAATGTTTTCCTAAAACGTGCCCAATTTCATGACCTAAAACACCAGCCAATTGGTCTTCATTTTTTAATTTCGAAAACAAAGCATAAGTTATAAATATTTGACCACCAGGTAAAGCAAATGCATTAATTGCTCTTTCATCTTTAAGCAAATGAAATTCATATTTGTAACCAGATTTTTTAGCAACAGTATTATCTACTAATTTTTTTCCTACTTTATCTACAAAATCTTGTAATTTTTGGTTGGAATGCAAACCTCCATGTTGTTGCGCCATCATAGGTGCTTGTTGCAAACCAATGGCAATTTCTTGTTGAGGCGAAAGACTGATGGCTTGCGATTTACCTGTGTACGGATTTACTTCACTCTGGCTACATTTTCTTAAATAAGCAAAGGCTACAATAGCAATACCAATAAACAAACGAATTTTGAAACTTCTACTTCTTCTACCTAATCTCATTTTTTTGTGATTTTTTGTTGATTGCGATAAAGATACAAAAACAGAAGTTTTAACACTAGTAAAATGAAAAATCAATATTTTAATGCTTAATTTTGTGAGAATAATTCAAATATTTTACAAATGACTTCATATTTTGAATTGAACAAGGTTACTAAAAAATTACCCAAACATTTATATAAATTTATTGTAAAACAGCCTTATGATGAATATACAGCTCAAAACCAAGCGGTTTGGAGATATGTTATGAGAATGAATGTAGATTATTTAACCAAAGTTGCGCATAAATCTTATATAGATGGATTAGAAAAAACCGGTATTTCTGTAGAAAGAATCCCTTATATGGAAGGAATGAATCGAATTTTAAAAGAAATTGGTTGGGCAGCTGTTTCTGTAGATGGCTTTATTCCGCCAAATGCTTTTATGGAGTTTCAGGCTTATAATGTGTTGGTCATTGCTTCTGATATGAGAACCATAAATCATATAGAATATACCCCTGCACCAGATATTATTCATGAAGCAGCAGGGCATGCGCCTATAATTGCAAACCCAGAATATGCTGAGTATTTAAGACGTTTTGGAGAAATTGGTAGCAAAGCAATATCATCTTCTAAGGATTATGAAATGTATGAAGCTATTAGGCTTTTATCAATTTTAAAAGAAGATCCAAATTCTACCGAAAAGGAAATTAATGAAGCGCAAGAAAAAGTAGAATTTCTACAGAATAATATGGGCGAATTGTCTGAAATGGCTCAAATTAGAAATTTACATTGGTGGACTGTAGAATACGGATTGATAGGAACCATAGAAAACCCTAAGATTTATGGGGCAGGTTTATTATCTTCTATAGGAGAAAGTGCTTGGTGTATGCAAGACAAAGTAAAAAAAGTTCCTTATTCTATTGATGCAGCAAAAGTTAGTTTTGATATTACAAAACCACAGCCTCAGTTGTTTGTAACTCCAGATTTTGCTCATTTAAGCCTTGTTTTAGAACAGTTTGCTAACAAAATGGCAATTAGAAAAGGCGGTCTAAAAGGAATAAAAAAATTAATAGATTCAAAAAATTTAGGAACCATAGAATTAAGTACAGGAATTCAAATTTCTGGAACTTTTACCAATGTTATTGCTGATGAAAGCGGAAAACCTATTTATTTTCAAACTACAGGAAAAACAGCTTTAGCTAATAGAGATAAGGAGTTAATTGGCCATGGAATTGAAAGCCATAAAGATGGTTTTGGAAGCCCTGTTGGAAAATTAAAAGGCATTAATATTCCTATAGAAAATATGAGTCCGAGAGATTTAGAAGCCTATCAAATTTACGAAGGAAAACAAATTACCTTAGAGTTTGAAGGTGATATAATTGTACAAGGTGATGTAATTACTGGTATAAGAGATTTAAGAGGGACAATACAATTAATATCGTTTAAAAATTGTACTGTAAAACATAAAGAAAATGTTCTTTTTAAACCTGAATGGGGTATTTATGATATGGCAATTGGTAAAGAAGTAGTGTCAGCTTATTCTGGTCCTGCAGATGTGAATTCTTTTTTAAGTTTAGGTAAAGTTTCTGAAACAAAGACTCATAAAATTCATTATTCAGATAAAGATAAAGAATTGTATAAATTATATGACGAAGTTCGAAAAATGAGAGAAGAGAAAACATCAACAGAGAAAAAAATAACAGAAATATTTAATCAGTTAAAAACTAATTTTCAATTAGATTGGTTATTGTTATTAGAATTATATGAATTAGCTTTGCAGCAAAATTTTTCTGTAAAATTTGCTATTTTAGAAAGGTTAGAAGAATTAAAGTGTAACAAAAGCTACACAAAGCTGATTGAAAATGGGTTAGTTTTGTGCCATCAATAAAAAAATAGAATGAGTTTATTTGGTATTTTTAATAGAAAAGATAATTCTGATACAATTAAAGAATATTTAGAAAAAGGAGCTGTAATTTTAGATGTAAGAACACAGCAAGAATGGAATGAAGGTCATACAAAAACTGCAAAACATATTGTTTTAACTGTGATTCCTTTAGAAATTGAAAAAATTAAATCTTGGAACAAACCAATTATTGCAGTGTGCAAAAGTGGAGGTAGAAGTGCACAAGCTACACAGTTTTTAGAAAAAAATGGAGTGGATGTTATTAATGGTGGTCCTTGGCAAAATGTAGACCAATATGTTGATTAAGAATAAATCTTAAATAGATTTTTTTAATCTTCTTAGTCTTTTGTAAGTTGCAATAAAATTAGAAACTTTTCTAATTACGGCAAAAATGCCGCCCAACATTGCACCCACAAAAGCTCCCATAGTTACTGGGTCAAAATGATGCCCAGTAATAAGGTATTTTAAATAAAAAATTACAATACCTATTAAAATTGATATTAAAAAAACTTGTAATTTAGATTTTGATAAATGTGCATAAATTGCACAAGCTACACCAGTAATTATAGATGTTGCTGTTATTTTGCTTAAAAACAGATCTAAGGTTTTGGTTTCGTTAAAAAGGAATAATGATGTAATAAACATTCCTACAAATGTTCCTGCTAAGATTCCTATACCTATTTTTTTAATCATTTTAAAGAGGGAGATTATACTCTCTAAATTTACAATTTTTATTTTATTAAATTAAATTTCTTTTTTGCGCTTTCATAACAGCTTCCATTTTACTATGCACTTGTAATTTTTTGTAAATATTTTCAATGTGTTTTCTAACAGTTGAAGGAGAAATAATTAAATTGTCAGATATATTATTGTAATTTAATCCTTTACTTAATTGAATTAATATTTCTGTTTCTCTTTTAGAAAGTTTTATTTCATCAACTTCGTTAGATTTGTTGTTTATAGAATTTGGGTTTCTTAATAAATTTAGTGTTTTAAGGGCAATACTTGGTGTCATAGGTGCACCACCTTGTGTAACTTCAATAATACTTTTGTAAAGATTTTCTGCATCTATTTCTTTTAGTAAATAGCCATTTGCACCCGCTTTTATTGCTTTAAAAACAAAGTCGTCATCGTCTAAAACAGTAAGCATTATTATTTTAATTTGTGGATATTTATTTTTTACAATTTCAGTTGCTTTAATACCATTCATTTCTGGCATTTGAATATCCATTAAAATAACATCTATATTATGATTTTCTTCTAGTTTGCCAATTAATTCTGCACCATTATTGGCGTGAAATTTAAAAGTAACATCATCAAAAAAAGAGAGTTTTTCTTTAATTGCTTTTACTAAAAAACAATTGTCTTCTGCTATGCAAATTTTTAAGTTCATTTGGCTCGTTGATTTTTACTAAAATTACATATTAAAGATTGAAAATTTTATACGCCATTTGACGTATTTTATAAAAATGTATTAATGGTAATTTCTGTTCCTTTGCCAATTTTAGAATTGATACTAACTTTTCCATCAATTTCACTCATTCTTTTTTCCATATTGCTTAAACCATTTCCTAAGGTTGCATTTTTTATATCAAAACCAACTCCATTATCTAAAATACGAATCATTAATTGATTGTTTTCTTCTGTAAAAGAAATTGATATTTTAGAGGCATCAGCATATTTTAAAGCGTTATTAATGGCTTCTTGCACAACTCTAAAAATATTCATCCCTTTTAAGGAAGAAAGAATAATCTTTTTCTTTATATTTTGATTGATTTCAAACTCAATGTTTTGCGTTGCATTTTTTGCTTTTTCTACAAACGATAAAATTCTTGAATGTAAATCTTCAACAGTAATTTCAGATTTATTCATTGCCCAAATGGTGTCTCTTAATTGATGAATGGTGTCTGAAGTAAAAGAACTAATAGTAGATAATTTGTTTTTTAATTTTTGGTTTGCATCTTTAGAAATGTATTTTAAATTGTCTATAGACGAAATTATAAATGTTAGTTGAGAGCCAATATTATCATGTAAATCTCTAGAAATTCTTAAGCGTTGTTCTTGCAATCTATTTTGTGTTTTTATGATTGAAAGTGCATCTTTAAGTTCAATTTCTTTTTGTAGTTGTTTTCTTTTAAATTGATTTTTTTTGTAGATGCTAAAAAATATAATGCCTAGAATTAAAAGAGCTGATGTAATAAGAATTGCGTATAAATTCCTGTTTTTTATTGCTAATTCTTGGGTTAAAAGTTGTTCTTTTTGTTGTGCAATTTCTTTTTCTTTTTTTTCTGTTTCATATTCTACTTGTAATTTTGAGAATTTTGATAATCTTTCAGAATTAAAAACAGAATCTTTTAAAATAAAAAAAGAATCTTGTTTTTTTAAAGCTAATTCATAATTTTTAATCTTTTTGTAAAAAGTGTATTCCTGTTTTAAAATATCTCTAATTTTTTCTATACTATTGCTTTTTTTTGCATGATAAGAAGCCTTTTTAAAATATTCTTTTGCTTTTTTATTTGCGCTTTCTTTATAAGCAATTGTAGCTAAATTAGTATAGTTACTTGCTAAGTTATAATCTCTACCTCTTATTAAATTTATATTTAAAGATCTTTTTAAAAACTTTTTTGCAATGGCAAAATTTCCTTGTTTAAGGTTAGTGTTTGCTATATTATTATATAAAAAAGAAAACCTTAAAGTATCTTTTACTTTGTCTATATATTTTAGACTTTTATAATGGTAATATAGAGCACTATCAGGTTTGTTCCAGTCGTCAAAATTTATTGCAATTGCATTATTGGCAAAGATTAAATATTTGTACACTTTATTTTTTGCTTTGTTCATGATATTAAAACCTTGTTTACCATATTCAATACCTTTATTAAAGTAATTAAAATCATGGTGCAAGATTGATAGGTCTGAATAATGTAAAGAAATTAAAGATGTATCTTTTTGCTTTTTTGCAAGCTCTAAAGTTTTTAAAATTTCTTTTAATGCTTCATCATAATTACCATTATTTAGATTTAAGTAGTAAAGTCTTTCATGAACTTTCCTTAATCTATTTACGGTGTCTAATTGATGGTAAAGTGGAATTATTTTTTCTGCAAAATATTTTGCACTATCGCTATCATTTAGTTTATCTTTTTCAAAAAATTTAAAGTAAAAGTAACTGGCTGTATCTGCTTTTGATTGTGCTTTTTTATAAGTCTTTTTAAAAAGATAATTAGAAGAATCTTTACTTAAATACGCATCTAAAAACTGATTATCAATACTTTTTTGTGCATAGAATTGAGTTGCAAATAGCAAACATAAAAATGAGGGTAAAAGGTTTATATTTGAGAACATTTTACAATTTACAAATAATTTTAACATAAATGCTAGTATTAAATTTTGAATTAATTTTTATAAGAATAGGATTTCAGTGTTGTTAAAAAATCTCACTCAGCGTAAAATTGATATCTAAAACTTTAACCTTAATTTTTTGAAATTTTAAATCTGTATTCTTAGTCAATAATTGAACTTCTTGTGGTATTTTCTTTAGATGATTAGCAGTTCTTTTTTCTGTTTCAATTTCTTTATAAAGAAATAATAATCTGTTGTTTTCTATTCTTTGAGTTTGTTTATAATTTATCAAAAAAGAAATAATCAAAACCAAGCAGAAGAGAAATAATATCAACATCAAAAAGAATTCACTTAAAAATAACATTCAGTTTTTAATTTATTGAAGGTAGAAACTAATTTTGTTGTCTTCTTTACCTACCATTAATAAGCCTACTAAATCTACACCTCTTAACCTTTCTGAACTTTTAAAAATGCATAAAGTTCCTTTAGATTCATTTGAGGTAGATTTTAAACTCCAAAAATGTCTTTTCTTATCTGTATCATAATAATAACTACTTACTTTATAAGTTAAGTATTTGGTATCTGCTCCATTAATTTCTACTTTAAATTTAACAGTATTTCCTTGAGATAAATTAGAGCCATTGGTAACATTTAGGTTTACTTTACCAGAAACATTTGAAACTTTACCTTTCATATTTACAAAAGTATATTTCCAATTTTTATAACTAATGGTAGGTATACCATTGTTGTTAGATACATTTTTAATGTTGCTATTATTGTTTTTCTTATAGCTTTTCTTTTTAAGAGGTACAACAGCTACATTTGCAAAATTTCCGTGTCTGTTTATAAAAGTTCTGTCAAACTCAGAACTACCTGTAACATCGCCATTTTTAAAATAAATTTCTCTAAAATAAAAATATTGATATTTGCCAGATCTATAGTGTTTTTTTATCCAATTGTCTTTTTTGTCATAAACATAATTGTAAGTTATTGTAGAGTTAGATTTGCCTTTGTAATGTGTTTTAGATAAATTTCCTTCTTTATCATATTCGTAAGTAGAAGTAGATTTACCGTATTTACCATCAGACTTATAAGATATTTTAACATCATCATCATAAACAGTAGTGTAATTGCCAATAATACTACCATCTTTACTGCTAAAACTTATTCTGTTTTCTGTTTTTTTACCGCCTTTATATTTGTAATTTACTTCTGCAGTAAGTTTCCCAGATTTAGAAAATTCTTTTTTATGGGTTACTCTACCTCTTCTATCATTGGTATAAACAGAATAATACTTACTTCCGTCTTTATAAACAGATTCTCTTTTAATTAGGTTTCCTTTTTTATCATAAGTAAAAACATATTCTGTAGAATATTTTCCTCTAGAATCGCTAATGTCTTTTGTGCCAGTCATTAAATCATCATTGTTATAATGGTATAATTTTTTTACTGGTGTCGATTTTGAATAGGCGCTATTGTATAAATAATAGGTTTCTATTAGATTTCTATCATTATTATATCTTTTAATATTGACAGATTTTTTTACAAAACCACCACTATTTTTATCGTAAGAATAATAATGTGTTATGGTTTTCCTGACGTTTTTATGAAGGTTTTGCGATTCTAAATTGTAGATTTCTGTTTGAGAAAATCCATCAAAATGAATCATAGAAAGCAAGAAAACTAAAAAAATAAAATTTTTCATAATAGTTGTTTTTTAAGGTGATTATTAAATTGCTTTAAAGGAGATGGTTGACGTTTTGTTCTAGAAATTGCCAACCATCTGTAACCCTAAAAAACAATCTTTATATTTTGTTGATTACAAACTTCTATAAATATGTTTGTAAAAAAAATACGGCATCTGCCGTATTTTTGCTTTTTCTTATGCGAATCAATTTATTGTTTTGTAGCCCTAAATTTACCTTCTGTTATAGTTTTAGTGCTTTTGTCTTTGGTGTTTTTTCCTGTAAAATTTACAGTTCCTTCAATAACAGTTCCGTTATCTGAGGTAATTATAAGACTTCCTTTTGTGCCAGAAATTGCATTACAAACCCAAGCGCCACTATTTGCTTGTGTTGGCGCAATTACATATTGAATAAAACCTGCTGATGCAAAGTTGTATGTTCCTTTTCCTGAATAATTCATAATATTCATTGTTATTGCTTTTCCAGAGCTATCACTGCCTTGTAGTACAATTATACCAGTATGTGCTTCATTCCAAGCAACTGTGTCTGGTGGCCCAGTAAAAGCTGCCCAACTTTTGCCATCTACTTTAGCTGTAAAAAAATCATCACTAGCAGAAGCGTTTTCATTTTCATCATTTTTACTACATGAAAGTATTATTAAAGAGAATACTAAAAGCAGGCTGAATTTTTGTAAAGTTTTCATAAATATTTGTTTTTAAAATTAGATATTACAAAGCTATTACCTGTTGTAAATCAATTCAATAGGGCATTTGCCTTATTTATTTTTTTAACTTTTTATAAAGAACAATTAAAAGAGTGATAACAATTATGGCTGTAAAAATTGGAATTCCATAAATAGATAAATAGAAAAGAAAACCAACAACATTATTAGAAATGCCACCAACTTTGTATGCATCTGGTAAATTGATTTCTTTGAAATTAGAAGTTTTAAAATCATTTTTAGAAAAATTATCTATTTCATTAAAGTAATTAGCACTGTTTTTTGTGATTTCTTTAAAGTTGAATTTTCTTAAAGTTTTACCATAAGTAATTACAAAATTTGGGTCTGGTTTTTTACCATAATCTGATAAAGAGAATTTTAAAACTGAATTCTCTTTATCAAAAAATAGTGAGCTGGGAGAACTTGCTTTTATATTATCAATAGAAATATCGTTCTTTAATTGAGTATAAAAATTTCCTTTTTCTATGGGAGATTTCCAAAGAGAACCTGTTTCAATTAAATAAATAAACGCATTTTTTTTGTCAGATTCATAACCTTCTGTAATTTTTGCATTGTTAGTGTTTACCAAAAAGTAGACCGTAAACTCAGTAATTTTATTGGGAGGAAAAGCAACTTCCCAAACATACCAATTTTCATTTTCTTGGTTGGGTTTTTCAAAAAGAGGGTTCTTTTTTCCGTTTACGAATCCTTTTATTTTATACAAACCATCTACTCTAACTTCGTTTACAGAATGATGAAAATCTACATTTTCAAAAACGTTGTTTACTGGGTAGCCCACTTTAATTTTTAAAGTATCTGAAGCAGTATTTTTAAAATAATAGTTTCCTTTTACAGTTGCAAAACCATTGTAAATTTGCATAAAAATATCTTCAGATTTCATCTGAATTTTTTTGTAAGCAATGGTGTCTTCTGGGTATAATAAGGTAAAACTACCACTTCCGCCAGCATTCCAAACTCCAGGTTGAGCAGAGTTTGCAACTAAAAAAACAGAAATAATAAGAATGCTGAAGAAGTAGATACGCTTTTTCATAATTCAATATAAAGATTCATCTACAAAAGTGAGAAAAGAAAAAGTAGCAATCAATACGTCAAATGCCGTATTTTAAAAATTGATATGTGGAATTTTAGATTGTAGCGTATTTTTTTTATCCTCTAAATTTTTTAAAAATTGTTGATGTTGCTCTGAGTTTTCGTTAAAAGGTTTGTGATGCATTCCTTTTTGAATTGTGTCAATTTCTTTCATCAATAATTTTGAATCATCAGAAAACCAAGCGTTTACAAACTTTTTCCAAATATAATGAATGGCTGTTTTATTTGGATGCATCATATCTTCTGTATAAAAACGATAATCTCGTAATTCATCCATCATAATTTCGTAAGAAGGAAAATAATGAATATTTTTTCTGGTATCTACAATCGGATGAATTGCAGCAATTAAATGCGATTTGCTTTGTGTGTTTTCTATAAAACCATCTTTTAAATGACGAACAGGAGAAACTGTAAGTGTCACAGACGCGTTTTTATTAGTTGATTTTATAAGCGAGATAATTGCATCTAAACTTTGCGAAATTTCATCAACAGAAAGGATTTCTTTTAAGAATTTTTTCTGCGGAATTTTATGGCAATTTGCCACTATTTTATCATCACTAATACATCTGTAAACCCAAGAAGTTCCTAGTGTAATTATAATATGAGTTGCTTCTTTAAGTTTTTTGTTTGTTAGTGTAATGGCAGCATTTAAGTTGTCTAAAATTTCATTTTTATTTCGTGAGCTTAAATTAGAATGTGCATCAAAACTATGCCAACGTTCGTTTTGATAAATTAAATCATTATCAAAATATTCTTTTTTATTAATAGCATTTGTAATAAAAGTTTCTATTGCTTTTGGTTGAAATAAAATGCCAAAAGGATTTTGTACAGATTGAAACTTGTAATAATTTAGTTTATTACCAATATTATCAGAAAAGCAAGAGCCTAGCAAAAGCAATTTAGAATTATAATCTATTTGATTTAGAGTTTCTTTTTTTAAGTTGATTTTGGTTTGGAGTTGCATAAGATAAAGGTAAAATAAAAAAGGCTCAAAATAAAATTCTGAATCTTTGATGTTAGAGAGGCTGTTTAAAAAGTGTCATTCTGAATGAAAATGAAGAATCTCAACAATATTAAAATTCTGATTTATAAATAATTGAGGTTTTTAAACTGTACTCAAAATGACAATAAAACCACTTTTTAGACAGCCTCACATTTAACGAAGAAATGGTTTGTTTTACACTAAATAATTTTTTGCTCTTTCTAAAACTTTAGGAATTCCACCAGGATTTTTACCACCAGCAGTTGCAAAAAAGTTTTGACCACCACCACCACCGTGAATTAATTTACCTAATTCTCTAACAACTTTACCTGCATCATAACCACGCTCATTTGCTAGTTCTTTAGAAATATAACAAGTTAACATTGCTTTTTCTTTTGTTGGAGCAGTTGCAAATAATAAGAATAAATTTTGATGTTCTTTACCAATAGCAAAAGCTAAATTTTTAATTCCGTTTGCATCTAAATCTATTTTTGTTGCTAAAAATTGAACACCATTAATTTCTTGCAATTGATTCTTAATTTCGCCAGTTAAATTTTTAGCTTTATCTTTTAGCAATTGCTCAATTTGTTTTTTAAGTGATGCGTTTTCGTCTTGTAAAACTTTTACAGCTTTTACAGGTTCTTTGGTGTTGTTTAATAAATCTTTAATTTCAAACAAAGCTCTGTTGTTTTCGAAGTAAAAATCTTTTACAGCATCATTAGTAATGGCTTCTATTCTTCTAATTCCGGCAGCAACTGCACCTTCAGATTTAATTTTAAAATGCCAAATATCTGCTGTGTTTTTAACGTGTGTTCCGCCACACAATTCAATAGATTTTCCAAATTTTATAGCTCTTACTGTATCTCCGTATTTTTCGCCAAACAAAGCCATTGCTCCATCTGCAATTGCTTTTTCCATAGGTATGTTTCTGCTTTCTTCTAATAAGAGTTTGCCAGCAATTCTTCGGTTTACAAAGTTTTCTACTTCACGTAATTCATCAACCGTTAATTTAGAAAAATGAGAAAAATCGAAACGTAAATATTTAGAATGTACAGCAGAACCTTTTTGTTCTACGTGCGTTCCTACTACTTCTCTTAATGCTTGATGCAATAAATGTGTTGCTGTATGATTACATTCTGTTCTATAACGTTGTTTTTTATCTACAATTGCTTTAAAAATTTCAGTTACGTGTTTAGGTAAATTTTTAGTGAAATGAATAATTACATTGTTCTCTTTTTTAGTGTCTAAAATATAAACCACGTCTCCACGAGAATCTTCTAAGTAACCTTTATCGCCAACTTGACCTCCACCTTCTGGATAAAATGGTGTTAAATTAAAGACCAATTGATACATTTCTCCATCTTTTTTAGAGGTTACTTTTCTGTATCTAGTAATTTTTACATTGGCTTCTAAAGTGTCATAACCCACGAATTCTTCATCAGCATCTTCCATTAAAACAGTCCAATCATCAGTAGACATTTCGCTAGCAGCTCTAGATCTGTTTTTTTGTTTTTGTAATTCAGTTTCAAAACCTTTTTCGTCTAATGTTAATCCTTTTTCAGAAAGAATTAAAGCTGTTAAATCTATTGGAAACCCGTAAGTGTCGTACAATTCAAAAGCTTTATTACCAGAAATTTGTTTAGTAGTCGAGTTTTCAATAATTCTATCTAATAAAATTAATCCTTGGTCTAAAGTTCTTAAAAAAGACGTTTCTTCCTCTTTAATTACGTTTTCTATTAATTGTTTTTGTGCTTTTAACTCAGGGAAAGCTTCGCCCATTTTTTTAGTTAAAACATCTACCAATCTATAAATAAAAGGTTCTTTTTTATTTAAGAAAGTAAATCCGTAGCGAACTGCACGTCTTAAAATTCTACGAATTACATAACCAGCACCAGTATTGCTTGGCAATTGACCATCAGCAATAGAAAAAGCAACGGCTCTAACGTGGTCAGAAATTACACGCGTTGCAATATCTTGTGGTTCGTTTTTGCCATATTCTGTATTGGTTATAGTTTCAATTTCTCTAATAATTGGGGTAAAAACATCTGTATCGTAATTCGATTGAACGCCTTGTAAAACCATACACAAACGTTCAAAACCCATACCTGTATCTATGTGTTTGTTGGGTAAACTTTCTAGAGTACCATTGGCTTTACGGTTGTATTGCATAAAAACCAAGTTCCAGATTTCTACCACTTGTGGATGATCTTCATTCACTAAAGTTTTACCATCTACTTTTGCTTTTTCTTCTGCTGAACGAATATCAACGTGAATTTCAGAACAAGGTCCACAAGGTCCTTGTTCACCCATTTCCCAAAAATTATCCTTTTTATTTCCTTTTAAAATTCTATCTTCAGAAATGTACTGCTTCCATAAATCGTATGCTTCTATGTCCATTTTTAAGTTGTCTGCATCATCAGAACCTTCAAAAACAGTTACATATAAAATGTCTTTATCAATTTTGTACACTTCCGTTAATAATTCCCACGCCCAAGCAATAGCTTCTTTCTTAAAATAATTGCCAAAAGACCAGTTTCCTAACATCTCAAATAATGTGTGATGATAGGTGTCATAACCTACTTCTTCTAAATCATTATGTTTACCAGAAACACGCAAACATTTTTGAGAATCTACAATTCTGTTACTTTTAGGAGTTCCATTTCCTAAAAAATATTCTTTAAATGGAGCCATTCCAGAATTTATAAACATTAATGTTGGGTCATCCTTTGTTACCATTGGTGCAGAAGGAACTACCAAATGTTTTTTTTCTTGAAAAAAGTTTAAAAAAGTAGCGCGAATTTCTTGTGATTTCATAAAAAATGAGTTTCCAACAAGTTGGATTATGTTAATTTATCTTTAAAAAAACCGCCTAAAAAAAGCAGTTGTAAAACATTTTGTAAATTTGTGAGTTCTAAAAAAAAGAGTTTTTAATTAAAAGCTCTTTTAATAATACAAAAATAGTATATTTAGTATAATGGCGAAAGTAAAATATTATTACGATTCTGACACACTCTCTTACAGGAAAATAACTGTTAAGAAGAGTGATTACTACAAAAGAACTATTTTCGGAATTTTAGGTGTTTTTTTAATCGCCTTTATTGGCTTTATTGTGTTAAGTCAGTTTATTATTACGCCTAACCATCAAACAGATAAAAGAGAATTAGAAAACTTAAAATTGCATTATGAACTACTTTCTAAAAGAATGGAAGAAAGTTCTAAAATTTTAGCACAATTACAAGAAAGAGATAACAATATTTATAGAACATATTTTGAAGCAAACCCAATACCAGATGAACAAAGAAAAGCTGGTTTTGGTGGTGTAAATCGTTACAAAAACTTAGAAGGATTTGATAATTCTAAGATGATTAAAAAGTTAACCAAAGATATAGATATACTGTCTAAGCAATTGGTGGTGCAATCTAAATCTTTAGATGAAATAGTAGCTTTAGCCAAAGAAAAGGAAAAAATGTTGGCATCTATTCCTGCTGTTTTACCCGTAAAATTAGAACATTTAACAAGAATGGCTTCGGGTTATAAATGGAGAATGCATCCTATTTTAAAAATTAGAAAGTTTCATAAAGGAATGGATTTTACAGCTCCAACAGGAACACCAATTTATGCATCAGGAAATGGAACTGTAATAAGAGCTCAAAGAAGTGCTACTTTTGGTAATGTAGTTTATATAGACCATGGGTATGGTTACAAAACTATTTATGCGCATATGAGTAAAATGAAAGCAAAAAAAGGACAAAAAGTAAAACGTGGCGATTTAATTGGTTATGTTGGTAACACGGGTCGTTCTGTTTCATCGCATTTACATTACGAAGTGCATAAGAACGATAGAGCATTAAATCCTATTAATTTTTACTACGGAGATTTAACCCCAGAAGAATTTGCAGCAATGCAAAAAGCAGCAGAAGAAGAAGGACAATCTTACGATTAGTATTTGTACTAAAAGATATAAGAAAATAGATAAAAGAAAAAAGAGAAGTTACTTTAGACTTCTTTTTTTAGTTTTAAAGACTAAAGACTAAAGACTAAAAATGCACGTAAACTTACCAGAAAAACGTTATTACAAAATAGGAGAAGTAGCAAAAGCTTTTTATGTAAATACGTCTTTAATTCGTTTTTGGGAAAAAGAATTTGAGATTATAAAGCCTAAAAAAAATGCCAAAGGAAACCGTTTGTTTACGCAAGAAGATATTAAAAACTTTAAACTTATTTTTAATTTAGTAAAAGAAAGAGGGTTTACTTTAGAGGGGGCAAAACAAAAATTAAAAAAGAATCCTGAATCTACTTTTCATAAACACGAAATTATTAGCAGATTAGAAGGGGTTAAAGCAGAGTTGGTTAAAATTAAAAACCAATTGTAACAAATTCTTTTTTTCTGTGTCTAATTTTGTGAATCGCTTTAATATTCTTTATAATCTCAAGAATATTGGGTAATATTGTAAGACAAAAAAATCAACAAAAATTAAAATTTAGAAATTATGAAAAAATGGTTAATTCCTGTAATAGTAATCGCAGTTATTGTTTTCGGAATCTATAATTGGGCAGTAGGCTTTAATAATACTGCAGTAGAATATGAAGCAAATGCTAAAACAGCTTGGTCTAATGTAGAAAGTGCTTATCAACGTAGAAACGATTTAATTGGTAATTTAGTAAAAACGGTACAAGGGGCTGCAGATTTTGAAAAAGAAACGTTAACGCAAGTTATTCAGGCGCGTTCTAAAGCAACATCTACAACAATAAATGCCAATGATTTATCGCCAGAAAAAATGGCACAGTTTCAGCAAGCTCAAGCAGGATTAAGTGGTGCTTTGTCAAAATTATTATTGGTAGTAGAACGTTATCCTGATTTAAAAGCCAACAAAAACTTTTTAGAATTACAAAGCCAATTAGAAGGCACAGAAAATAGAATTAATGTTGCCAGAGACCGTTTTAACGAAAAAGTAAATACTTACGATATTTTTACTACAAAATTTCCAGGAAAATTATTAGCAAGTATGTTTGGTTTTAAAGAAATGGCTCGTTATAAAGCAAATCCAGGTTCAGAAAATGCACCCGATGTAAACTTCGATTTTAATAAGAAAAAAGAATAAAAATGTCTAAAGTAGAAGCATTTCTTACAACTGATGAAGAACAAGAAATTATTTCTGCTATTCGAATTGCAGAGAAAAATACTTCTGGCGAAATACGTGTACATATAGAATCTTCTTCTGAGAAAGATTACACAGAACGGGCATTAGAAGTATTTCATCTCTTAAAAATGAACAACACCAAAGACGAAAATGCAGTGCTGATTTACGTTGCTGTAACTGATAAGAAATTTGTGATTTATGGCGATAAAGGCATTAACAAAGTGGTTCCTAAAAACTTTTGGAATTCTACTAAAGATGTAATGCAACATCATTTTAAAAAAGGTAATTTTAAACAGGGTTTAGTTGATGGTATTTTAAAAACAGGAGAAGAATTACAAGCACATTTTCCTTGGCAAATTAATGATGAAAACGAACTTTCTAACGAGATTTCTAAAGGATGATGTTACAAAAAGTTTTCAGTTTTCAGTTTTCAGTTTTTTTTAAAAAAAGCCTCTTTTTTCTTACGCTATTATTTACATTAAATCTTTTTTCACAAGGATATAAAATTCCTGAAAAACCTAAATTTCAGACCAGTGTTTATGATTATACAAATCTTCTAACAGAGTATCAAAAAAAGGATTTAGAAGCTAAATTAGTTCGTTATTCAGATACTACATCAACTCAAATTGTAGTGGCTATTATCTCATCTACCAAAGGTGAAAACATTAATTATTTAGCAGCAAATTGGGGAGAAAAATGGGGAATTGGACAAGCAAAAGAAGACAATGGTGTTTTAATGCTTTTAGCAAAGGATGATAGAAAAATCACCATTCAAGCAGGTAAAGGAGTAGAGCACTTACTTACAGATTTTCAATCCAAAAGAATTATAGAAAGAGTAATTATTCCAGAATTTAAAAAAGGAGATTTTTATAGCGGTTTAGACAAAGGTTCTGACTATATTTTTAAAACTTTAAATGGAGAGTTTAAAGGAACTCGTAAAAATGATTCTGGTGGTTTTGACCCAGGAATTATTGTATTTATCATTTTTATTATCATTCTTTTCATTTTAATTTCTAGAGGAAATAAAAATAATAGAGGAGGAGGCAGACGTTACAGAAAACGTTCTGTTGCTGGCGATATTTTAGAAACCATTATTTTAAGCAACGCTGGTAGAGGTGGAGGAAGTTTTGGTGGTGGTTTCGGAAGTTCTTCAGGAGGTGGTAGTTTTGGTGGAGGCGGTTTTGGTGGCGGCTTTGGTGGAGGAAGTTTTGGTGGTGGAGGAGCTTCTGGTGGTTGGTAAAATACTATGAAAAAAATACTTTTATTTTTTAGTTTTCTTTTTCTTTTAAGTTGTCAGAGTTCTAGTCAACTAAAAATACTTGCTGATTTACCAAAAGTTTTAGAAGAAGTTTCTGGTACAGAAATTGTGCAAGATTCAAAATATATTTGGATGTTGAATGATGGTGGAAATCCTCCTAAATTATATGGAATTTCTAAAAAAGGAAACATTAAAAAAGAAGTTTATGTGAAAGCTAAAAATAGCGATTGGGAAGATTTAACTTCTGATAAAAATGGAAATCTTTATATTGGTGATTTTGGAAATAATCTAAATAAAAGACAAGATTTGGTGATTCTAAAAGTTGATAAAAAGTACTTAAATAGAAAGAATGCAGAGGTAGAAAGAATAAGATTTAAGTACCCAAATCAATATAAATTTCCACCTAAGAAAAAGAACTTATTTTTTGATACGGAAGCTTTTTTCTATTTTAAAAGCAACCTTTATATCTTTACAAAAGGCAGAGTAAAAAAGAAATATGGCAAAACTTCGTTGTATAAAATTCCAGCTATAAAAGGGAAACATATAGCCAAATTCATTGACGAATATGAAAATTGTAAAGATTTAGAATGTTGGATTACAGCTGCAGATATTTCTGATGATGGTAAAAAAGTGGCACTTTTATCACAAAAAAACATTCTTATTTTTTCTGATTTTAAAAATGATAATTTCTTGTCAGATAAAGTACAGAAAATAGAATTTAACAATCGTTCTCAAAAAGAAGGAATTTGTTTTAAAGACAACAACACACTTTTAATTACTGATGAAAAAGCGCACGGAACAGGTGGCAATTTGTATGCGTTAAAATTTTAACTCATAGTGATAAATTTCCATAAAAGTAATCCCCAACCTAAAACTAAAAACAATCCACCTAAAGGAGTAACAGGCCCTAAAAATTTTAGCTTTTTGTTTTTTGCTGATGAAATAACCAAACCATAAATAGAAAAAGAAAACAAAAAAGTACCTATTATAAAAGCGTAAATTATAGAGTTATTTATAGTTTGATTTTTATCAAAATTAAAACCCAAAACAAGCAAGATAATAGCGTGATACATTTGGTATTTTACACCTGTTTCAAAACTTTGTAGTTGTTCTGAATTCAGTTTCTTTTTTAATAGATGAGCTCCAAAAGCTCCAAAAATTACTGCAGTTAAACCGAAAAATGTTCCAAAAATTAAGGCAAGTGTGTTCATATTTTTAAAATTTAAAACCTAATCCTATGGCAATTCGTGTGCCATCATCACTTTTAAAAAGAGCCATATTTGCTCCTAACATATTGGCAGCGTTAAAGAAAAAGCCACCTCCGTAAGAAGTGTTCCAATCATTGCTATTTGCTGTTCTAGGAAATCCGCCCCAAACTTTACCATAATCAAAACCAGCATACAGACCAATATTTAATGGCACTAAACTAGTTTTAACTTTGCTGAGTAACCAGCGTAAATCTGAAGTGTGATAAAATGAGTTTTTACCCGTAAAACGTTGATTTCTGTATCCTCTTAGTCCAAATTTATTACCTCCAATACTAGCAACTTGGTAAAACTCATATCCATTTCCAAAAGTTAAATGAGAGTGAAATTTTGTGGCAAAAACGAACTTGCCATTTGAGGCAATTTTTTGATTGAAAGCAATAGTAGGAATTACATAAGAAAAACTATTTTTATTATCTAGATTAGAAGTATAACCGATTTTTAATTCGGTTTCCATTCCATTTGTGGTAAAAGCAGCATTGTCTTTATTTTCAAAATGATAACTAATTTCTGTATTAAAGAAGTTTTGATTGTTAAAAATTGCATCATTTGGAGAGAATTTTGTTCCTATAAATCTACTTGGGGTATTTTCTACTTTAAAGTTTTGAAAGGCTGCACCAATTTTAATTTGTGCTCCTAAATCTCCTTCCCATTTTATAAAAGTTTTAGCGTTTAATTGCTTTATTTTTACTCTATTGTAATCTTGTTCTTTTAAATTTTTTGCTTGAAGATTGACAGTGTTATTACCCAATCCAAAATAATTAATTGCAAAATTAGGACTTGTAAAACTGGCTTCTAAACCAAGATTCCAATTAGAAAAAACATTAGCAAATTCACCCGAATAATTTAACTCAAAACCCTTAGTGGCAAAGTAATAATAGCCCGAAATAATATGTTGAGAAGAATATGGATTCCTTTCAAAACCATTTACTGTATATACATTTGATAAACCCAATTTAATACCATCATCAGGGTTAAACCATATTGCAGGATTTATGATGTTTAAACTATTTTTTAGCTTTTTATAATTGTACACATTGGTTTCATAATTATCCGTTAATTTTACGCTTCCTTTTTTGGTAATAAAAGTATTTTTCTTTGATTTTTGATCGTAAATTTTTATTTTTTTACCGTTTAAAATATTGTAAGTGTCGTTATTCTGTCCGCCAATAATTCTAATTTTTATCAAATTATAAGCATCACCTTTTACCACAAAAGTATCATCATCATCTAAACCATAAATCCAAATTTCTTTAGTTTCTGGTTTAGTGTATGTTTTTTGATGAAAAATGGTTCCTTTTTTGCCTTTTTTAATTCTGTATCCAGTAATTTTTGTTTGCCCATTTTTTAATCTTTCAATGTCAAACCAATCATCTTTATGAGTACCTTTTATCACTAAAAACTGATTCATATACTTATAATAAACATCAGAAATTTTCTGAAGATTTGCTCTTCTACCTTGTAGTTTTTTCTTTATTTTATTGATGGTTTCACCTTTAACTTCATCAGGAAAAAGTGAAAAAGCATCCTCTATAATTGCATCAGTAATGTTAGAAGTAATTAGTTTAACTTGAGCATCCCAATCTTTTTTATTTGATTTTGTGATTAAAAACATATCTAGTGGATAAGGCTCTAGATTAAACCAAGCAGGACTTTTTAATTCCTTGCTATAAGCTCTCATTAAACGTAAAGCAGGAACATTATTTGTGGCAAATTTTAGCAAAGCACCATCTCCCATTATAGAAAAAGCTTGGTCTCTATCTCTAGGAATGGGTCTGTAAATTGTTTGTTTTTCTTCCTTAAAAACGGCCCATCTCCATTGATCTTCATGTCTGTCCCAATCGCCAATTAACATATCAAATAAACGTGCTTTTATGTATGCTTTTTCATCTAAAATATGTTTTTCATTTTTGCTTAAATTTTTTAATAAATCGTCTGTACTAATTACTTTATTGGCAAAACCAAAACTTGCTTTGTCTCCGTGACCAGAAGCTGCTCTTTCTTCAATCATATATAATTCATCACCAAAATCAGCATTAAAATGACCTAAACTATTTTGCTTTGGAATGTAATACAAAACAGGATTTGTGTGATAAACGCCAACTGCATCAGACAATTTTCCAATAGTAAAAGGTGCATACGGATGTGAGCCAGTAAAAACATCATTTAATAAATCTTCTGTGGTAGTATTATTAAACTGACCTTCTATATATTGATCTTTAAAAGCAACAGCTTGTAAATATTGCACCGCATTTTTGCGCAAAGCACGCATAACATATTCTCGTCCTTTTTTGTCTTTTAATCTTAACGATTTAGATTGATGTCCACCACCTTTTCTAACAGGTTTTAATCCGCCAAAAAGGGTGTCTAGACTTACTGTTGGCGCGTTTACTTTTGTGCCAAAATATTTTCGATAACGATTTCCCCATAAATATCTATAAAAACCACTTTTAGCAACTTCTTTATCAGTATAAACAGCTGCTTTTTTATGTGTGATGTTATTTTTAGGAAACGTAGTAAAAACCTTCTTTTTATTAGGTGATAAAACATTAGTTTCATAAACCATTTTATCATCTTTAACCGTATAAAAACTTACTTTAGACGAACCATCTTTATACACATCTAATTTAGCAAAACCTTGCGCGCCATAAGTAAATTTGGTTCCTTTTGTTAATTTTGTTGCATTGGTTTTAGAGCCAGAACCGCTTATAATTTGCGGAAGGTTGTCTTTAACAATATATTGTAAATTATGGTCATGACCAGAAACAAAAATGGTTTTATCGTTTTCTTGAGATAGGGTTACAATGTGTTTTTTTAGCTCATTATATTTTTTGTTTTGGATGTCTGTATTTGATAATCCTGATGATTTTCTAATCAAGTTTTTTACAGAACCTAAAACCGGTAAAGGATTCATATGACTGCCAAAAGAATATTTACCTCCATGAGAACCATCTGTAAACATTGGATGATGCATTGTAATTATCGTGGTTTTACCTCTTGCTTTTTTAATCAAACCTTCTAACTCATCAAAGAATTTTACTCTCGTTTTAATTTCGCAATTATCATTTATTGTTGGGTGTTTGTCCCAATTTGTTAAATACCAATGTGTGTCAACAATTATTAAAACGATGTTTTTAGAAATGGTTACTTTTTCTAACGGACAACTATTTTGTGGTAAAAAAGATTTTTTACCCAATGCTTTTTCAACTAATTTTTCTTCTCTTTTTAATCCTTTTAAACCATTATACCAATCGTGATTTCCTGGAATAAAAATTGATTTTCCAATAAACTTTTTAGCAAGATTTGTTTGGGCTTCAATTCTTCTTTTTGCCAATGTATAGTTTTTAGATTTTTTACTAGGAATACCAGATTCATAAACATTATCCCCTAAAAAAAGAAGTGTAGCGTTTTTTGAAGCATTTTTAATGTGTTTTTCTAAATATTTTAAGGCAGGAGAATTTTCTTGCATTGTAGAATTTCCAGCATCTCCAATCAAATAAAAACTATGTTCTATTTTAGAAGAATTGTTTTTAGAAACGGTTTTTTTATCACCAGAAAATTGTGCTTTATAAGTTGCACAACTTGTAAACAATATAATAGAAATAAAATATAAAAATGATTTAAATGAGTTCATAGTTGGCAAGTTAAAAAGTAAAAATACTATTTTATATAAGATTGATAATCTTCTGGCGTGTCTATATCTATAAAAGAATGTTTTCTTTTTATAATGATAGTTTTAGAAGTGTGTTTTTGTAAAAATTCTTTTGCACCTTTATCGCCTTTTAGGAGTAATAAATTTTTAAAATATTTTTTTGGAAAAATTGCAGGAACACCCGCTTTATTCTTATAATTTGATGCAATAATTTTACTATTATCTTTTTGAAATAGAGTTACTAATTTATGTAAATACTCTGGGTTAACCTCAGGTTGATCTGTCAACAAAATTAAAACTCCATCAAAATATAAGTTTTCTTTTTTAAAATGATGAATGCCAGCAACAATACTAGAACTTAAACCAGATTCAAAATTTTTATTATAAATAAATTTGATGTTTTTTGTGGTAATTTCTTCTTTAATTTTCTCAGCATTTGCACCCAAAACACAAAACACATTAGAAGAAAAGATGGTTTTGGCAGTTTCTAAAGTGATGTCTAAAAGCGTTTTATTGTTGATTTTTAGAAGCTGTTTTATCGCATTCATTCTAGATGATTTTCCGGCGGCTAATACCAAAACAGCAAGATGTTTCATTTAAGAATTATGAATTTTATCATTCAGTTTTCTTAAAGAAAAAGGTTCTTTTTTTCTGATGACAGCTAAAATTTCTGCCACAATAGAAATCGCAATTTCTTCTGGGGTTTGAGCACCAATATGCAAACCAGCAGGCGTGTAAATACATTCTAAAAAATCATCAGAAATATCAGGTACAAATTCAAAAAGTTCATTAAATAAACGTTCTCTTCTATTTGGGGCTCCTAAAATGCCAATATATTTAGGCTTGTATTCAGAGAGTTTTACCACATATTTTAAATCTTGCACATAACTATGATTCATAATTACAATGGCTGTATTTTCTTCAATATCAGAAAATTGAATGGTTTCTGGAGAATCGTCAATAACCGAATTTGCACCTGTAAAATCATAGATTTGTTTACTTTCTTTTGCGGAGGTTATTACATCAATTTCCCAACCTAAATTAGATGCTATTTTACATAATTTTACAGCATCGTGTTCACCTCCAATAATAATGAGTTTAAAAGCAGGTTGTAAAATTTGAGTAAAAATAGCAGGGTTTTCTTTTAAATTTAAGGTAAAAGAATTTGAGAAAGTAAACAGCTGATTATTATTTTGAAAACTAACCAAAGAACCAAAATTACCAAAAGCTTCATCTTTTTTTATAAAAGAGCTTTCAATTTTTAATGGTTCTCTGTTTTTATTTGCATTCGAAAATGTTTTTAAAAAATTATCAGAAACAAAAAAAGGCTCAATTAAAATATACAGAATTCCTTCGCAACCTAATCTATATCTACCATCGTAAGTAATTATTTTGGGTTTACTATCAACAAAAATACTTTTTGCTCTTTGTATAATTTCTTTTTCTACACAACCGCCAGAAACTGCGCCAACAGAATTTAAATCTTCAGAAATTAACATTCTAACACCAGGTTTTCTGTAAGAAGAACCCTCTAAATGAACCACAGTTGCCAAGACATTTTTCAATCCTATTTGTTGATTGATAACAGCTTTATTGATAATTTCTTTGAGTTCGTGAATCATTTAATTTGTAATGATTTTACGAATATAAAAATTTAAAAAGTTATTTAATTCCATTCCAATAGTTTTCTTTCATCCCAATAAAAATCTGGAGAAGTTTGGAAAGATTTTAGCGATTCAATTTCGTCATCAGAAAGAGTAAAAGAATTTACTTTTATATTTTCTTGCAGTTGATTTGTGTTTGCAGCACCACTTAAAACAATACTTTTAGGAATGGTTTGATCGCAATATTTTAATGCAATTGCGTCTATACCCACTGTATGTTTTTTTGCTAAACTTTCTAAAGTTGCATATATTTTTTGATAATGAGGATAGTTTTTATTGCGAAACACACGTCCATTTGCCAAAGCTTCTTTAATAACAATCGATTTATTTTGATGGATTAATTCATCAACAATTTCTAATAAACTTTGGTCTAAAAAATTATACGTTACTTGAAAAACATCAAAAAGTTGCTCTCCATCAACCAAAACACTTAACGCTTTTTTAATGACTTCTACTTGATTTGTTCCTGTTGTAGTCAATCCAATTTTAAGATGATGTTCTTTTTTTAAACGTCCTAATTCTTTAAGAATAGCAACATTTTCTAAAACGCCAGTTTCTAAAGTTGCAGAATGAATTTGATAGACTTTTAAGTAGGGCAGGAGTTGTTTAGAGGAATTCCATTGTTCTTGTAATTTTGTAAAACTGTGTTCTTTTACTTCGTGTATTTTTGCATTTGTATCAAAATTTGCAGTGTAGGTGTATCCCCATTTTGTGGCGACTTCAATGGTTTTATCGTTTTTGGTTTGTAACCATTCTAAGAGCAATTCTTCAGCCAAACCATAGCCAGGAGCCGTATCAAAATATCTGATTTCTGAATTGTAAGCATCTTCCAAAACAGCAAAACTTTGTTTTCTAAAGAGTTCTAAATTTGAATTATCGCAATTTTCTTGACGCACATTAATGTATTGAGGTCTGCCTAAAGCAGCTGTTCCTAAACCTAATTTCATATTTTTTTTATTTGGTTTCAGACCTCAAAGGTTTTTAAAACCTGTGAGGTCTTCTTTATTTTAAGAGCTACAAGATAACATAGAGCAACCTATTTTATGCCTTGCCCATTCTGGGCGTTTTACAAACCATTTTTGATATTTTGGTTGTTCTGAATAGGGTTTTTTTAAGAGTTTGTAGAATTCATCAATTAAAGAATAATCTCCATTATCTGCAGCATCAATGGCTAATTGTGCCATATAATTTCTAAGAACGTATTTAGGATTTACGGCATCCATTTTTTCTTTTCTTTCTTCGAATGAAATCGTTTCTTTTTCTAATCTTTTAGCATAGTTTTCGAACCATAAAGTCCATTGATTTTTAACTTCATCAGAAATATCATCTAAATTATAAAATGCTTTTTCTATTAATTGAAAGCCAGTTTTTTCATCAGAGAAATTACTTAGACTTCTAAAGAAAATAGTCATATCAGTTTCTGTTAACTGTAAAGTGTCTTCTAAATTCTGAATCAATTTTAAATCATTTTCATCATCAATAAATAATCCCAATTTAGATTGCATCATTCGTAAAGATTTCTTTTCAAAATCAACTTTATATTGATTTAAAATAGTTTCTAAAGGTTTAATTTCTTCAATTATCGGATACAAAGCATTTGCTAATTGATATAAATTCCACAAACCAATATTTGGTTGATTTCCATATCTGTAACGTTTATGTTGTCTGTCAGTTGTATTAGGTGTCCAACTAAAATCGAAACCTTCTAACCAACCATAAGGTCCATAATCTATTGTTAAACCTAAGATAGACATATTATCAGTATTCATAACTCCGTGTACAAAACCTACTCTTTGCCAATGAATTATCATATCTAAAGTGGATTCTGAAACTTCTTTAAAAAAGTGGATATAGGTTTCTTTGGATGGTTTTCCTAAATGTGAAAAATGATGTTTGATAGTATAATCTACCAAAACTTTTAAATTTTTTACATCTTTTCTTGCAGCAAAAATTTCATAATTACCAAAACGTAAAAAACTTGGCGAAATTCGAGAAACGATTGCGCCTTTTTCATACGCTGGATTTCCATCATATAACACATCACGTAAAACTTTATTGCCAGATAAACTTAATGACAAAGCTCTTGTGGTTGGAACACCTAAATGAAACATTGCTTCGCTACACAAATATTCTCTAATTGATGAACGTAAAACCGCCAAACCATCTGCAGTTCTAGAATAAGGGGTTTCGCCAGTGCCTTTTAATTGTACTTTCCAATTTTTATTTTGTTGTTGAATTTCGAATAAATTAATAGCTCTTCCATCGCCTAATTGTCCTGCCCAATTGCCAAATTGATGACCTCCATAACACTTTGCATATGGTTTTGTATTTGGATATATTTCATTTCCTGTAACAATATTTTTAAAGAATTCTGATTTTGTTTCTTCCTCAGAGATTCCTAACTCATCAGCCATTTTTTGAGAAACGTGAATTACTTTTGGAGCTTTTGTTTTCTTAGGATTTACATACGAAAAAACAGCTTCTGTAACTTGTCTTCTTGAGTTTTCAAGATTTGAATCTGAAGGTAATTCTTTTATAAAAGTTTCTTTTATGTTTAGTTTCATATTAATTTATCTAACCATTTTTGAAGTTTTTTGCCAGAAAGATTTCTCAACTTTTTATCATTAATAGTAATTGTAGGAAAATTTAGTTTTCTATTTTTATACAAGTTACACAATTCTTCTGCAAACGTTTCATTTTGTTCAATATCTAATAACACGTAATTTAAGTTACTCGTTTCTAAAAATGTTTTGTAATATTGAGTTTTATGACATCTTTCTGTGCCATAAAGTTTAATTATCATATTATTTAAAATAGATTCCCTGTGCAGGAATGACAAAAAATTACTTCAATTTATCTGAATGTAATTTTCTCAATTTAGCCAATTTTGGTGCAATTACAAAACTACAATATCCTTGCTGAGTGTTTTCTCTATAATAATTTTGATGTTCATCTTCTGCTTCATAAAAAATAGTTAATGGACTAATTTGGGTCACAATTTTATTCTCATAGTAAACTTGAATTTGCTTTAAAACTTCCTCAGAAATCTGCTTCTGATTTTCATTGTGATAAAAAATTACAGAACGATATTGAGTTCCTTTATCTGCTCCTTGTCTATTTAAAGTTGTTGGGTTGTGAGTGGTCATAAAAATGACTAGAATGTCTTTAAAAGAAATGATATTTGCATTAAAAGTAATTTGAATTACTTCTGCGTAACCTGTTAAGCCAGAACAAATTTCTCTGTAAGTTGGTTTTTCTGGAGCGTTACCACCAGCATAACCAGATACTACTTTTTCTACACCTTTTACTTCTTGGAATACAGCTTCTGTACACCAAAAACATCCACCTCCTAAAGTGGCAATTTGTATATTTTTACTCATTTTTAGAATTCCCTTTCTCTAATTGCATAGATTCAGAATTAATGCAATAACGCAATCCACTTGGTTCAGGTCCATCTGGGAAAACGTGTCCTAAATGAGCGTCGCAAGTATTGCATAAAACTTCGACTCTAATCATACCAAAAGAAATATCTTTATGATATTTAATGGCATTTTCTTTAATGGGTTGTGTAAAACTTGGCCAGCCAGTGCCTGAACTAAATTTAATTGTAGAATCGAACAAAGGTGTATTGCAACAAACACAGTTGTATTGTCCTTTATCATAAATACTACATAAATCACCACTATGTGGTTTTTCTGTACCTTTTTTTCTTGTAATTCTAAATTGCTCTGGGGTTAATTGAGCTTTCCATTCTGTTTCAGATTTTTCAACTCTTTGGTTAGGAGTTAGATTTCCTTTTGTTGCGAAGTGTATTACATCTTTCCAAGTAAGCATATTTTATTTCCTTTCTTTTCTAAATTAGTATGGTTATGCTAACTGTTTTTTAGACGTAAAAACACTTGTTACCTTACAAATAATTCTTAATTTGTAAGCTTTGAAAGCATTGCATAAATTTACGACGAATATTGATGAGAAGAAAAAAGGTGTCATCATTTCTTTTTATTCATTTATAAAATAACTTTACAATGAGCACATTAATTGTTGATGTTGAAAAACACGTTTTTAACTTATTAAATACGGATTTAGAAAGAAAGTATGTATATCATAATTTGGCACATACTCAGCGTGTAGTTGAATATACAAAAGAACTTATTGAAAATTTAAAAGTGGCTAAAACAGCAGCCGAAAATTTAGAAATAGCGGCTTGGTTTCATGATACTGGTTTTGTAAAAGGAGCAGAAAATCACGAAGAAGAAAGTGTTAGAATTGCTGCAGATTTTTTAAAGCGTCATAAAGTTGCTGATAAAAGAATTGAAGCTATTTCTAAATTGATATTAGCCACAAAAATGAATCATCAACCTAAAGATGATTTAGAAAAAATAATTGCTGATGCAGATTGTGCTCATTTAGCATCAAAAAACTTTTTTGATTATACTTCTTTATTAAGAAAAGAATGGGAGTTAACTGGTTTAAAAAATGTTTCTGATGCGGATTGGATTGCTGCAAATATTGTTTTTTTTACTGAAAAACATCGCTATAATACAGAATATGCTTTAAAAAATTGGACAAAAACCAAAGAGAAAAACTTATCGAAATTAATAAAGAATCAGAAAGATTTAAAAGAAGATGTTAAAAAATTTAATCAGAAGCAAGAAGCTTTAGAGTTAAAGAAAGAAAAAGGAGATGTGCCAGAACGTGGTGTAGAAACTATGTTTAGAGTTGCGCTTAGAAATCATATTACATTAAGTGATATTGCAGATACAAAAGCCAATATTTTGCTATCTGTAAATGCTATTATTATTTCTTTGGCTTTATCTAACTTATTGCCAAAGTTAGATAATCCTTCTAATGAACATTTATTTATTCCTACAATAATTTTTATCACTTTTACAGTTGCCTCAATTGTTTTGTCTGTTTTAGCTACAAGACCTAATGTTACTGGCGGAAAGTTTTCTAAAGAAGATGTTGCTAATAAAAAAGTAAATTTACTTTTTTTTGGGAATTTTCATAAAATGAAATTAGAAGATTTTGAATGGGGAATGAAAGAAATGATGAAAGATAGAGAATATCTATATGGTTCTTTAACCAAAGATTTATATTTTTTAGGATTGGTTTTAAATAGAAAATATAACCTACTTAGAATAACTTATACAGTATTTATGATAGGTATTATTGTAAGTGTATTAGCTTTTGCAATTTCGTTTTATTATCAAGCAATGGCTGTTTAAGCTTCAATTTCTTTAATTAAATCTTTAAAAGTGATGGTGTTGTTTTCGTCAAAATCTTTTTGATAAATAACTTCTACTCTTAATGCTTTTAAGCCAGAAACTCCTTGTAAATCTTCTAACTCTAAGAACTCAATTTTACCTAATTGATTTTTAGATTGCAAGTAATTAATGTATTTTACATATTCTAAAGCATCTTTTTCTTGAGAATATACAATAGCAATTTTACCAGGAACAGTTAATCTTTTTTTTGTGTCTTTAATGTGAGCTTTGTCTATGCGTTTTTTTATAATTTCGTACCTAATATTGTATGCGCCATCTACATCGAACTGCTTTTCATCCATTCTAAATTTTATAGCCATAGCATTACTATGAATTAGAATTAATGAGGCAACTCGTAAATCATATTGCATATTTTTACGTTCGTAGAAAGCAATATTTTCCATTTCGCAAGTAATCTGTAATTGCCATAAACGCAGGTTGTATAAGTACAAATTATCAAAAGTTTTTTCTTTTGTAATAGATTGTCCTATATACATATTGTATTCTACACCATCAGTTTTGTATCGCTCAAAATAATGAGGAAACATTTCTTGTGCTTGTTTCTGTTTATGGTCTAAAAAATTGGCTAGTTTATCATTTAAAAGTGTAACACTGTTTTCGTATTCTTTCCTTTTTTCATACACAACATTTAGATTTTTATCTAAACGATTCAGGTAAACCGCTACCTTTTTTGAAAGCTGAGAATTAATGTTTTTTATATGATTAAAAACAGGGTAGATTTCTCTATTTAAAAACTCTAAAATACTAACCTCATCACCAGCGTTTAAACCTTTTTTTACGTCCTTTAAATAAGTAGAAACTCTAAACATTAACTCATTATAAATAGGAAGTTTTTCTGTTTTACAAGCGTCTTTTAATACAGTAATTGCTAAAGATAATTGTGTGGTTAAATCTTGTTTTATTACTTGGTTTCTTGCGTTTGAAGAACCTTTTATATCACTCTGACCAAATAAAGGATATACATTATTAAAAACAATTTCATCTAGTTGTGCATTTTTATCAGATTGATGTTCTGCGTGATATTTTTCTGCAGCTTCATAAAAGCGCCATTTTACAGAATTATGAATAGAAGTATAGTTTTCTTGAATAGTAGCTTCTAAAATATTTTGCCTTTCTTCAGAAGTTCTTTTTACTGCAGCTTCAAAAACAGGAATAATATCTTTTAATTTATTAATGTTTACAGAATTTAATTCATAAGCTCTTGAGGATGCAATTTCTAATAAAGCTAAATCTTGATTTACGTCAACTTTTATAGGAATTAACACGATACTTTGTATACCTAAGTTGTGTAAATTTTGATAAAAAGAATTTTTGTTAGTTTGTAATCCATACTCTTCTACATCAGAAATAACAAAGGTTTCGTATTTGGTAAAAACTTTTTGCATAATTTCATTACAGAAATAACCATTTTTACAATTGATTCCTTTTATGTTTTTTAAGAAAATACTGCGCGATTTTTTTACAACAGTATCACAGATTTGTGTGTTTATATTATGATAAACAGAGAAGCCTAATTGTAAATCTTTAATGCTATAAAAATCTCTTAAATTATTTTGAAGCCTAAATATTAAATCGTCTCCACCAGCCAATAGGTTTGCTTTTATAGAAGAAATCATTTCTTCTGCGGTAACATCAAATAAATTGATGAGACCAAAACCTTTAAAAATATAGCTGTTTGGCGGAAATTTTTCTTTCCATAAATTGATGTTGTCAAAATTGTTTACTAAATCTTTAAAGTCTTCCTCAGTTATTTTTGGAGCATTTTCGGTGGCAGTAATTTCTGAAAAATCGCCATTAAAAGCAGCTCTATAGTATTTCATTGTTCCGGTTGTTTTGTCTGGAATATCAAAATAAAAAGGTCTTTTTACATCAATAAAATAACCATATACAAAGCCTAAAATAAATGTACAACTCATAATGTACATACTATCATCTTCAAAATTACGAACATTTAATTCGAAATCTTCATCTGCATTTTTTAAGATATTTTCAAAACGTTCTGTAAACTTAAAAGAGGTAAAAGAAAAAGGAATACTTGCCGCTTTAATTTCGTTAGATTGAAGTATTTCTGGAAATAAAGGATTTAATAATAAATCTATTTGGTCTTTGTATTTTTCTAATAAAGTATAATCTGAAAAACCATCATTTAATTCTGGATGCTTTTTAAAAAGATGAACCATCTTAATTGCAGAAGTATGAAAAGGATGATTTTCGTAATCTTTATGAGCATATTTTTCAAATAAAATAGATACTTTTTTAAAAGATATATTTAATTGAAGAGGTAATTCTACCTCAGAAACTAAACTCGATTTTATAATCTTCATATCTTTTAAGCAGTATTAGTTTTAAAATATTACTATGTTTTTAGACGTATTAAGGTAACTAAAGTTACAAGGAATGAGTTATTTCTGTCTAAAATAAATAGTAATTGGTATTCCTGTAAAGTTATAAATTTCTCTTAATTTGTTTTCAACAAAACGTTTGTAAGGATCTTTAACATACTGTGGCAAATTACAAAAGAAGGCAAACTGCGGTGTTGGAGTTGGTAACTGCATGCAGTACTTAATTTTTACAAATTTTCCTTTTGTTGCTGGAGGTGGATAGCTCTTAACAATCTCTAACATTGTGTCGTTAAATTTACTTGTAGGAATTCTGTTTTTTCTGTTTTCAAAAACCTCAACAGCAGTTTCTATGGCTTTAAATAAACGCTGTTTTGTTAATGCAGAAATAAATACAATTGGCACATCTGTAAACGGCTCAATTTGTTTTCTAACCATTGCTTCAAAATCGCGCATTGTGTTGGTTTCTTTTTCAATCAAATCCCATTTATTGATTAAAATTACAACACCTTTTCTGTTTTTTTCTGCCAACCAAAATATATTTTGATCTTGACCTTCAAAACCACGAGTGGCATCAACTACTAAAATAATTACATCAGAATATTCTATAGAACGTACAGCACGCATTACAGAATAGAATTCTAAATCTTCTTTTACTCTCGATTTTTTTCTGATTCCTGCAGTATCAACTAAATTAAAGTCAAATCCAAATCTGTTGTATTTTGTGTCTATAGAATCTCTTGTGGTACCTGCAATATTGGTTACAATATTTCTTTCTTCGCCAATTAAAGCATTGATAAAAGATGATTTTCCTGCATTGGGTCTACCAACAACTGCAAATCTTGGTAATTCTTCTTTCTCTAAATCTACTTCTTCGGGAGCTGGCATTTCTTTTGCAAGAGCGTCTAGTAAATCTCCGGTACCACTTCCATTAATTGAAGAAATAGTATGATAATCACCCAAACCTAAATTGTAAAATTCTACAGCATCAGCAGCTCGCATTGCGTTGTCAACTTTATTTACAGCCGTAAAAATTGGCTTTTTTACTTTGCGTAAAAGTTTTGCAACTTCAGCATCCATAGGTGTTATGCCATCTTCTACATCAACCACAAAAACAATAATATCTGCTTCATCAATTGCAAGAGCAACTTGTTTTCTAATTTCTTCTTCAAAAATATCATCAGAACCAACAGCATATCCACCAGTATCAATTACCGAAAATTCTTTTCCATTCCAATCAGATTTTCCATAATGTCTGTCTCTTGTAACTCCGCTTACAGAATCTACAATGGCTTCTCTACGCTGAACTAATCTGTTAAAAAGTGTTGACTTCCCTACATTTGGTCTTCCTACAATGGCAACTATGCTATTCATTTTGAATTTATTTTTTGCAAAGATACAATTTACTATATGATAATTAATTGTAAATTTAAGCGTTGATAAAATGAAGTTTATGAATAAAAAAACAAATATTTTAATAGAAAAAAGAAATAGTGAAATTCACTTAAGACCAAGGTTTTCTATTGATTTGGATGAAAATAATCTTGATGTTATTAATCATTTTTCTGAAGAATTTAAGAAAGATGATTGTAAAATTAGAGGAAAAATTGTTGATGGTCATATTTTTATTTCTGTTCCTAAAAAGGATGAACATTTTTGGTCTCCTCAATTGCATTTAGAAATTTTAGAAGCATCTGAAAATACTTCTCTTTTAAAAGGATTATTTGGACCAAAACCACAAGTTTGGACACTTTTTATGTTTGTTCATTTTGTAATTGGTGTTTCTTTTTTCGGTTTTGCAGTAATGCTTTACAGTAAATTATCTTTAAAAGAAGAGATTGTTTTTCCGTTAATAATGATGGTTTTTTTGCCCTTAGTTTGGGTGCTTTTGTATTTTTTAGGAAAAATAGGAAAAGACACAGGTAAAAATCAAATGAGAGAATTACACGATTTTATGATAGAAGTTATCAACCATTAATTTTGATTGTAGCCAAAGCGTTTTAACTGATTTTTATTACTACGCCAGTTTTTATTCACTTTTACATACAATTCAATAAAAACTTTTTTCTGAAAAAAACGTTCTAAATCTTTTCTTGCTTCTGCTCCAACTCGTTTTATAGCAGTCCCTTTATGTCCAATAATAATACCTTTTTGGGTATCTCTTTCTACCATAATTACAGAACGAATTCTAACAATGTTTTCTTCTTCTACAAAACTTTCTGTTTCAACTTCTACAGAATATGGAATTTCCTTTTTATAATGTGTTAGAATTTTTTCTCTAATTTTTTCATTGACAAAAAAACGTTCTGGTTTATCTGTTAATTGATCTTTTGGATAATAAGGAGGACCTTCTGGTAGTAATTCTTTTATTTTCTCAAAAACTGTTGTGACATTAAAATTTTCTAAAGCAGAAATTACAAAAACATCTGCATTTGAAACTTTTTCTTTCCAATATTGTACTTTTTCCTCAACTTCTTCTTGCGATGATTTATCAATCTTATTCAATAATAAAATAACAGGTATTTTGCTATTGATAATCTTATTAAAAAAAGCTTCGTTTTTTAAAGCATTTTCACCAATTTCTACCATATAAATCAATACATCAGCATCATCTAAGGCAGATTTTACAAAATCCATCATAGATGCTTGTAGTTCATAAGCAGGTTTTAAAATTCCTGGCGTATCAGAAAACACGATTTGATATTCATCGTGATTAACGATTCCTAAAATTCTGTGTCTAGTAGTTTGCGCTTTTGGTGTAATTATAGATAGTTTTTCGCCCACCAAAGCATTCATTAAAGTAGATTTACCCACATTCGGATTTCCAATAATATTTACAAAACCAGCTTTATGTATCATATTGCAAAGATAGTTTGTTTTGTTAAGTGACTACAATTTAAGCGAATAAAAAATAATTGAAATAAAGTTTGGAAAATGTTTACATTGTATTGTATATTTGCAGTCCAAATCGCGGGATAGAGCAGTAGGTAGCTCGTCGGGCTCATAACCCGAAGGTCACTGGTTCGAGTCCAGTTCCCGCTACTAGAAATAGCACAAGCCCTTTATTTATAAGGGCTTTGTTGATTTTAGACAAATTACCGTCTCAAATTTGTCTCACATTGATGTTTAACTTTTTGCAACTGGTTTAAAAACCTGATGTAAAAAAAAAATGTCCACTACTCAAAAAATCAGAAATGTATTAGTTCTTGTAGATTTTGTTCCAGCAGAATTAAGAGAAAACAAAACTTGGAAGATAGTTTACTACGTTAAATGCCCTATTGATAATAAACTTAAGAGAAAGCAAAATAGAGTCAAGCCATTAAAAAGTATTACAGAAAGAAGAAAGCTGGCCAGAAAAATGGTTTTAGAGCTTAACAAAAAATTAGAACGAGGTTGGAATCCATTATTAAACGATAATGAGATTAGAGGTTTTGTTAAATTTTCTGATGCTGCACGTTTATTTTTAGATAGAACTGTTAAGGAGGTAAAAAATCAAGATAAAAGAGTTGATACTTTAAGAAGTTACAAGTCCTTTATAAAAAACATTTCAGATTATCTTGAGGAAATTAAAGAGCAAGATATGTTCGTTATCAAATTCAAAGATGAATTGGTGCGAGATTTTTTAGATGTTGTTTATTACGATCGAGATAATTCTGCAAGAACTCGTAACAATTATTTAAATTTTATCAAAACGTTTAGTGATTGGTTAATTCGTCATAAATATATATCTCAAAACCCTACTACAAGAATTGAACTAATCCCAGAAAAAACTAAAGAACGTGAAATAATTCCAGACGGAACTTTAAAAGAAATTTTCAAATTTTTAAAAGAGAAAAAAGAGAATTATTATATGGTTTGTTTGATTTGCTACTATTGTTTAGTCAGAAGAACCGAAATAACTAAACTTAAGGTAAGCGATGTTATTTTAAAAAATGGAGTAATTTATGTGAATAAGAATGTGTCTAAAAATAAAAAAAGTATGCCGGTTACTATTCCAGATGTTTTAATTCCTTTTTTGGTAAACCATTTAAAGAATGCAGAAATGGGCGATTATTTGTTTTCTGATAATTATTTACCCGGACGAAATAAACTACCTCCTAAAAAAATATCTGACGAATGGGTAAAAGTAAGAACTGCCTTGAATTTACCTAAAAAATATCAATGGTATAGTCTAAAAGATACAGGTATTACAAATTTATTAAAGGCAGGAGTTCCTCCAATAGCTGTAAGAGACCAAGCACGTCATCATAGCATTACACAAACAGAAGCTTATACTCCTAAAGAGATTTTAAAAGCAAATGTAGATATTAAGACAGTAAAGATTTAACTTGCTGTAACTGTAATATCAATAGTATTTGTTAAACCAACAGAATTAACTACTGTTAATCTAATAACATAATCCCCTGCTAAATTTATATAACCACTATTTGTAAAACGAGTTATAGAGTGAACTGTATTTTGAGATTGAAAAATACCAGAGGCATTTCCATCAGGACTACTTAATACTTCCCATCCAAAGGATAAGTCTAAACTTTGAGGGTCGGTTGAATTGTTTGCATAAATATCTATGTAAAATGAACTTGGGAAACCAAATTGACCTATGGAAATTGATGCATTGAATCGTGTAACAAGAGTTGTTCCCCATGAAGTTGAAGAAGTAAAAGCAACAGGAGGTAAATAAGTAGTGTTACCAGATCCATTATCTATCACTAAATTAAAATCTGGATAACTTTTTAATTTAAAGAGGCGAAATTTAACGCTTTCAAATAATGAATTGAGATTTGTTCTTTGCAGATTATGTACTAAAAATGAATTGTTGTAAAACCAAATAATACTTTCTGAATTCAATTTAGAAGATACATAGATAGGTAATTTTAAAGTTTGATTATACTCTTCTGAATTTAAAAGTTGAAACATCCAACGTCTTAAAAACAAATGAATAAAACCTAATCTAGAGTATAAATTATCTCCATCATTTACGAGTGGTTTTGCATTTGCATTGCTCTGAAAAAACAAAATAGAATTACTTTCTTGATTACAAACTACTGGTTGACCTTCAATAAATAGTGATTTCAACGGTTGTAAAGGCAAAGAAAAGGAAGAATAACCGATAGCAGAAGGTATGAACTCTCCTTTCTTATTCATATAAAGTGTTTCGCCATCATCAAAAGAAATCTTATACCCTAAAGATTTATTTAATTTTCTAGCAATAGATTTTGTCATATATTTTGATAAATCTATTTGTTCATTCGAACTTTGTGATGAATTGAAAAAATTAAACTTAACAGTCTTTGTTGGTTCATCAAAAACAGATGTTAAAGCCATACTTTCTTTTAAATCTGAAATATATTCTCCAACACTTTTATCTGGAAGTAAATCTTTCAAATCAATAAAATCTTTATACAAAGGCCTTTCAGTTCCTGTTATTTCATAATCTCCTTCAAGAGTATTTTCGGTATTTGATGAACAAATAACTCTTATTTCTAAATCTTTACCAACGTCAGCTGCAGCAACATGAATTTCAGTGTTTATAGTTCTTTCAAAAGTGTTATCATCATTGTTTCTTGCTATGGCAGCTCCTAATAATTGATTGTCAAAATAAACTTGAATATAAAACTCTTCGTTTGCAACAGTAAACGAACCTTTTACATTTAATTCTATAGAATATGATCCTTTTGAGTATAAAGCAAAAATTCTTACATACTTATTATAGGTTACAGTAGATGGAGAATATCCAGAAATATTAGATTGACTTAACGTTACTGTTAAATTGTTGTTTAATAAGTAGTCTTTATTAGTGTAAAAAATAGAATTATTATGATATTGCAATGCTTTGCTAATGGATGCGTGCGTGTTAAAATCTCCAACAACAGTATAATCTATTTGAGAAAATATAAATTTCACTATTTCTTTAACATAAATAAAAGGTCGCATTTCATTCATCTTTTTAAAAGGAATGCTGTAAGCATACTCTAGCGTTTTTTCAAAATCTCCATTTATGTTTTTATTTAGAAATCCTAAATAAGCTCCCCAATCATTGTCTTTATAGATTTCTGGATGATATACTTCTGAAAAATTAATTAAAGTATCTGGATAATCTTTTGTAATAGTATCTTTTGCATATTGGTAAATATCATCGCCAATATTTAAAACTGGCCATGGAAGCATTTTTAGAGGAATATCAAATATTGTTAATTTGTCTGGACTGTAGTAAAAAATTGATTTTATACTATTATCAATATTTAAAATCATTAGTTCAGCATCGTAATACCTGTCATTTCTAAATAAAAAACCTGCAACAACTTGATTTCCTTCTACACTATTATGTGAGCTAACAAATTCAAAAAAAGGAATAAAGCCACGTTCGTTTGGAATGTTAAAAGGGAATGATTGCTGTTTAATCAAATCTTTTTCAAAGAAAGAATTTTCATCAGAAAACTTAATATCCAAATGAGAAAGATCTAATCTAAAATCCTCTGTAATAAATATTGTCATTTTCTGAATATTTAAATGTTAGTGTTTCATTTTGAGTATAGTTATCTGTGTCAAATGGTGTTATTTTTTGAGATAATTTTTTAGTTAACTTTTTAAGAGTTGGCAGCTCATAAATATTAAACGACCTTAATAAATCAATAAGCATATCATGCTTATAGAGATCTCTGATATATCCGGTATTTATAATAATTTCTGATTTTTCTTCAGTTGTATTAGTGGTAGAAACTGTTTTATTATTTCTAACAAAAATGTTCTCTTTTGATTTAAAAGAAATAGGAGATTTTTTTGCTCCGGTAAATTCTATAGAAGTTAATGTTCCGTAAGAATTTTGATAGACTAATAAAGAATGATCTACTTCTGGAGGTAAAACGTAAAACTTACCAAAAGTAAAAACTGAATTATCAGAAAAAACTAATGATAAGGCAAAAGAATCAATGTTGGCTCCTATTATTTTTTCAACAGGAATAAACAACGTGTGTAACTTTTTAGAAGATATATAGCTTGGTAAATTGATTTCTGATACTACACCGTTAATTTCTAATCGAACTTTAACAGGAAATAATGTCGCATAAAAAGAAAATGACAAAAGGTTTTTAAAAGTAGTAGTTGTAGAGTGCTTAATGGGTAAAAAGTATTTACCTGCATCAACTACATTACTAAAATTAACAAAACTTACATCTCCTAAAACCATTGAAAAATTTATAGTTTTAGTATCTAATTCAGTATTGTTTTCCATTTCTTTTAACACACAGGTAATACCTGCTATATCAAAAGAAGCAAAATTAAAATCTGTAGTATTAATTTCAGATACTTCCAGTTTTTGAGTTATGATAGAATGTATATAATTTTCAAAATAGATTTCTGCTTCATTGTTAAAAAAAGGAATTTCAAAATTATGATTCCAATTAAATGCACCAAAAACAACAGATAGTTCTACTTTTAAAAAATTAGCATTATTTACAGTAGTAACTAAAATTTTATTGTTCTCTAAAGTACCGTATAATTTATTCTCTTCGTAATTTCCTAAATAGTTCATTGCCTAAATTTTTAGCAATTTATAAGTGATTTTTATTTTAGAATAGGACAAAAAAAACCACCCAAATTAATGAATGGTTTTACCACAATTGAGCAATTGTGTTTCGCAACCTTAAAATTGTATCATATTGTTATCTGCAAAAGAATAATAGTTATAGCTTCCCATTATTAAATGGTCGCTCAATTTTATATCTACAAATTTTAATGCATTGTTAAGTTTGGTAGTTATGTTTTTATCTGCTATTGATGGGCGTAAACTACCACTTGGATGGTTATGAGCAACAATAATACTAGACGCTAATGTTTTACAAGCCAATGCAACTAGCAGTTTTACATCTATAAGACAAGTGTTACTTGTGCCAGTACCTAAACAACGCCAACACAATACTTGATTTTGACTATTTAGAAACAAAACATAAAATTGTTCTTGGACGTGTAGTAATGCAGAATCCCAAATTTTATGGAAAATATGAAACGCATCTCTACTGTGATGTGCTACATTATTTAATTTACCTGGTTTGTAATCGACTTTTATTTCAGATAAAAGCCATTCGTTTTTTTCTTCGTGGTTTGACATAATTAAGAAGATTTAAAAACGGCAGGAGCTGTCCAGTCCACGAATACCGAAGTAAAACTAACTGTCTGGGCGTTACCGCTTCAGAACTCCTACCTATATTAATAAAATTGTTTTTGAATATCATAGTATTCGTGGATTTTTGACGTTGTAAATATATGAATTATTTTAATATCAACTATGGGCTTGAAGCCCATAGTTGAATTTTACATTTATTATTTTTTGAATAGGTCTAATTGTTCGTTAATTACATTTTTATCAAGTTTATTCATTCTTTCAGACGCATTTTTAATTAAAGATTTGTATTTCTGAATTTCTTTATACCTATCATCTTGTTTAAGTTCGTCTTCTAATTGAGAAACTTTTACTTGATATCCTGTCTTTTCTTTTAAGATAGCTGTTCTTTTTGTGAATGTATCAAAAAGAGCATCATAGCATTCTTTTTTATAATTTATTAGATTTTGTTTTATTTCTGGTTTTACATTTTTTGGGTTAATTGTAAACAACCAACCAAAAACATACCTTAAAGGGATTGTTCCCATTTTATACGTTTTTCCATCTGCTCCAGTTATACCCCTCAGGGTATATAACTGACCTATAATTTCATCGGCTTTTATTTTCTCTAATTGCTTTTGAAAATCCACTCCAATAGCATTGCAAATTGGTTTAATTGCAACAAATTTTTCATTATTAATTGTTGCTATTGGGATTTCTTTTTCATTTACTGTAATAATCTGTGCGCTCATAAATTTTAGTTTAAAAATTAATTTTCGGTAAATATACTCGAAAATATTTACAAAACAAGTTTTTTTACAAAAAAACTCGAATATTTTTATATATTCGCAATATGGTTACATACAAAGAGCAATTAAAAAAGAAGAAATATTACACTATTAATAAGGAAAACTTAACATTAGGAGTGTTTAGTAATCTTCGTAAACTTTGTGAAGAAATGAAAGAAAAAGATAATAGCTTTCCTTCATATTGGACAATTGTTAAACTTGACAAATCAGAACCTATCAAAATAAAAGATTATATTATTCAAGAACTGCAAATGAATAATGGTAAAGTTTAACTTCTGGTATTATTAAAAATATCTTCGTGTTCCTGGTCAATTTCTTTTTGCCTTAAAAAATCCTCGTAATCCTTTACTACATAACCTTTAAATCCTGCATCAAGCTTTGAGTCTAACTTCAATAAAAGGCTCATTAACATTTGGTTCGTTTCATTGTTAGCTGAAGTTTCATTACTATCTTCATCATCAAAAATTGGAGCAGGTGTAGAAGAAGTAGTATTTAATCCGCCATCAAAAAAGCCAGGGCCTTTTAAACGTTCACGTTCTAAATATTGAATTGTTGGCGCATATCGTGGACTTTCAGTCATCCATTTTGGAGAAACCCATTCATTTATATGATAAGGACCATTAGGCGTGTCCATTGCTACTCCATCTTGAGAGTCGTATCTAATTGGTTTGTCGCCTGTAAAACCTCCATCGTAAAAACCACTTATTGCAGATGCACCAATAGAAGCTATTTGAACTCCTGCATTTATTTTTGTAGCTAAAATTTGTTTAGTTGCTATTGCTGTATTAATTCCAGTCCAAGGTAAACCTCCTGTTAGTGGAGAAGCTGCTATTGCCTTTGCATTTGCAGCAGCAGTAGAAGCAGTAATTGTTGCAATAGATTTTGAAGCACCTACAATAATATTATTTATTGCCATAGCTTTTTCTAATGCAAAAAGCACTTTGTAAATAGCCGATTTTTCACCTAATATTCCTTTTAAAGTATTAACTCCAAATCTTAATGCATTCGCTTTTGCATTTTCTAATTCGAGTTCTGCATCTGCTAAACGTTTATGGTGTTTTTTTAGTTTTTCTTCGTATTCTTTATCGGATTTATCTTTTTCTTTTTGTCTTTTATCTGCATATTTTTTTCGAATAGCAGCAATACCTTCTTCTTTAGCTGTTTCTAAACCTTCTTTTAAAATTCTATCAGCTTCACTCAACTCTTCGTTTTTTAAGCCCAAAATTCCAGCTTCTTCTTCCATTTTAAGAAGTTTGGATTCTAGATTTAAAATTTCTTCTTCTTCTGCTCTAAATTGTACTTCTATTTTTTCGAGTTCTTCTTGTAATTTCTTGTTTTCCTGCCATTCCTTTAAAAATTCGGCTAACTTCTTTTTAGATTCAATAACCCTTTTATCTTCTGGGGTTAATTCAGAATCTTCTCCATTAGTATTTGTAACTATTGGAGTGTCTTCATCAGTAGACGTGACTTCTCCTGTATCATCACTTAAAAAATCAGCTAAAGACACTTTTTCTAATTTGCTTTTGTCATTAAAAGCATCATAAACTTTAGAAACAGCATCCACACCTACTTTAGCAACTTCTTTGATTGTTTTATTTAAAGCACCAAAGCCTTGAGAAAAACCTTTTTTAATTTTGTCTAAATCAAAAGTAAAAATACCAGCAACTATGTTTCCTAAACCTTTAAAACTATTCCAAGCACCAGAAATTAATTTACCTAAAACTTTAAAAGGTGTAACAGCTATTTGACCTATTGCACTTAACAAAGCTGAAAATAAGCCAGACTCATTATTAAGTTCAACAAACCAATTATAGACATCTACACCGCCTTTAAGAATTTTTAAAAGTGTTTGTGTTGCAAATAGTTTTCCTTTTTGAATCCAAACATTAAAGCCTTTTGAACCTGAAGCAAATAATTGTGTATAAACACTATTCAATTCTTTATTTGTATCTAATTGTTCTTTTTGAATTTGTTGTATTTCAGTAAGCGGTTTTTTTTGTTTGTTAAGAGCAATATTAACAGCTTCAAATATTTTTAAAGCACCACCTGCATCTTCTCCAGCTCCTTTAAATAAATCTGCTGTTAATAATTGTGCTTGTTGAGAATTTAGACCAATTCGTTCAGCTTCAGCAGAAATTGTAGCCAATGCATCTTTTGCAGTTACAGAACCGTTTTTTAGACCTATTAACAGTTTAGATGTAAATTTTTCGCCAAAGGCATTGGTTAAAGCCTCTTTAGCTGCATCTGTTTGTTCTACAATAGAAAGGTTAAATTCTTTTATAGCATCTGGTAACTTATCAGAATATATAGAAAGGTCGATTCCAGTACTTACGATATTTGCAAAGTCTTGTGCAGAAAAACCTGCGTTTTTAAATTGGATAGGATATTCTTTTAAACTATCTAAAAATTCATCATTTTTTAGCTTACCACGTATAGCACCATCTTCTATTAAATCAAAAGCTTGGTTATAAGAAATACCAAAGCCTTTTACTAAACTTTTTGCAGTTTCTACAGATTTATTAATATCAACTTCAAAGGTGTCTTTTAAGATTTCTGCACGTACACGAATAGCATCTACAGCTGTACCAGTTTCTTGAGTTAAATCACGAATAAGTTGATTTGTTTTTTCTATTTCTAAATTATAATCTACCCATTTTTTTACTCCTAAAGCAACACCAGACAAAACAGCAATTGCAGCACCAATTGGTGTAGCAATAAATGCCCAAGCTGCTTTGGTTATTCCTTTTATATTACCAGCAATACCTTTTAGACCTGCACTTACAGAATCTAAATCTCCGGTAATTAAACCGTTTATTAAATTACTCCAATGACCACGAGCCTCTTGTAAAGAAATATTTGTATCATATATTTCTTCCTTTACATTATTTTGAGCTAAAGTTAACTGTTGGAGCTCGTCTTTATACTCTTTTATTTTATCGGGCTTAACCTCCCATTTAAGTTTACCCTTAATTTCAGCAATTTTTTTACCGATATGACCAAGGCTATTTTGAACTTCCTTGTCATTTATAAAAATGGATAATTGTCTTGTAATTTTTTTGTTAGCCATTTTTTAAAAATTGATTTTTGATACTACTTTTTCACCTCTAATGCTTCCTATTTCTGAAGCCAAAGTTTCTAAAGCATTGTTTGCTTGTAAAGCATCATTTAAAAAATTGGTGTTGCTTAATAATCGAAGTTTCACGCCATTATTTTTTACGCCATCAAATCCAAAATGTTGTTTAAAACCGTAATGAGGTATTTTAATTACTAATCGTTGTAATTCGCCTCCTTTCATTTTTTTTACAACGGTAGATCGTAGTATTTCGCTATTACCTTGCGTAGTTTCAAATAGATTACGAATTTCACTTTTAAGAGATTTTCTTAAAACTAAAGCTGCTTTTTGACCAGCTTGTTTTTCTAATTGTTGGAAGTTTTCTCGAGACATTTTACACCTAATTTATATGGCAATTTAGGTGCGTTGGTGTTTTTAAAATAGGACAGAAAAAAACCACTCAAATTAATGAGTTCTTAAAAATTATTTCATCAATTTGCAATATATTTTTATGCTTACTTCATCAATAAAAGTACCTCCTATAGCATACACAATATTATCATCTAAATCATTAGTTAAATAAATGTTCATACCTGGTTCTTTTAAATGTATCCAGTCAACATTATAAAAATTATCAATAACAACTTTTTGAAACATTTTTTTATAGCTGTAGTACCAATTAATCAAATAGCCTATTATAAAAGTGATGAATAAATTAATAATAAATATTTTTTCCATTTTAAAATTATTTTAATCCAAATCATCCCATTTAGAAACATCTGGTATAGTACATACTTGGTTTTTTAAAGAGACTTCACATCTATAACCATACAATGCATCAGAAAATAAAGGTCCTACTTTAAAATGATGGAATGAATTTTTATCGACCATACCATACAACCAATTCTTAACTCCATTAATCTTTGGTAAACTAGCATCGTGTAAAATTCTGGTTTCAATATCAAAACAGATTTGTTGGCAAAAATCAAGTACTTCATTTTGCGCATTGTATTCATCTAAATTACCAGTTTTGTTATTTGGCTTTCCTACAATGGTAAATGCAGTTGTATTGGTGTGCTTGGTTTTGGTTTTATCTCCAGAGGTTTGAGTTTCTACAGCATCAATTAATTTTACAGGTAATTCTACACCTTTACGCAATGCTCCTGTAACTTCAGAAACATTCCAACGATATTTTCCTTTAATATCTTTATGAGCATCTGCTAATGCTTCTAGATAATTGACAACTGTTAATAATGATACTCTAGGCATTTGGCTCTTTTTTTAGTTGCTCTTCAAATTCACTTAAAAAAGTATATACATTGGTAGTTTTAGTTTCGTTATGAGAACCAAATTTTGCACCAGATAAATGCAGTATTAATTTACCAAAACCACTACTATTTGGTGTTTTTTGCTTTTTAGTGGTTTTAGGAAATACAACAGGGAATTGCGTGTACAAATATTCTCTACAACCTTGATATGTTATCGCAGTAGCTAACAAAATTGGCTTATTAATTTTAGAGAGTGCTTTTGCACGCTCTTCTAGTTCGGTTTTATCAAACAATAAACGTTTTCCTTTTTCGTCTTTTTCTCTGTATAAAACAGCGGTTAAATATTGTAAGTATTCAATATCTTTTGTTTTGTGCCATCCTAAATACAAATCTTCTGCGTGAGCAAATTCATCTACATTTAAATTTGTAATTCTTTCATTTGGAGCAAACAATTGTTTGTTTTTGATTTTTATACTCTTGATGAATTTTGTACGTTCTTGCTTTTCGTAAATAAAATTGTAGTGTTTTTTAAGTTCTGAAATTGGTACGTTTTTTAAAACTTTACCAGCTTTATACGCTTTTAAAAATTGCCACCAACGTACATTTAATAATGTAAAAAACACCAAAACATCTTGTATAGCATTTTTTTTACAGTGAAAAACACTAGCCAATTTCTTTAGTTGACGTTCAGTTAAATCATTCCAATTAGTAGGTATGTTAATGTTTATTGTCATTTTTTTATTACTACAATTACTAAAACAACATTTGCTATTACTGACAAAATTAAATATTTCCAAAGTGAACTATTCTTATTTTCTAAATTAGAAATAGTGGTTTCGTTTATTTTTTGAATAGCCTCAAGTTTTTCAATTTGTAATTCTAAATTTTTGACTTTAGCAGTATTTTCTTTTACAATTGTTTTAGTCTTAACAAGAGTGTCTGTTTGGTAAATGGTTTTATACTGAATTAAAACTTTGTTTTCAATTTTATCATCAGAAACTACACTATCACAATCTACAGTAATCGTTTCTTTTTTTACTACAGTATCTCCTTTAATTAATTTTGTTTTCTCTACAATTTTTTCTTTAACAGGAAAAGTTTCTGCGCAAAAACCAGAGGTAACTATTGGAAATTTAAAATGTGCTTTAACTACTTGTTTTTGTGCTTTTTCTAAAGTGTAGCAAGAGGTAAATGTTATTAAGATTAGTAAGGTGTAGATTGTTTTTTTCATAATATTAATTTTTAATTTGAAAATGCATCCAGTCATAATTTTTCTCAACTCCTAAGCTTTCAAAGCCGTGTTTGTAAAAAATATCAATCATTGGCTTGTATTCAGGCCTTGCAAAACGAGCTGTAGCACTTGTTTCTCTTAGTCGATTTCTTGCAGGATTTAAATCAATAGCAATACCCCAAGCGTGTGTAGACCAAGCAGAACCACCTCGCATTCTTCTATAATTGAAACAACCGCCATACAAATCTATTCCTAAACGTACAATTTCATCATAGCCATAGTGATCTAGCAAATCATTAAATACAGCTAAAAACCTGTCTGCAACCAATTTATGACAACTCATTCGAGTTACAGAAACTTCTATATCCCAAGCTAAACGCATTGGGTATGGTAATTGAATAACTGTTAAATAACCTGCTCCAGTTTCGTTTGGACGCCCATATTTTGCTATAATTTGGTTTGTTGTCATTTTAAATCTTCTTTATTTTTTGACGTCCTTAAAATGATGCCAGAAATACCAATTACTTTATCATTTATTTTTCTTGGATATTTTAAAACCAAAGCATAGTACAAATCTCCATTTACATCTTCTATGGTTTCAATTCTTCGTGTGTGTTTTTTGCTTCTTACAACCGATTTATCAAAAGTTATAAAACCAGCAGCTATTTCATCGCTCCAAACAGAATAATCATCATTCCCTATATAATCTTCTGAAGTATAATTTCTTGGAAGTAAAAACATTTCTTCATAAGGTTTGTTTAAGTACAACATTTTACCATTTGTATCTTTTAACCACATTGGTAAAGGAATGTCTGTATGGCTACCCTCAAATAATATTAACTGATTTCTTAATAGTGAAATTTCTTCTTTACTTTCAAACTCTTTTTTTCGTAAATCTTTAACTTCTTCTTCTAATAAATCTATTCTTTTACTTAAGGCTGTGGTAATTTCTTTTCGTTCATTTAACAAAAACTGATATTCATCTACATTTTGCTTTCTCGAGTTAATTCTAAAAGAAAAAAATACGCCAATACCACCACCAAAAATAGCAGTAACAATAGGTACTATTATAGAAGAATATTCCATTATAAAAGATAAATTATAAAAGTGATTATTAATCCGGGTATAATGGTAAATACGAAATCTAAAAACTCAACATTTCCATGACCTTTAGAATCAAAGTATTCTTTTGAAGCTGCTAATACAATACTTGGTAAAGCAATTAACCAAAGCGCATCAAAAATAAAGAAGCCAATTACTCCTGCAATGGAGTATAGAAATCCCCAATAAAAGTGACCTAACTTATCTGCTTTAGGAGTGAATTTTTGAATGAGTTTATATAAGTTTTTCATACTAATTAGGTATTGAAATTTGTTTTGAATAGAAAAAACCGCCAATTAACCTGATTACAGCGTGTGTTAACCAGTTTTTAAATTTCTTTTTAGGAGCTAGTTTTTTACGCCAAAGTGTACGCTCTTTATCAGCGAATAAACGAGCCTCATAAAAGCTATTATTGAAGTGCTGAATTTGTCCAACTTTATCAACCCATAATTTATCGTGAATTAAATCTCCCAGAAAACCTTTGTCGATTGGATAAAAAATAGACCACGCCCATTTTGGTACTGAAGCTAAATCTGTTATAAAACCTTTTTCGATAGTTAATACATAACCATCTGATAAAGTAACTTCTATATCTTCAGTAACTTCAAAGGTGCGTTCTCCATTGAAATGAGGAATGTACCTTATAGGTATATAGGTTGGTGTCTGGAGGAATTGCAATTTCATTACTCTTCAAATTTGAATTGCACACCTAAAGGTTCTCCATTTAATTTCCAAGATTTTATAACGAATGCTTTTGCTAATTGTAATCCGATTGCATCAAGGTTTGGTTTGAATACCAAAGCATCTCCAATATTATCTTTTAAAAGGTACTTTTGAATAGATTGGTAATTAGGATAACCAACTTCAATAGGCTCTGTACCATCTAATTGACCTCCTGCCTCTAGAAATACAAATAAGTCTTTTGTTTCTCCGTCTTTTGTGACATACGTTGGAGCATAACTATTTGGCGTGAACTCTAAAGTATCAGTATCTAGTACTTTAACTTTATCTACTTCGAATGGTTTTAATTCTCCATTTTCATCTTTGAATTGAATGTCTTTGTAGTTTTGACATAACCAAAATGAAATTTTTAACTTATCTAATAAAGGAATGTCTGAAAATTCGCCATCAGAGACAAATATATCTTTGAGTATCTCTTTTGTAATTGGATGAACGTAATTGCTATTTTTTAATACTAGTTTCATATTCTTAAATTTTATTGTGATACTGGTAGATTGTTTGTATGAGTAGATGTTATATTTTCAAAAGCGGTTGTTTCTAAAGAAATATTCCAACCAGTTAACCAAGTAGCTGGTAAAATAGAAGAATGAGTTGCTATTAATTTAGAAACTTTTACTTTTAGATATGACCAAGTTGAATTCAAGTCACCAATATATATACATGCTTTTCCTCCTGAAGAACCTAATCTTATTGGGAAGTTAATTTCTATTTTGGAGCCCAATATTTGACAAGAACTAGGCATCCATAAATTAGAACTTGGATTTAAGTAACCACTTACGATCACAGAAAAAGATTTATCTGTAGAGAAATTATATACTTCTATAAAAACCTTTATCATTGAACCTGAATTATTTACAGGTAATTTAATTTTTATAGCCCCAGTTTGAGAATTTGAGTAACCTACTGCAGCATCTAAAGGCTCTAATTGCGTTACATTTCCATAACTAACAGATGAAGGTGTATTTCCATTCAAATCATCCAGACGTTGTTTGTTGTTTTTAGTATTATCATGAAGTTTACGAATATTGGTTCTTAAACCATCGCCTTGACCATCATTAGGTGTAACCCCTGTATTAATTGTATCGTGAAATGCCATATTAATCTATATCACAAGTTATATTTTCGTTATCGCAAGTAATTGTTTCCGAATCGCTCTTAAAAAAGGAGGCGACACGATTAACTCCTTGTTTTAAAACACTAAAAATTCGTATCATAATTCAAATATCTAGCTAATCCCATTTTTAAAATAGGACAACTTTTTACAAGCCAACTAAAGACTTGGTATTGGTTAGTGTTATATGCTTTTGTGCTTCTTTAATCTGATATTCTGGAAACTTTGCAGTATTCGAAACTATTAGCTTAATTGCCATTTTTAAATATTCTTCGCCTTCTACTTTCTTACTTTTTTTTGTATGAATTAAAAAGTCTGAAGTTTTCATTTGAGAAAAAGATATGTGTTTTTCATAAGGCAATACATCAAAGCGCATGTGCATTCCTTTAGCATCTAAAACAAACATTCCGTTATCTACTGTTTTCATTATTGTAAAAGCAACAATAGATTGCTGTAATAATTCTTTTACTTGTTTTCTTACAGTATCTGTTTGGTTAATCTTTAAGGCTACTAACAAACTTGACCCTATAACTGGATTTATAAATTGATCTTCTACAACTTTAAGCGTAGGTTTCATAGCAACAAAAGTTTGCCTGCTGTTAAAGATGTGATAGTATTTATTAAGAATTGACGTTTTGTTTACTAATAATTCTTTGTAAACTGTGTAGCAATCTGAACTAAACCACGCTGAAAATTTATCTGCGGATTTTTCCATTACATCTAGTAATTCGTCTAGTGCTTTATGTCCTGCTGATTTAAAAGATCGTTGCAATTCCTTAAATTGTTTGTCTGATGCTGATTTAGTATTTTCATTAGAAGTAACGTGAATACCATTGTCTGAAATTTGAACAGCATTTATAGGTAAGTATAAATGATACCCAAAATTAGCAACTGCTTCTTGTGCTAATGCTTGCGCCTCTTTTATAATGGGGTCAGTTTGTTCTGATTCGAATACGGTTAACTGTGCTGAACCGATTAAAGGTTTCACAAATTCACGTTCTGCAATTCTTAAAGAAGATTTAACATTGTCAAAATCTACTGAACCATTTACAGAAATATATTCTCGAAGTGTTGCTGTATCTTTTATAATCATAATTGAGCTGCTTTTTGTGTTCCTGTAGGGTTTTGGTCTAAAGTTGTAAAAGTTGTTTCTTCAAAACCACCAACTAGTTTTTCATCCCAATCGTTGTAATCTTGAATAAATTCAAAAATTTCTAGAGTGGTTTCTCTGTCTGGTTTTTTTAAAGCGGATAGAATGAACCAATCTAATCTTTTATCACTTCCAGAACCACCACCGTCTTTAGTACCAGGTACTCCTGCACCAATTAAAGAAGGAGAAACTCCTGCTGCTGTTAACGCTGCTTGTATTCCTGCTGCTGTATCATCTAAATAAGCACCATCCTTTTTACCTTTTTCGATTTCAGTAATTTTTAGTCCAGGTTGTGGTGTACCATTATCATCTTTATAAATAATTGACATAATACTTTTACCTCCATTTTCTACACCACGTAATGATTGATCTAATTGTTCAATAAATTCTTTTCTAATTTCATCTTGCTTTTCTGGAGTAAAACCTTCCCATTTATTATTATACTTTCTTTCAAAGTATTCTTCAAAGACTTCAACGTGTAGATTCACGTTCATTTTTTCTTCTAAAAAGGCTTTCTTAAATTTTGGTATGGAATTAATAATATCTAACCAACCACTACTTTCTATTGACTGCCATTCTGGATCTGGATAATAACCGCTAGTAAGCATTGGAAAACAAACAGGACGAACAAAGTTGTGTATTTTATGTTTTTTGCAGTATTCTTTTACTTCTTCAGCTGATAAAAAAGAGTTGATTAAAGGAATTTTATCTACATATTTAGATGCAACATCAACGCCTTCTTCCCATTTAGAAGAAATGTACAAATTATTTATTGTACGAGTGTTTTCGTCCATAATTTCAAAACGACTATCTGCTGCGAATTGTCGTTTTACTCGATTTATTTTTTTGAAATCTTTAGACAAAACATATTCTGGACATGCAAAATGCCAGTATTCTTCATCAGAAATAATTTCTTTAAAAAAACGCTTCATTCTGTTGCGTTTAAAAAAAGCATTAATCTCTGGATGCTTGTGTAAAGGAATTTGTTTTATAATTCGTTTTTCATTTTCGTATGTTTCTTCTGCCAAAATAAAACCAGAACCATAGTGTGCATTTATATTAACTCTTAAACCCCTTCTTAACGTTCCTGTGGGTTTTATTTTCTTTGTTATTTTTTGAGGATAATCATTGTTAGCACCCCAAGCTGCAATTTTACCAGAAGCATTTTCGGTATGCAGAATTACACTAGTTACATTTGCATCTGCTTTTTTAGTAGAAGCGAACGAAACTATAGCTTTGGTATTTCCTCCTGTAATGGCTACATCGCCTATAAATGTTGTACTCATTAATAAATAACTTTTTTACCGTTAATTGAAATAATTAATCGAATATGAATTTTTTTCTTTTGTCCATTTTGTAGTTCTAAATTCCTAGTTCTATTTTCAAAATGGTTCGGATTTCTTTTTGAGGTTGTGCCAGATTGCACCGCTTTTATTAAAGAATTTTTGGATGGTATACCTTTTTTAGAGCGTAATTTTTTTACTTGCTTATACTCATAAAGTTTACCTCCAGTTTTAGAGTTTCTTTGAAGCGAACGAAATGTGATATCAAAAGGATAAGCGTTACCTTCTTTATTTTTTTTATCGATTATCGCAAGTGCATCCTTTAAAGAAATATTTTCTTCCATAATGCTAATTTCGTGCGACTAGTCATTTTAAAATAGGACAGAATATTTTTAATCATTTTTGTAGTAGAAAAGAAGATTATTTATAATAAAAGCACGTTTTTTTATTAGGATAAGATTAAAAAACAAACTATTTACATTGTTTTTCTACTGATAATCTCATTTTTTAACAAGTAAGTATTTTATTTTCAAATACTTAAAGGTTAAAAAATTCTTGTAGAATCTCTTTTATACATTCTCTTTACGCCTCGTCCTTTGACGAATGACAATTGCCATAGTCAAAAAAAGAGGATATATGAAAATTGAGTTGTAAAATAGCTACATCGTAGTTGGTAGGTCCCAGTATTCTTTCTTGCCTTTAAGCAAGTGCTTATAGATATCCCATATAGGGATATCGAACGCATCTGGTAGGTGAGTGGTGTGTGCTTGATTCATAGAACTATTACGTTCATCTTTCTTTACTTTCTCTATACCATTCTTCCCTTCTTTAGCTTCTGCACGTTCTAAACCAATGATAAGATTTGGGCAATTGTATTCGTTTATTTCTATAGCAGGATATCGTGAGTTGCTTTGTTTAAACATCATATTGATAAGTATGTACTTATCATTATGTGGAGCTACAGGTTTACGTTTACTCTTATCATACACAATCCATCCTTTCTTTTGTAGTAGAGAAACTAATACATCTCCATAGGTTTCATTTGTACCTTTCTTTACTTTAGCATTACCATCATGACCATAGTATAAATGAACGGTTTTGTTTGGAAGTGGAGCATAATACTCTACAAAATCATTAATTAAATCTTCTTCATCTTTAGACTCACTTTGTTGTGATGCCCAAAACTCTTTTAAGATTCTATGTTTGTTGGGGAGTTTTTGCTGTACAACTGCTCCAGAAAAAGTCCCCCAATCAATAGATAAGATTAAAGGCCTACTCTTATCTATATCACAATCTTGTTTACAGTTGAATGATGCCTTTGTGTAATTACCAGTAATATTTATGAGATAATCATTCTCCTGGTCCACATAATAATGGTGTGGTTTTAATTGCGGATAAAAGCCGTCTAATATTTCAGTTGGTCGTTCGTTTAAAATTTCTGCTCTATAATGCAGTTCACTTGGTGCTTCTGCTTTAATTTGCTCTAAATAACCATCCTGTAAATTATGCATATTTACTTCTGCAGATGCTTTTATAAAATAATGTGTTTTTCTGTTTTCTGGTAATTTGCAAAAATCTTCTTTATCTGTAAACCATTTTCCACGCTTTGTCATTGCAGTAGAAGAAGCATATATCTTTGCCCCAAATAAAGAGCAGTTTTCAAAACGAGCCTCTTTTGCTCTGTTGGTTATGGTTACATTATTATATAATTTTACAGGATCAAACAAAACAGCTTCATCGCCAACTTCTCCAAAAGAATTTAAGCCACGTCCAGAACTGGTGTTGTCCATAGAAACAAATTGAAATGTACAACCGTTAGACCAATGCATTATATTGTTCCATTTATCTGGGGAATAAATTGGCGCATCATAACCTAACTTAGTTCCATCTTTACCAATTACATAATCGATATTTTCAAAAATGTTTAATTTTTTTAAGGCATTTTTTGTTGATGGCAACATAGTTGCTAAAATTTGCTGATAAGTAGGACCCACAAAAGCAAAAGAAGCACCAGGCATTTGTTGTACCATTCGTAACATTATATAAGCAAGAATAAAAGACTTACCTGTTCCACGTCCCCATTCTAAATAGATTACTTTTTTACCACCAAACTCTATTTGAATTACAACATCTAATTGCGCATCATTAAGCTCAAATTTAATTTTATTCTTCATCTTTTATAACAATTGCTTCAGCATCTACTATTTTGTTATAATCTCCTACACCAGATTTTCCACGAGCTACTATTCTATCAATAACTATTTGTGGAGCAGAAATAACTACTTTTTTGTATTCTAATTTTTCTGGATTAAAATTAGCAGCTTCTTCATTTGGCAAACAATCTCTTAAAGCATCGTGAAAACCTTTAGCAGATTTCATATCTCCTTTTGCCATTGCTTTTTTAAAGCCCTCTAAAGCAAATTGATACAATAATGCTCTTTGCCCATCTAAATCTGCTCGTAAGACATTACCATACAATTTTTCTGCATTTCTAATATCTCTAAAAGCTTGCGCTCTTTTAATTGGATATGCTTTTTGTAGAATTTGAGCAACTTTTGTTTTATTCTTATATTTTGTTAATGCTGTCCAAGCCGCTAACCAACGTTCATTTACTAACTTTTGGTTTGGTGTAAGTTTGTGTTTTTTTGGGTCTTTATAATGTGCCCAAACTTTATCTAAAGAAGTGTCTCCGTTATTTATTAAAGCTATATTTTCTTCTGCCATACTCCAAAAGTGGCAATTGTCAAAATGTTAGAATAGGACAAAAAAAACCACTCGAATTAATGAGTGGTTTTTAATTTTTAATGATGTGTATGGTACTTTACAAATTTTGTAATTTCTTCTGGATAATTTTTAACCAAAAAAGTAAGTGATAAAATATTGTTTAAAAAAGTAGCACACGCCTTTTTCTGTGCTTCATTAAAACATTGGTCGTTCATTTCTGTAATACAATCGTGTAATAATTGTTGAGAATCTTTAATGTAATTAACGTGACCTTCAAAACTATCTAACCACCAAGCTATTTTTCTTTCTATAGGTTCTTCGTCTTGGATTTGTTCTGTACTTTGTCGCATAATAAATTGTTTTATAAATACCCAAGTAAGTCTGCGACAAAGTACAGCAATTAAAAATTGAAGACTGCAATATTACTATTGCCTTACTTGGGATTTGATTAATAAATTTTGTGTTAAAAAGCATTTTTTAATTACTTAATTGTACTATTGTCGCACTACAAATATATAAAAAATAATTTAATCTATATCACAGCTCACATCATCACGATCTGAAGTTATGGTTTCATAATCTGTTGTAAAGTACGATACAACACCACTTAAATCTCCTAAATAATAAGGAGCATCATATTTTTGAGAATCTCCAAAAACCAGAGTTGTTACATTTTCTCCATCTTTGGTAGGTTCTATTTTACTACTGGCTTCTATTAACTTACAAGGTTGCTTTTTAGAACCAAATTGTCTTTTAAAATTGCTTCCAAACTCTGGTGCTAATACAATTAAATCTTTTCCTTTAAGCCAACGTTTAAAACCTAATAAATCTGCTTTAGAGCCTAAAAGCTGTACAGTTAATTTATTTTCTTGTAATGGAGATTTTGTAGCTGTACCAATTTGAGTTGTTTCTAAAGAAACACTTTCTTGTATTGCTTTTACTTTGGTAAAATTTACGCCATCTATAAAAGTATGATTGTTTTTTATCACAATTAAATCATCAATTACACTATCTGGTTTTAGCTTTTTAATTTCTATTGGCTCTGTAATATTTAGCATTTCATCTACCAAACCAACATATATTTCTTCGTGATTGAAAGCTGCTGTAACTTCGTCAAATTCAGTTCCTAAATTTTCTATCTTAATCATTCTTTGGTGTATTTATCAATTCATTTAATTGTTGTAAATCAAGTTCGTGTTCTAATAATTTACTTTTTGCTTTTTCTAAAGCAATTGCTTGTTTAGTGGTTTCAGATTTGGACAAATTTTGTCCTAAATCATTTTCAAAAATTTCAACCGTTTTTTTGCATTTAGATACAGAAATTCTCTTATTATTTCTTGATTGAATTAATTGTGCAGCAGTTAAAGAATTGTAGTTTCTTGGAGCAATATTCAACACTACTTTATGCTCTACATAGTGCTTTAAAACTTTTTGAGCAGTTTCTATAGAATCAAACAAATCTTCTATTTCGATACATAAAGAAAGTGCTGCACCTTCTTCTGATGGATGCAATTGATTTAATTGGAGTTTTAGAGAGATTGCTTTTTGAAAATTAGCACGTTGTTGTTGTGATAAAGGGTGTAAATCAACATGCAATTCATTTAATCTGTAAAAATAGAATGATGTATTCTTGGTTGTTTTTTCAATTTTTGGAAGAATAATAGAAGGATCTAATTGTGATTTTTTTGTTTTTTTCACAATAAGAGGTTTTGCTATTGTGCCTTTTTCTCTAAACTTACCCAACTCATATTTTAACTTTTCAAAATTAGAAGGACTTTCTTTTCTTAAGAATAAGCGCACTAAATTAGGGCTATGCCCTTTTAATGAAGCGTATAGTAAAATACCTGCATTATAATCAAAACCATTAGAGAACCATTCGTTTACTTTCATAGTGTAAAAATGGCAATTGTCAGCAGTTTAGAATAGGACAAAAAAAAGACACTCTAATTGAGTGTCTTTTAAATTTTTAAAAATGAACTAACTTTCTGTAAAAATTGTTATTTGTTTTTCTTGGTTTTGCACCATAAAGCCAAGATGTATAAATGTGTTTAAAACATCTGTAATTAACTCTTTATTATCTATACAAGCGTGGGTTTCATTTTCTTTTAACCATAAATTAGTGTTGTGTAAACGCTGTAATGCGTGTTGGTGTTTTTTTAAATTATCGCCAACCACAGTAAACGCATCTATAATTGTATCTTTTATATTTACATTTTCCATAACTATGCTACGTTTTTAAGATTAAAATAACCAATTAACTCTTTAAAAAAAGCTTTGTTTTCTTTTGCAAAATCTTTTTGATCTTGCTTTAAACTCTTTGTACCATATTGCATAATAATTTGCTTGTATTGTTTTTGAGTTTCTTTTTTTAAACCATTTAAAACTTCTAAAACAAAGGCAATATTGTAGTTTTTAAAAATTTCTGTAAAAGCATAATCTTCTTTTTCTAGAGCAGTAACAAAGGTATTAATAAGGTTGTGTACCTCATAATTTTCTGTAGCTATCAACAACGCTTTTTGTAAGCTTGTGGCTTTAAAAAATTGGTAGGTCATTTTATCTTGCACCAAATTTTGTGCAAATTGTAAAATACCTAAACTGGTGTCTGTTTTACTTATAAAAGTAAATTGGGTTGGTGCAACTGCTGTTGCTTCTGATGATTGTTGCATAATAAATTGTTTTTAAAAGACCCAAGCAAGTTTGCAACAATCATCAGAAATACAAATGCATTAAAGAATCCCAACTTTATAGTTGGCTTACTTGGGCTAAGATTAATAAAAATTTTGTTTAAAGATTGCATTGTAATCTATTTTAATAATTGTTGCATTGCAAACATACAAAACTTTTTTTATTTGTTACGCTTTTGTTACGGAAATTTATTTATAAATTGCCATTATGGAAAATTTAGAGTGGTGGCACATACCAATTTTTATAGTATTATGGATATTGGGTTTGTTTTTTAACGATTACATTCGTAAAAATAAATATAAAAAATAAAAAAAACCACTCTGTTTAAAAGAGTGGTTTTCCTAATTATAACAAACTAATTAACTAATGAAAAATTATGCAGAAGGTTGTGAAGTTATACCACCTCCAGTTACACTATAAATTGGTGCATCATATTTTTGTTTATCCATAAAAACTAATGTAGTTGTATTTTCGCCATCTACAGTAGCTTCTATTTTACTGCTAGATTCAGAAATTTTACCAGCAAATTTAGCAGATCCAATCTGTCTTAAATTACCACTGCCAAATTCTGGAGCTAACACCACAATATCTTGACCTTTAAACTGTCTTTTAAATCCTAATAATTCTGGTTTAGAACCTAAAAGTTGTACAGTTAATTTATTTTCTTGCATTGGCGATTTATTAGGATCACCAATTTGAGTTGTTTCTAATCCAACACTTTCTTGTATAGCTCTCATTTTAGTGAAGCCATAACCAGTATTAAATGTGTGTGCAGTTGTAATAGTAATCAACTCTTCTAAAGTTGTTGCAGCACCATCTCCACATAGTTCTTTTGGTTCTGTTAATGAAGCAAAAGTTGATAGTAAAGCTACATAAACTTCTGTGTGCGAAAAACCACCTGATACTTCACAACCTGGTTCTCCAATTTTTTCTACTTTAATACTCATGGTTTAGTGTTTTTTTAGATAAATAAAATTCGATTCTATTAAAGACTCCATTAAATCTTTATCAGCAACAGCATCAGCAGATGTGTACTTATTTCCTTTAAATCTAAAGTTAGTAACCGTAAATTCAAAAACTCCTTCCTCGTTTTCGTAAGTATCACCTTTTGCTACTTCTGGAGTTGCAGTTGCTTCTGCTAATTTTTCTTTTAAAGAAGTGATTTCTTCAAAAGCAGTTGCTAATTTTTCAGTTTCAGCATCACGTTCTTGTATTGCTTTTTCTGTAAGTTCTTTTTGTCCTTCTAATTCATTTTTAGCAGTAGCTAAATCTTTAGTTAGAATAGGATGTTCAGCAATTTTAATTAAATTACTTATTTCTGGATTTGTAGCACCGTCAGGAACTTCTACTTGAAGTTCCTTTGCACGTGCTAATAATTGTTTTTTGTTCATTGTTTACTTTTTAAAGATTATACCCACTTAGCTACATAAACCAACTCATTGTGTCCAAAGCCTAAACCTTCCCACCAATCAGACATTAAGAAAACTTGTCTTAAATGCTCTTCTACTTTTGGTTTTTTCATTCCGTTAACTCTTCTTAAATACAAGAAATTATCTACAGGAGACATCCAAAAATATTTTTCTCCTGCCATAGAAGGTAAACCAATCAATTCAACATTAGTAAAATCTACAGTAGGTTTCTCTGCATTGTAATTAACATCAGTTCCATGTGTATTACGCTTATCTCTATGATACCAACGTAAGATTCTTTCATCCATATATACACGTTTTTTAACGCTGTCTAACAATGGATCAATATTATCAACAAACTCTTCTACCATATCAAATGCATTAGCAGGTGTAACAGCAGCAGACAATGCAATGTTTTGCATAGAGCTATCTGCAATTCCAGCATCTAAAAGAGTTTTAACACCATCAATTGAAGCTGCAGTTGTACCAGCAGTTCCAATATTAGGAGTAACATATTGTCCTTTAAAGTAACCTTTAAGTTCTAAATCTTGTTTTAATTGAGGTATAACCTCATTTTCTATCATATAACGAACAATTGGCCACTTTGCACGTTCTTGTTCATTAAGGCCTTCTAAGAATCCTAACCAAGAAGCCTTTACATCGTCTGGATATAAAGCTAAATCTATCTTTAAGTTTCTTAGTTTAATTTCATTTGGTTTGAATTCAATATTCCCTTTCGGAGTGAATTGCTTTTGAAATTGTTGTACAATTTCTCCTAAAACCACATTAGAAAAACGATACGTATCGCCATCATAAATTAGTGGTTTTGCATAACTTGCCGTTACAGATTTTTGGCGTAATGCAGAAAGTAAACGTTTTTCGTTTTGTCCTTCTGGAATGTAGTGTCCACCAAATTGAGTAACTAAATCAGTTTTTACGATTGACATTTTTTTTAATTTTAAAAGATTAATTATTCATTGCAGCACTAACATCAATACCACCAATTACATTTGGGTTACCTTCTGTTACACCGTTATTTTTTAAATTGTTTGTAGCTTTTGCTCCATCTTCTGCACCATATTCTGCAACTAAATTGATTAATGCAGTAATACCTTCTTCATTACTCATTGTAGCAGCTCCTTCTACTTCAGCAGTTGCTAATGCATTTTGAATAGCAGTAGTTACAGTTGTATTAGCAGCTTCTAATTCGGTTATTCTTTCAGAAGCTGCTAATGCATTTTGAATAGCAGTAGTTACAGTTGTATTAGCAGCTTCTAATTCGGTTATTCTTTCAGAAGCTGTTGTTGCTTCTGTTTCCGAATTTGCAATAGCAGTATCATTTTCTGATAATCTGTTTTCAATTGCCAATGCTTGGTCATCTGTTAAGATGATGCCGTTTTCAGTTTCGCCTTCAGAAAAAGAACTGCCAATAACAGCTTCAATCAAAGGCACATTTAATTTGCTCATTGTCTTGTTTTTAGAATTATTTGTGTTTGAATTATTATTGGTAGCTTCTGCTAACTCGAATACTTTATTAATTGCGGTTTGAATTGTGCCAATCTCATCTACCAATCCTTTTTCTTTAGCGTTTGGACCAGAGAAAGTACCACCTTTATAAACATCTTCATTAATACCTGGACGTGCCGATTTCATATCAGAAATAAAAGTGTCAATTAGTGGATCTAATTCTTCTTTTATATAATCGGTGTAATTTCCTTTAAGTACTTCTCTGTAGGCTTTGTTCTTTTCAGTAGATTTTGTACCATAGATAGTATGTAGTTTCGCACCTTGTTTTTTATAGTAGCCAGTAAGGTCTAATATTTGAGAATATGCGCCTATACTTCCAATAGCTTCAGCTCGTTTATTAGCAACAATATGTTTTGATGCTGATGATATATAGTAAGCAGCTGAACACATATATCCATCGGTATACGATACTATAGGTTTTGGGTATGTTAAGATGTAATCATAAAATTCTGGTGTACCATAAGATTGACCACCTCCAGAATCTACATCTAAAACAACACCTGCAATACTTTCATTTGTTTTTAGTTTATCCAATTGGCGCATCATTGATTTTGTGCCTTGTGGCCCACAAAACTGATCATGTTTAACAATTGGATTTTTAATATTAAGTATTGCAACACTTTTAGAAGTTGAAGAACTTGAAGTATTGTTTCCGTTTAAATCAATAAAAGAAAGTGTTTTGTTCTTCTTTGATTTTTTAGAAGTAATATTTTTCCCTTCTAATAGATTGAATAATATTGGTAAATGAGAAGCGCCATAATTTTGCTCTATGTACCAAGGTCTATTAAGTAAGGTGTGTAAATTTGAAATACTCATATCTGTAATATGCTTTTTGCACAATACAAACATAGTTTTCATCCTATTTTTAAAATAGGACAGGAAATTAGAAAACGCCTAATCGTTTATAAATACTGGCTTTTGCGGTATTTTACCAGATACTTTAACCATTATTTTACTCCCGTCTTCTAGTTTTTTTCCATTAATAAACTGGTAAGAAAATTTTAAAGGAAATTTTTTAGAGCCATACATTTTTTGTTGGCCATAATGTTTAACACCAATCAAAATAACTTTTTTATACAAGTAACTGTTAAAGTAAGTATCTAATTCAGATGATTGTACAGGGAGTTCAAATTCTCCATTAATAGTGTAAAGAGTTCCAGATTTTGTTTTCGTAGATTTTTCGGTAATTTTTATGTTTTCTGCAACTGGTAAAATATCTAAATAAGTAGTGGAAGGAGTGATAACAATATCTTTTGCATTGTTATTGGTTAAAATAGATGGACAAGAAGTTAGTTCATCAATAGCTACAATTTGAGCATTAAAAAAACCTCCTGTTTGCTCTAAATTCTCTGTTTTTATGGTGTTCATTTTATATCATTTTAGGACAAAAAAAAGATTTCTGAAAACTGTCCTACTAAATAAATGCAGTATTTATAAGTGTTTTAGGCAGGTTCTTAAATTTCAAAATACACTATTTGTCCGATTTTAAACGTCTATCAATGGTTCTATACACGCTATCTAATTTCAATTCTTCTTCAGTAATATCATAAAAATCTAAAAATTGAGCGATTGCTTTTAAACGGTTTTGTTTATTGATTGAGTCGTGTTTTTCATTATGAAACTTTAAATCATTTTCAATCGATAGTTTTATATAGGTCTCAAGATCATTGTAAAAAATGGTGTAAATTTTTTCGGCTAACTTTTTTAATTTTAAAAAAGAAATATCAAAACCAACCTCTTTAACTATGGTTGCAGGAACTGAAACTTTATAACAAGACTTTCGATCAACATCAATAACTTGTTTTCTGTATTGTTTGTCTAGAATATCAATAATAATTCCGCCAAGTAAAGAGTTTTTTTTAACGTGATGGATTTCGCCATATTTTTTGGTTAGGTATTTCTTTAAATAAGGCTTAATTGGTATTTCTAGAGTAATCATTTTTTACGGTAATTTAAAGGATTAATATACTATATTTCTTTAAATTTTCTCCAGTTTTATTTCATAATTTTTGCCAGATAATAGCTTGCTGTATTTGCTTTTAATCCCTTTTGTTGAATCTACTACTTCAAAGTAAATTACACCTTCGTTTGCCATTTTTTCAATAGCCTCTTTAGATGCATTTTCTGTACCATCAGTTTTTACTGCTACTAATTGATTTTCTGATTTTCCTTTTACAGTTCTAGTTACTCTTTTAAAAACAGTAATATTTTTTTTAGATGCCATATTTTAAATTTTTACGTTGATACAAAAATAATTGCATTCCAAATATTAAAATAGGACTGGTTTCCAATCCTATTTAATTTTGTTGGATTCCCGTTCAACTTTTCCAACAAATCAACTAAATATCTAAAAATCAAACACTTATTATTTTAAAGACTGTTGGACTATGTTGAACGCACTTTAAAAATGTTGGAACGCTAAAAACACCGTTCAACATTTTCCAACAAAATAAAAACTTTTTTAATCAATAAAATAAAGGATAACTCTTTGTTAATTAAATAGTTAGTATAAATAAAATCTATAGTGTTGGAAAAGTTGAACGGTTGAACGCTAAATCTCCGCACTTTTCTCCCTAAATGTTTTTTATTATTGGGTTGGGGGTTTTGTTGTTTTTGAGAGTATGAATTTTGAGAGTTTGAAAATACCATAGAAAAGGTAGAAATTCGATTGTGAGTTTCAACGGTTCAACATTAACGTAACTCTTTGTGTGTGAAAAGAATGTGAGTTGAACTAGTTGAACTAAGAGAAATGTAAAAAACCGCAGAAAAAGCGGTTTTTAAAGGTGTATGTAATTTGGGTGGAGGATTTTGTTAAATAGGCATTTCTACAGTTTGTAAATGATTATTTGAAACGTGTGTATAGATTTCAGTTGTTTTAGAAGATTTATGCCCAGCAATAGATTGTATGGTTCTTAAATCTGTACCAGTTTCTAATAAATGCGTAAAACAACTATGGCGTAGCTGATGCATGTGTGCATCTGAAGCAATGTATTTTTTAATAATTTTATTACAAGAAGTTGCTGAATATTGCAAATGAAACTGACCGTTAAATAAGTAAAATTTTGGTTTGAATTCCGTATAATAATCTCTCAAAATTTTTAATAGATTTTCTGATAACGGAACTACCCTGTCTTTTTTGCCTTTTGCTAATTCAACATGAATTAAGTTTCTATCGGAATCTATATTTACAATTTTTAAGTTTATAATTTCAGAAACTCTTAGTCCACAGCTATATGCTAAACTTAAAACAGCTTTGTGTTTTAAGTTTTTTATCGATAATATTTTTTCTCGTAAAATAGTCTTATCAATTATTTGAGGAAGTTTTCGCTCTTTTCTAGGTCTAGAGAAATCAATTTTGGCGTATTTTTTATTTAAAACCTTTTCAAACAAAAACTTAATAGCAGATATAACTTGATTCTGTTGTGATGTAGAACTAAACTTATAATGATTTAAATAAAAAGTAAAATCATTACTGGTTAAATGTTGGTAGTTCTTTTTTGTAAACTCCAAAAATTCCGCTACATAATGATGATAGCACTTAACCGTGTTTTTTGAGTATCTAAAATATTTTAGCTTTTCAGAATACATCTTTAAAATTTTATCTTGTTTATTTCTCATAATCAATTAGTTAATTAAAGGTTTTTATATATAGGTGTTGGCAGTAATTAAATTAATTCCATAAAAAAGGGTTTTCTGCTTTTTCATACAAACCAACTACCCCATACATTATTAAACCACCTAAAGCAATTACTAACACTATTAAATAACTTAAGGGGTTGTAAGGGTTAAATCTATAAGCGTTAAAATACCCTTTACCAATCTTTTTTAACCCCTTTTTTATTCTTTGTTCGTTAGAAACTTTTTGTATGATTTTTAGTTTAAGTGCTATTTTTTCCATCTTATCGCTATTAACTACTGCCAACACCGTTTATAGTTAAGCTGTAGCGTGTTAATATTCTTTGTTTTTATCTTAATCTTTGTAAATGTTTGGTTACGTCAGTTTTCCTTCGGAAAACAGCCTAACCATAAACATTTACGTTCTAAACAAGTGCGCCCAATCTGTGCGCACTCATTATGAAAAGGGCGCACCAGTTAAGAACACTGTGTATAAAACATAGCTAAAGTCTGTACTTAACTCAATGTTCTTTCTGTATTTGCCCATAATTGTCAATTTTTTGCCAACGCTTTTTTCAACCGCACAAAATAAAAGAACCAAGAAAAATGGCACATTTATTTTTTATCCGCCTACGCTTTACTAACTATTGGCTTTTATTTAAGTTATTTAATTCTAACAATCTATCTACACCAACCGCAAAACCAATTCCACCTTCATAACTTCCACCACCACAAATTTGTTTAGAACTTCCTAACTCATTGCAAGATATTTCAAAACCTTTTCCATTATTATAATAATCTAAACCTCTTTTAGCGTTTCTGTTAACTATTATATTTTCTTCTAACCATTGGTAGCTTTTTTCAGGAATCGCCTGCAATATTAGTTTATACGCTAACTCTGGCATTCCTGCAAAACTTTCATTATTAATTATTTCAACACCTAATTGGGTAAATTGTCTATATCTACCTAATTGTGGCTTTTCGCCTCTAAAACATTCTGCTACATAAAACACTTTTACATTTTTTTGATTTTTAAAGTATGTATCAGAAAGGTTTTGAATTACTGCTGTATATTCTGGAGCAAGGCAAATACTTCTTTGTCCTCTATCTTTAAAATTATACATCATATTATTATTTTCTTCACCAACCTTGTCAGTAAACATATCAGCTAATTGTATAATTGGCAATTGTATTTCTACATAACCTTTTTCAATTAGTAATTTTCTACATTTTTGCAAATAATTAGGTTTTTCATTACCTAAAATTATTCGAGTTCCTTTATAACAATCTTGTTTTATAATTTTCATATTTTGTATTTTAATTACCGTAAACAGTTGCAAGAAAAATGCAACCCTTTACTACTTTGTGATTTTGCCAACGCTCGAAAATTGACAATTATTAGTTTAGTGTTTTACTTGAAGTTTCGGCATTTCAAGGCTACGTTTCATACACATATCCGTTGGCAGTAATTATACTAACCAACTAAAAAAACTTTCTGCATTTGAATAATCTTTTTCTTCTATTTTTAAACTGAAAGAGTAATCTGCCCAATCACTTTCTATTTTATCAATATGCCTATTATCCGACTTGAAAAAATCAATTAAGCAATAACCTTTGCGTAATTTTACTGCACAATAATCGTTGTAGTATTCTTTTTTATAAAGTTGCCTACTTACCAAAAATTCATTTTCGTTTTTATAATCTACTTCCGTTGCTTCTCTATGAATTGGATAGTATTTTTGTATTGTTTTTTTTAAGTCTTGAAATCCCATTTTTAAAAATTTAACTACAGCCAACACCGTATATAAATAAGTGCTTTTAGTATTTGGTTATTATTTGTTTTAATTCAATGTTCTGTTCTTGTTTATACGGTGGAAATTCTGCCGAATTTCGCACCTATTCATATACCTGTAACGTTATGTACAAACGCAATATCTGTACGCACTCAAAACGGTTAGTTGCGCCAGTACATAACAATGCGTATAAAAAATGCTATGTACTGGTTTAACTATTAAGGTCAGTTCCTTATCCAAAGAAAAATAAACCCTTTTTTCCACCGCTTAAAAGTCAAGTGCTTTAGTGGTTGCCATTTCAGACAATTTCTCTTTAATGATTTCTCTAATAACTTCATTGTGCTTGTAGTCATTTATTGGTTTAGCACTTAATCTTTCAGCCATTCGAGTTGCGTAATCTTCATCAACAGGTGTCATTCCATAAACAGCACTTGGCAAGTGATATTTAGTAAATTCAGGTACGCTTTTTGTTTTAGGCACATCAATTCTAACAAATTCCTGTCCTGCGATTGTTTGGGTCGTTACTTTCCCAGATAGTTGTGTGTGTCCAAAAAGCTCAACTACTGCCCAAGTTTCAAATTTTGGTGTTAAATCTTCCATTTGTTTAATATAATTTAAGGTTAAGAGCGTTAAATCCCCACGCTCGAAAAGGGTTTATTTTTAGTGCTTATTTTCTAATTTTAGGTCAAGTCCACGCACTTTTCATACGCTAACCGTTAACTACAATACTTTTTCGTCAACGCTTTCAGTTTCGTGGATATTTCCAGTTACTTTATATTCAAAATCATTCAGTTCTTGCCATAATTCAGTAGAATAGGTTTTATCTTGTTCACTACTATTATCTAAATGCCAACTTCCAGTAGGTTCATTCCAAAACACTTGCATTTTGCTCTGTATTTTACCCTCGTCAGTATCTACCCAATCGCTTAAAATATCGCCATCGTATATTTCACGACAAAACCTATCACACAACCCTGTAAACTGCATCAATTCAACATCATTAAAATCTTGAAAAGTGTCGTATTGGTCATTAATCCTTACTTCACTTAACGTTTTATCAAGTGTTACTTCCTCTGCTACAAATCGCAATTCTGTAACAGTAAACATTCTATTGTTTTTCTTGCTCCAAGCTCTAAATTTTATATTCTTCATTTTATTAAGTTTTTAGTTTCAAATTTCCACCGCACAAAAAGTACAGTAGTTAACAAAGGCTAAAAAGCATAGCCATGCGACTTTTTTACATTTAATGAAGCGTGATTAAGGCTACGCTTCTTAGCCGAGTCCGTTAAGCGTAAAGCAATAGCTTTTACAACTGGTACACTTACAGCGTTGCCTAACATTCTATATCTTTGAGTTTTACTTATCTTTTTTATTACACCATCGTAATTGCCATATTTTGTGTAATCATCATTAAAACCCTGTAAACGCTCACATTCTATTTCTGTTAGCCTTCTGATTTGATTATTTGTGTTAATCTTAATTTTGTCTTCAGCACGAGCTGATGGTAAGCAACTCATTAATCCATCATCGTCATAAAATCGATCCTGTTGGTGTGGTCCAAAATGTGTAGACTTAATCATTATTCCGTGTTGATCTTGACAATTTAAAGTAAATGCAGCTTCGCCATTTTCTTTAAAACGTCGCCCGTTTTGACGTTTTTCTTTACGATTGGGTGTTAGTACGGGTATAACAGTCATATCGCTGTGTAAGCCTCCAGAGTTTCCTCCTGCGGTAAGTGTCCCGGACTTTTTAGGAATAACAAAGGTGCTGTCAGCACGATTGCCCATTTTAGTGCCTACTGTTGTACATACTTGGGTTTGTGATTGGTTTCCTTTTCTTTTAGTAAATGTTTTATCATTTTCTCCGAAAGGAAATACTCCTGGGGCACTTCTTCCTGTAAGATGTCCAATAAGATATATTCGCTCTCTATTTTGGGGTAAAAACCAGCTTGTATTAAGCAATTGTTTCTCGAGTCGGTAACCATCAATGTTGGCAAGCCTTTCAAAGATTGCTTGAAAATCTTCGCCTTTGTTTGAGGAGTAAGCTCCTTTAACGTTTTCCCAAATAAAAACATCAGGTCTAAACCATTCGATAGCCATAATGGCATAGTGGATGAGTGAACTACTCCTTCCTTTAAGCCCTTTTCTATTACCAGCCAACGAAAAATTTTGGCAAGGCGATCCGAAGGAGAGTATATTGATTCTTCCAAGTTGATTTTTCCATTGCTGAAAATGTTTAACTGATCCGATGTGTATTGCATTTGGGTTATTGTATTTATAATTAGCGATTGCGTGTTTGTCTACTTCACTGAAGTAAACATTATCAAACTTAAATCCTGCTTCTTCAAAGCCCTTAGTAAAGCCACCAATACCACTAAATAATTCGAGTTTATTCATTTGGTATTCTGTTTTGGCAACTTACAGTCATTCCATATTGATTCGTTTTGTTTCCAAAAATGGTAGTCCAAGAAGATGTTTTATTCTTTTTGTCAATTTCTACTTGCAAATGCCTTTTACATGTAGATTTGAAAATACACTTATCATTATCACATCTAGAAACATCATTCATTATTAGGTTTTTCATAATCTTATGTTTTTTAATAATAGTTTCTTGTCCAATTAGGACTAGCTGTTGTTACTGAATAAGGAATTCTTCCTCTATTTTCTCCTATATCCATAGGAAGCGTTCTAAAATCTTTCAGAATTTTATTTATCTGTTCTTTTTTATTTGCTTCATCTGTATAATCAATGCAGATAGATCTACGGTCTCCACCATTGTCATTTTTATACCACCTTATTGTAATGATGAATTTGTGTGATTTTGTAATCTTCATTGTATCTCTTCTTTAATAATGATATCGATATTTTCTACTGCCTCAATTTTCTCTTTACGTTTAGATTTCAGTTTTTCAATCTTAATTGTTAATTCATCTATATTTTGATGGTACATTTTTGAGGTAAACTTTAATTTTTCAAGAAGTGTCATTTTATAGTATGTTTAATTGTTTGTATTTCGGTTTTAGCAATTCCTTTTGAATTGGAATTGTTTCATTCATAATTAAAATTTTAGCGTTTTATCATTTCTAGTTGACCGTTAGAATCACAATTAAATTTGAATTCTTCGGCTTTGTGTTCGTAGGTTTCAGCAAACTCTTGTATTTCTCCAAGATGTTTAAAGATGCGTTTGTCTCCGGGTTTCATATTATGTGGTTTTTTCATTGTAATTTGTTGTTAAGATTAATTAAAAGGATCTTTTGAAATCCATATCATTTTGCAATCAAGCATTTCCTTTAAATGATTGACATCTGTATTTTCTGTTATTATAAAAGGGGTTCCTTCTATTTGTCCTGTAATTGAAGATTTTACCCAATAAATTAAACCAAGCCTTAAGCTATATTGCTTTCTTTCTAATTCATCGTAACCAATAAATTCTTTTAAGTCTTCTGGTAAGGCCTGGACTAATTCTACTTTAGCGATTGCTCTTGGAAAAACATAAGGACGTAGTTGCATTGCTGTGGCTGTTGGCATAGTGTTTATTTTTTAAAATGGTAAATCATCTGGTTCATCGTTAGTAGGTTTTTCTGAAGCTGTATCTTCAGCTTTCTTAAATAAAGAAGTATCTTCTTCAAGGGTTACTAATCCTTTTTCAACCATCATTGTGTAGTTAAAAGCGTAACAGCTTTGTGTTCCTGCTGTTCCAAATCGTTTTCCTTTTATTAGACCAATAAAATATGGGCGTGATTTAAAGTAATTTCTTAACGTTGTTTGATTTAATACATCAACACCTTCACGTGTTGTAGCTTCTTTGTTATAGAATTGATAAACAGATTTTAATCGCAAATAGAGTATCTGATTTCGTTCTTGATTATCGTGTGTAGATTCAACTCTTTTTTCTCCAATAATTTTAAAAGAAATATCTCTAGCAATTACAAACTCTTGATGATCTTTAATTCTCTTTTGTTCAAACAACCAAGTAATGATGTTCCAGAACTCATTTAAACCACTACTATCAGATATTTGTTCTGAATTATTGATAATTAAATCTTTGCAAAGGGCTAAAACTTTAGCATCATCAAAAGGAAAATCTATTTTGGTTTTTAGTATTTCGTAAGTGGCCAGTAACATTGAGGTGTTTTTAAAAACACGTTCATCAAATTGTTCTTTTTCTAAAGTTGCTTTTAAAGTACGTTCAGATTCTGAGTAAACACGAGGTAATGATTTTTCAAAGTATTGTCTGTGTTCAATAATTTTACAAACCAAACTATTTACTCCTTCGTTAGTTACATTTTGTAAATCTGTAAAGTTTTCTTTTTGTTGACTAGTTCTATTTTCTTTTTTAAAGTATAGTCCAATAGTTCTATTTCCTAAAGCTCCATCTTTAAAGGTTGGCATAAACTGTCCACAGTAATAAATAGCGGATAATATTTTTTCTATGGTGGTTCTGGTGCTACCTATGTCTTTACTTTTTACACGTCCATTTCCATTCCAACCACCCATTATCAAGTTGGCAACATCTTCTTTGATGTTTTTATCTTGAAATTCATCACAAAAAACGACTGTATTTGTAGTTCTTGTTAATGTTTTGGAAAGTCCAGAAGGTGTTACTTGGGTTAAATCCACACCTGCCATTCTGTAGTAAAAGAAATTTTGTAAAATTAAACCAAAGGCAGATTTACCAGAACCAGTTTCGCCAAAACCACCCAATAAAGGAAATGAGGTATAATGTTTAAGAAACAAGTCTCTAAAAAGACTCCCGAAATTAAAAAGAATGCCAATAATTGCTTTATCTTCAAAAACAGTAATCATTTTATTCATCCAATCAACTAAAGAAATAGGAGACTCTTTGTACACAAAGTATCTGTCATTCTCATATAAATCATCTCCTTCTTGTGCATCTTTATACATTACAGAAAAAGCAGGCGAGTAGTAGTTGTCTATTTTTTGATTGTATTCATCTTCAGAAGTATCTATACCTTCTAAATTCATAATACCATATTTATTTACAGGTCTAAATTTCCCTTTCCATTCCACACCGTTAGCAAATGCAAAAAAGTTTTTAGGATTCCAACCCATTGACAGCAATTCTCTAGCTGGTTCGAAAGCACGATTGAAGCGTCTAACAAATCTGTCAAAATGCTCTGTTTTTACACCATTGTCAGTGTAGAATAAAAATCCATTTTGTCTAAAAAGGAAACGTCTAAATTCCCCAAAACTGGCTAACATTTCAGAATCAAACTCAATAATTTTTTTCTGATTGGCTGTATTTGTAATTTCAGCTAAACGTTTGTTTTCTTTTTCTCCCATTATTTGGAATAATGGCTCGAACTTAAAATCTGTACCTTCTATAAAATATCCGTTAACAGGAAAATGAAATTGATTACCAATAGTTAAAAATCCATATTGTAAATATTCTTCCATATCTCCACCTTTTGGTAACTTTAAGTTTCTTGTAGAATATAATTCGCCTGTTTCTTCTTTCTTCTTTTTATCTTCTTCTTGAGCTTTAATTTCAAATTTTCCAATTTCAGCTTTTAATGCAGTAGTAGCTATTTTTAAAGATTTGGCTACTTGTTTTACATATTCTGCACGTTTTACTTCGTGCTTTATTTTAAATAATGTTTCTGCTATTTCAGTTACTGCTGCAGCTTTTTTGTAAGGATCTATTTTTTGAATTTCTTTTAACTCTTTTTCTTGTTCCTTTTTTAGAGTTGATACATTTTTAGCAACTTCTTTGTTGTTTTCTTTGGCGGTTTTTAATTCGTCTCCTTCTAAATCCTTTACCTCAATTTTATTAGAAAGTTCATCATCTATTAAAAGCTTGTAAGATTCCTTCATAGAAACTACATCTGCTTCGTACCTATCTCTAACTAAATCATATTGAGAAACTTTATATAAAATGGCATCATATTTATTGTCATGCACCCAAGTGTGCATATCTAATTGCGTTCTTGAAAAAGTATCTGGGTCTTCTCCATCTGGCAATAAACAGATAGAAACATTTAAACCGTGAGATAAGCAGATATCAATATCGCCATCTTTTTTCAGCATTGTTTTTAATCCTGCTGCATCTCCATCACGTAATAAAACAACTTCTTCTGCATACTTTTTAAGCAATTGAACGTGTCTATCTGTTAAAGCAGTACCACAAGAAGCTACTGTGTTTTCGCATCCGTTTTGATGCATTGCAATAACATCAGTATAACCTTCTGTTAGAATTACAGATCCTAATTTATTTATGATATGCTTCGCTTGAAATAAACCATATAAAACAGCAGATTTATCATAGATTAAACTTTCTTTAGAGTTTATATATTTAAAGCCTTTATCTAATTTAGGATCATTTGATTGTCGGCCACCAAAACCAACAACTGTTCCTTTTTCGTTATGAATAGGAAACATTATACGGTTCTTAAAAATATCGTAAGAAGTGCTATTTTTTGTTTTTGATAAGCCTAATTCTTTACTAACAGCTAGTGTACCGTTTGCAATGGTCCACTTTGTGAGTTTGTTTTCATCTCCATTAAATCCTAATTGAAAGGTTAATACGCTTTCATCTGTAAAATCACGTTCAGCAATTAGTTGTTTTGCCCAGTGATTTACATCTAATTTTTTATAAGCATTCACAAAACTTCTAGCAGCTTTATCTGTAAGATTATACATTTCTGCTTTCTGGTCTAGCTTACGTTGTATCTCTGGAGTAACTTCTTCTTTTTCTAAATAGATATTGTGAATTTTTGCAATAATTTCTACTGCTTCAACAAATTCTACAGATTTGTGTTGCATTACAAACTTTATTCCATCGCCTCCCAATCCTGTTGAGAAGCATTTAAAAATTTGCTTCACAGGAGAAACTGTAAAAGATGGTGTTTTTTCTTCTGAAAAAGGAGAACAGCACTTGTAATTGCCCCCAACTTTTTTAAGTGCTGCAAAGTCTCCTATAGTTTTAACAATATCTGCTTCTCTAACTCTGTCTACTGACGATTTGGTGTATCTCATTTAATTGTAGATAATAAGATGAATGAAAAAGGTTTAGTTTTTAAAATCTATTTTATATTGATTTCTAATCGCCTTTTGTTTGGCAGATTTAGAATTTTTAACCTTTTCTTCTGCTTCAAAATATTCTAACATCATTTCTGGAGTAGGAGCAGTTAAAAGTTTTGGTTTTAAGTTCTCCATAACTTTTTCAGCTTTTACTTGCTCTTGGTGAGCATCCCAATGCTTTTTGTAGTTACCAAATAAAATATTATTTATGGTTTTATATATCCATAATTCAAATTTTACATCCAACCAAGCCGCAAATTTTAAAGCAAGAACATCGCACATATAAGTGCCTCTTTTTTTATTTGAACTGATAACATTTTCGCGATTATAATCACGCACATCTGCGTGATTATTTTGTAGATTAAAATCTTCTAAAACTTCATTAATAAAATTTTCTGTAGATGATAATCTTGTAAAATCATCTACTCTTTTATTAAATGCTTTTGCCATTTCTGTAGCATTTACCATTACGTTACCTTGGTTGTGTAATGCAAAATGAATTTGAGTGTCTTGATAAATAAATTCTAGTGTATTCATAATTTTTAATTGTAATGGTTAATAAGAGAGTTTAATAAATGGTCTAAAGCCAATTGTAGGGTTTTGCCTTTGCCTAAAAAGAAAAGTTTGTCTTTGGTGCGTAGTTTTATAATACAGCCCTTTTTGGAAAGATTGAGCACATACCAGCCACAGCCAAAGTCTTTGATTAATTTTAGTAAAAAATTGTAGTAATTGGGTTCGTTTCGTAAACCAGACGTTACACAAATACGCAACTGTTGCGTTAAGTGTAAATTGTTTTCCGGGTATCGCATTTAGAAAATAATTTACATTAAATAAAAAGTAGAGCGTAGCTCCCTCTAAGTTGCGACACCCACCAATTGCAGAGCAAAAGGAAATGAGAGAAACTACGCCTATGGGTAATTTAAAAGTAAAATCTAATTGTTTTACTCTACAATTAAATGAATGTCGCATTGCAAATATATAAAAAATTAGTTTACTCATTTTAATTTTGTATTACAATAATCTTTAACAGTTAAATTTCTATGGGTTGGGTTGTGCAATTTTTGATATACATCATATGTTTTCTTCAAAGCGATTACCGAGTTTTTGCTATCTGTTTTAAATGGCTTCCTTGGGTCTGTTAACTGTAACAGTTTTGAACGTAACAGTGATATTATTAATAATCGTGTCTCGCATTTGTTGGTACTGTTGTAGCTTGTTTTCATAATACTTCCTAAGAGTTAAACTTTCATCAGAAAACAAATCTTCTTTAGAGTCTAAAATTTTTCTTTGTTTTGTAATTTTCTCAATAGTATCATCAACCTTTTTAAGTTGTGCTTTAAGGCATTCCAAACCGAAAAGCTTCTTCTTCGAATTGTTTTTTTTTTCAGCAGTAATCGGTTTTATATAGTTTAGAAAAGCATTATTTTCTTCTGGAGTTAATTCTCCACGACTTAACCAATTGTTTTCAGAGTCTTGATAAACTTCTACGTTGTTTACCATGTAACTGTTTGCTTCTGTAGGTGTGATTTTTACTAACATACTTTTTATTTTAAAGCCATTTTAGAAATAGCGTGTTGTTTTTATAATAGAGTTCTATTTGATTATGTATTGTCCACTTTCTGTAGTCAACCATAAAATCATTTAAATTCCAAAACCCCCAATTATTCACTTCTTGTAAAACAAATAGATTGAAGTCTTTGTCTTCAAATTCAAAGTAAGTTTTACCTAAATCTTTGTAATAGATTAAGCAAGCCTTCAAAAAATCTGGAACACTTATTTTTTCTCTTGCCATTACGCTACGATTTTATATTTCATTGATAATTTTAGAAGTTCCATTTTAGTTGAAACACCTACTGCTTTGTAAAGTTTATGCTTATGGAAGTCCAGAGTTTTGTGAGAAATACCTAAAGCACTTGCAATAGCTTTATCTGGCAAATCTTGTATTAACATAAAATCTATAATTACCAGTTGTTTAGAAGTAAGTATGTGGCTTCCTATGTTTATGTTTTTTGAATTCCAAAGTAAGCTTGGGCAGTTTCTAGTATCTCTAAAGTTTTCAGATTCAGAAAGTTTACCATTAGAAATATCTGGAGTTCCGTCTACTTCTCCATACATATAATAAGTGTATAGTTCTACTTGTTGATTAAGATGATCAGTAACTCCAGATAAAAAGCGAATAGCTTTATGATCCTTTAGGTAAGCATTTTTTAAAAGTGTATAATGTTCGATAGGTAGATCACAGAAATAGTGATTACTGCCGTTTTGCATCCAAAGAACTTGCTTTGTTTTTCTGATTCCAATAAATTCAATACTAGAATCATTAGGCATTACCCCAGCTATTTGTGGGTAAGGACTAAAATTTGTAATTTCGCTGTTGTTAATCATAGTTGTAAGATTTTGTGATTAATTAAAAATTTAAGAGTCCGTAGCAGCAACTACGGATTTTTTTATTTGAGCACCTCTTATAATTGCTCTTTCTAGTTTGTTTTTTAAATATTTACTTTTAGATATTTCAGTTTTATTCACTTCATAATGCGCTCTTACTATTGCTAGTAATTCGTTATGGCTTTCTATTAAATGTTTTTGAAATGACATTTTTAGGATTTAAAATTCATTTCTATTTGATTTTTCTTTTCTCTTAAAGCTTTTAATTTTTCAGAATTTTTAGTTTTAATAAAGCTTTGTAGTTTTTGTATTTTTTGAAACGCCGAATTTTGCGCCAATTCTACTTCTAACTTTTCAATTTCTTTTTCGGCTTTTATTGTAGCTTGTAATGCTTGTTCGTGAATTTTATATTCGCCAAACATTATTTCGTCTATGGTATCGTAAACCCATAATTCAAAATCTACATCTAACCAAGCTGCAAATTTTAAGGCTAAACGTCTATCAAAATAGATTCCGTTCCGACCTTTATTTTCGATTATTCGCCCACCATTTGGTTGGAGATTAATTTTATTTTCTAATGCTTTTATAAACTTTTTTGCGTGTTCAGATTTTAAAAATAATTCTGTTTTCTTATTAAATGCTTTTGCCATTTCTGTGGCGTTTACCATTACATTTTTATTGGTAGCTAATGCAAAATGTATTTTAGTGTCTTGATAGATAAATTCGGTAGCTTTTGTTTTCATTAATTTAAGTTTAAAAGTTCTTGTCTTTTTTGTTGAATGGCTTTTTGTTCTGCTACTACTTCCCAAATGGCATTTTCTATAATAGCGTGTGGTACGCCATTCATTACATTTCGTATTTGTGCAGTAGAGTAAGGCTCTTTATTTGAGTTGCAGTAGCCTTGTTCTTGTAGTTTAGCTTGTATGTGTTTAGAATATCTGTGTCCTAAAATGCTTTTAATAGCCTCTTGTTCTTGTTCTGAAATCATAGAAAAACCCTATTTGTATATTAATCTTTTTGTTATACTTTGGTTGTATAATTGTTATGCAAATAACGTAATAAAATTTCGTTATAAAAAATAAAAACGAAAAAATATTACGTTTTTATTAAAAAAAATACGCTATATGATTGATAGACAAATAAATAAGATGTTAAATTTAAGTATGTTAAGACAAAAAGTAAGTAGGCATATTTTAAAGTTAAGAATAGAGAAGAATCTTAACGAAAAAGACTTTGCCCCTATTATAAATACTAGTGTTAGGACTGCTCAATTAAGATTTAAAAAAGATGATTGGACTTTTGAAGAAATTGAGGCAATAGAAAGGCATTTTGGCGTAAAAATATTGTACTCAGCGAATGATTATTTCGCTGAAGATAATATTAAAGCAGTTATTCAAATTGAGCTAAAAAACAAGCAAAAAGATAAGATACTAAAACAATTAATTGGGAAAACAGATTTAGAAATAATTAATAATAGTTAAAAAAAAATGAGTCAAATTAAAAAAAATACAGATTATTTAACAAATCCAGAGATTAAAAAACAAAAAGAGTTGTGTGATGATGTAAAATCATTACATAATAAAATAGATAAATTAACTCTTTTAGTGAAAAAAATCTCAAAATGAAACTAACATTTAAACTTACAGAAGACAGAGAAGGCAGATTATCAAAAGATATTGAAAAAGTGCTAAAAAAGGAGAATTCAAAAAAAATGGATAAGCAACAAACCCTTAATAATAAAGTGAAAAATGACTTTTAAACCGTCTCATATTCGGCTCAAATAACCTAAAAATAATAAGATCACCCAATTGCAATTAATTGAAAAACAACGATGTAAGAGATTACAGGGTAGGATATAAAGTCCAGTTCCCGCTACTAAAACCCTAATTCTTAATTGAGTTAGGTTTTTTTATGCACTAAATTCAGCAATACTTCACTTTATTAAATTTTGTCAATTATATAATTCCACAAAGTTTAAATATTTAGGTGCACAATTAGGAGTACACTAATTATAATTAGGTGCCATTGGACTTACTATATTTGAACAAAGGGTAAAACTATAAATAGTTAAACCCTCTGAAATTCTATTTACACAAAATTCTGGACAGTGTCCATTATTTAATAAAAAAACCGATAAAGAAAATTCTTTATCGGTTTTTTACGTCTAAGCTATTAGGTTTTATTTTCCAGCAATTTTTATATTATCTATTTGAAAAGTAGTTGTTACACCATTACTAGCTCCTTCATATTTAAAAGCTATATAAACTTTTCCTTTAACTGCCGATAAATCTATATCTCCAGAACTTACAAAGTTGCTAAACCCGCTAGAGGGACCATCTGCTAAAATTGCATTAATTTTACTCCATGTAGCTTTTTTAACATCACCACTAAAATCTGTAGAATAGTGAACAGATAAAGCTTTCCCTTTGTTAAAACCCGTTTTTGTTTGAAAAGTTAATACCTCATTAGAAGTGTTATCTAAATCTATAGCAGGTGTTACTAACCAAGCTTCTAAAGGATTTTCATTGCTCTTATAAGCAGATATTTCTGCATATGTGTTTCCTCTATAAGTTTTAGAGATAAACTTTCTAGCTCCACTATTAGCGTTAACATTTGTCCATCCTGTTAAAGAAATAGCTCCTGAAGATGTAGATTGAAATCCTTCTTCAAATAAAGGGTCGCATCTATTTTCAGTAAAATCTAAATCGTTTAAATCTCTAATATAAAGTTGATATGTATTTCTAAATTTTCCTAAGATAGCAGTAATACTTCCTTTTTTTTCTGGAATTGGAATTCCTTTAAAAGAAGCAAAACCACTCGTTCTCATTACAATTTTCTTATCAGTATCGCAATTTTTAAAGTTTCTGTTTACAGAAAAAGTATTGTCTGTATTGGCAAATGTTTCTCCTTTGTTTTCAGACTGCATTCCTTCTAATTTAATTAAAGTATTAAGGTGTGCATCAGTAATTTTATCTATAGTTAATGTTGTTGGTACAATGTCAACTAGTTCTTTAGATCTCTCCAAAAACTTAATATAATCGTTTTCACCAATTCTATTAATACTATTACCGCCATTTAAACCTATTTGATAATTATCAAATCTTTTTCCTAAAGCTAATCCGTTTAATTTTATATAAACTTTTCTACCTACATTGTAGATTGCATTTAAGTTAGTTGCATTAACAACTATTTCTACAGTGGCAGTTGGATTTTCTGCTTTGTCTTGTAACTTAATTGTTTTATAGAAATTACCAGATCTATCATTAGATATTACATAACCATAAGTATTAATATCCTTTATACCTGAGTTTTTGATATATTCTTTAAAGTCTACATTACTACCTCTATGCAATGAAATAATTTCATTTAAAGGTTTTAGATTTTCGTATTGTTTGTCTTCTGATATAGAAGGAATTTCGTAGTCTGAATCTTCTATACAAGAGACCAAAGATGTTGCAATGAATAAAATTGCAAAGAATTTATATAACTTTTGAGTTTTCATTTTTATAAGTTTTTTTTAATTAAAATCTGTAATTTACATTTAAGAAATAAGTGGTTCCTCTACCAAACCAGTATTTGTTTCCAAATACAGGAGTAGTTAAAGCGTTATCGTCTCTTACTTCTCTATAATTAGCATTTCTACCTTGTTCAAAACCACCAGTTTTGTATGTTTGATTAAATAGGTTACTTACACTGGCAAACACACCTATAAATTTATTGTTTCCTACTTTCCAAGACTTACCACCAATAGCATTTACAACTATGTAGTCGTTAAACTTTTCTTGTTTTAACAATTTTTTTGCTAAAACTGGATCGTAATCTGCAAATGCTTGCCCATCTTTATCATTAATAAAATTATTAGTTCTTCTTAATGGAGAAATATCTACATAAGCATTGTCTAAATAATTAGCGGTTGCTCCTACAAACCAGTATTCTGGATCTCTATATTCAAACCCTACAGAATATGCTGTTTGAGGTCCTGCAGCGATTTTATAATTTTTAAGATACGATTTTCTTTGAGAAAAATTAAAATTAATATCGTCTGAAGTTAAAACTAAATCTGGATTATTGTTATATGTATATTGCCCAATATTTGCTGCTCCTTTTAGTTTTATGGTAGAAGTTACTTGCGCTTCTATTCCAAATTCTACTCCAAAATGTCTTTTATCTATTCCTGTTAAAATTTCTTGAACAAATTCTGATGTATCACCATTAATACCATCAGCAAAGAAGAAAGATATTTCAGTTGCATCTTTAATATCTGTATAATATGCTGTTATTTTTGATGTTACAAAAGGAGTTCTTAAAATATAACTTGCATCAAAAGATAAAATCTTTTCACTATCTAAATTGCTTACATCTGCAACAGTAACGTTGTTAGATCTTGAGTTTGCGAATGAATTACGCAATGATGGTGCTTTGGTAATATAACCACCATTAAAATCTAATAAATGACGTCCAGATATTTTGTAAGTTAAACCTCCTTTTGCACCATAATTAAAAAAGTCTAATTTTTTTGATTTACCTAAAGAGTTATTTTTAAAATATCCGTTTTGATATAAACCTTCTCTTTGATGAGTTGTATTGTATGCAGAAGCAGCAACATAAAAGTCTACTTTATTGTATTTAAACTGTGCTTGCGCAAAACCACCATAAACTTCTGAATTTAAGTTAAAGTTATATTTAAAATGATCTCCTTTTCTTACAGTTCTGTTAGGGTTTAATAAATCGCTTTGTCTTTCATCAAAAGTAACACCAAAGGTATTTATATCTTTATAACCTTTACCGCCCAACAAATCTAAAACATTTGCAAAGTTTTCAGATTCTAATTTTCTATACTCTAAACTACCATTAATGGTAATATTATCATTTACATCTAAATTTAAGATTGTATTCGCTGTAATTTGTTTGTCATCGTTTCTATCTTCGTAAAGCAAAAATCTAATATCATTTGGCGTTCCTTGGTTACCAATATACAAATCATCCCAATTAATTTGTCCGTAATCTTGAAATGCTGTTAAAGATTTATATGCATTTTCATAATCTGGTCCTCTTGGATTGGCTAAAGCATAACTAGGTAATTTTCTATAATAAACAGGATCAGGATTTGTAGCGCCATTATATTCTAATCTACTATTACCTATTTCTCCAAATTGATAAGCTACATTTGTGTTTAACGTGGTATTATCATTAATTGTCCAATAATGATTTAACATTAAAATTGGTTCTTCTACTCTTTTAATACGAGAGTTTCTTGCTTTGCCAACTTGATTTCCCCAGTAAGAATTATATCTAGTACCTTTAATATCGAAAACTTCTTGTGTATTTGGTGCTGACTTACCTCTTTTATTTAATGCTGTTATAGAAGTAAAATTTAAGCTGTGTTTTTCATTAAATACTTTTTCTAAAGATAAAAAGATAGAATTAGCATCATAAGAAGAACCATCTACATAACCTTCATTTCCTGCTCTTCTACTAAGAGAAATAGCGTAAGCAAAGCCATTATCCATTAAACCAGAAGCGTGAGTAGCCATAATTCTTTGTGTATAACTTCTATTAGAAGAAGCCAAAGAAATTCTACTACCAGCTCTATATTGAGAAGCTCTAGTATTAATATTCGTAGAGCCTAAAACACCACCAAAAGTATAATTTGACGGAGTAAAACCATTACTAAGCTCCTGATTTCTTAATACATCGTTTAAACCACCCCAGTTACTCCATTGTGGTCTTCCGTTGTATTGTTTATTCATTTCTATTCCATTAATCAATACTTTACCGTTTTCTGAGTCTAAACCTCTAATTCTGTAAAAAGAACCACTCCATTCAAAAGCAGCCGTTCTTAAATAAACATCTCTAGACGCTTGCAACAACCCAGAAATATTATCTGCAGAACTTGCATCATCACTTAGTTCATCGTCAGTAATAGTAACTAAACTTAAATCTTGATCTTCGGTAAAATCTTTGTAAAGTAGAATTGTACCTAAATCTACCGTTTTACCAGAAAGTGAAACAGGGAAGCTTTGAGTTTCATAACCAGTAAATTTAATTTCTAAAATATAATTTCCGTTATTCAATTTTTGTAAAACAAAAACTCCTTTTTCATTGGTTTTCAATGCATAAGAGTTATTATTCTTCATGGTAACCGAAACATCTTTTAGAGGTTCTTCAGAATCGCTATCTACAACAATTCCTTTCACAATATTTTGAGCATTTATTCCAACAACGAGGAATAGCATCACAAATATTGATAAAACAATTTTTCTCATAAATGTTTGTTTGAATTTTTAATAAATTTTTTTGCTAAATTGCCAACAAAATTAACGATTTTTAACAAATTATAGTGTTAAAAATCAATATATAATTTTTGGCTTAACTTTTGTTTTATATGTTTGTATCATAAAATTTTAAAAATGAAGAAATTCGCATACTTATTACTCTTTTTTTTCTTATCAACAACCTTACTTTTTTCTCAAAAAAAGGGAAAGAAATACAACATAAGAACCATTGCATTTTACAATTTAGAAAACTTGTTTGACACCATAAATGATGTTACAAAAAATGATGAAGCAAGTCCAATGATGGAGCTAAAATCTAACAAATCTAAAGTCTATTGGGACAAGATTGATAAATTAGGAAGTACAATCGCTCAAATTGGTACAGAAAAAGCAAATACAAGCCCTGCAATAATTGGAGTTTCTGAAGTTGAAAACCTTAGTGTTTTAGAAGATTTAGTAAAATCTAAACATTTAATAAAAAAACGCTATGGAATTATACATTATGATTCTCCTGACAAAAGAGGAATTGATGTTGCTTTATTGTATCAAAAAAGATATTTTAAGCCTATTCATCATGAAGCTTTTAATCCCAGAATATACAGAAACAATTATCCTGTGTACACTAGAGATCAATTGTTAGTTTCTGGTTATTTAGATGATGAGTTAATACATATTATTGTAAATCACTGGCCTTCTAGAAGTGGAGGTGAGGCTAAAAGTAGACCTTTAAGAGAAAAAGCAGCTTACCAAAACACAAAAATTATAGCTCAAATTAGAGAAAAAGATGCTAACGCTAAAATTATAACAATGGGCGACTTTAATGACGACCCAATAAATTCTAGTTTTAAAAAGGTTTTAAAAACAAAAAGTAAAAAGAAAAACGTTGGTTTAAATGACATTTACAACCCTTATGAAGATATGCACAGAAGAGGTTTTAACACTTTAGGCTATAGAGATAATATTAATTTATTTGATCAAATATTAATTTCATCTCCTCTTTTAGATAGAGGAGAAAAAGATTTTTCTACTTATAAAATGTTTAAAGCTATGATTTTTAATAAACGTTTTTTAACAAGTAAAAGAGGCAAATATAAAGGATATCCTTTTAGAAGTTTTTCTAATGGCGCATATACAGGTGGTTATTCAGATCATTACCCAGTTTATATGTATTTAATTAAAGAGAAAAAATAAATTCTTCTTTTTTTAAAAAAACAAAACCCCGCAACTTAAAAGTTGCGGGGTTTTTTGATAAAAAATTATTGCCTTTATAAGATATAATTTAATTCTTCACAGATTTAAATCTATAATATAAGTATGTGTAAGCGTCACGAGGTATAATTGTAATCCACTTTTTGTGTTTTAAATACCATTTAAAACGTATAGAATTTATTCCTTTTGTTAAATACGCAGCAATAAAAGGATGTACATGTAATTGTACTTTTTTATTGTCTTTAGAGTTTGACATAAATTTCTCTAAATCTGCTTCAATTTTGTCTAACAAAACTATAGGAGCTTCTACTTGTCCATCTTTATTTGGGTTGGTTTCGGTAGTTTTTATACTCAACTCAGGTCTTACCCTTTGTCTTGTAATTTGTACCAATCCAAATTTACTTGGAGGTAATATTTTGTGTTTTGTTCTATCTAAAGCCATTTGTTCTTTTAGATGTTGATACAGTTTATTTCTGTTTTCAGCTTTGTGCATATCAATAAAATCTACAACTATAATTCCTCCCATATCACGCAATTGTAATTGACGTGCTATTTCGGTTGCAGAAATTAAATTTACTTCTAATGCTGTATCTTCTTGAGAACCTGCTTTGTTAGAACGGTTACCGCTATTTACATCAATAACGTGGAGAGCCTCTGTGTGTTCTATAACTAAATAGGCACCTTTGCTCATAGAAACTGTTTTACCAAATGATGTTTTAATTTGTCTTTCTATTCCGTATTTTTCAAAAATAGGAGTTTCAGATCTATGTAATTTTACAATTTTTTCCTTTTCAGGATAAATTTCTTGTAAATACTCTTTAATTTCTACTTTCAAAGTTTCATCATTTGTTACAATACTCGTAAAAGACTCGTTCATTACATCTCTTAAAATAGAAGATGCTCTGTTTAACTCGCTTAAAATTTTTGTTGGTGTATTTGTGTTGGGTATTCTTTTACACATTGTTTTCCAACGATCTAATGAGTTTTGCAAATCTTTATCTAATTCTGCTACTTTTTTGCCTTCGGCAACAGTTCTTAAAATAACACCAAACCCTTTTGGTTTAATGCTTTTTGCTAATCTTTTTAAACGTTCTTTTTCTTTTGGGTCTGCTATTTTTTGAGAAACAGAAACTCGGTTAGAAAAAGGAACTAAAACCAAAAATCTACCTGCTATAGACAACTCAGAGCTTAATCTGGGTCCTTTTGTAGAAATAGGTTCTTTTACAATTTGTACTAATAGGTTTTGTCCTGTTTTTAGTACACTGTTAATACTACCGTCTTTGTTAATGTCTTCTTCCTTGCGGAAGTTTTTTAAAGTGAATTCTTTATACTTACCTGTGCTTACTTTCTTAATGAATGAATTTAATGAGTTTACTTGCGCGCCTAAATCATGATAATGCAAAAAGCCATCTTTAGGATAACCAACATTTACAAAGGCTGCATTTAATCCTGTTAACACTTTTCCTATTTTGGCTAAAAAAATATCGCCAACAGAAAATTTGTTATCAGTTGTTTCATTATTTAATTCAATAAGTTTTCCATCTCTTAATAAGGCAAAATCAATATCAGATGAATTTGAACGAATTATTAATTCTGTTTTCATACTGAACTTGGTTTTAACACTACACATAATTGTGTAGATGGATTAATATTGTCAGGTATATAAATACCGTGCGAGGTTAGTTTAACCTCTAATGTCAATGAACTTTTTGTTTTTTTGCTAAACTATAAACGAAAAAGTAAGCGATTGCTTACTTTTTCTTATGTCTATTTGCTCTAGCTCTTTTCTTTCTTTTGTGTGTAGAGATTTTAGCTCTCTTTCTTTTTTTACCACTTGGCATAATGTTCTGATGTTTTTAAACCTTTTAGGGTTTAGATTAGTATTTTGTTACTTTACTGCTACTTTACTTTTTACTCCTTCAGTAAAAGTTTTTGCGGGTTTAAAAGCTGGTATATTATGTGCAGGAATCTTAATAGTTGTATTTTTAGAAATATTTCTACCTGTTTTTTCTGCTCTAGTTTTAATAATAAAACTACCAAAACCTCTTAAATAAACGTTATCACCATTTTCTAATGCATCTTTAACTTCAGTCATAAATGCTTCTACAGTTGCTAAAACATCTGTTTTTTCGATTCCTGATTTATCTGAAATTTTCGATACGATATCTGCTTTCGTCATGTCTCTGTTTTTACTATATTTTATTAATTTAATTTCAAAAATGCGGATGCAAATATATGATAATTAATCAATTCCAAAAAGATAAAGACTTAAATTTATATGAATTTTATAATGTAATATTGTATTTCAAAAAAATTTTGATGAAATTTTCTAACACTTTAATTTACTGGTATTTACAGAACAACCGAGATTTACCTTGGCGTAAAACCAAAAACCCATATTATATTTGGTTGTCAGAAATTATGTTACAACAAACAAGAGTTGCTCAAGGTTTGTCTTATTATTTAAAATTTACAGAAACCTTTCCTACAATTTTTAATCTAGCTAAAGCAAATGAAAATACTATTCTAAAAATGTGGCAAGGTTTGGGTTATTACTCTCGCGCAAGAAACCTTCATTTTACAGCAAAATATATTGTTGATGAATTAAAAGGAGAATTCCCATCAACTTATAAAGAGATTATAAAATTAAAAGGAATTGGAGATTACACAGCATCTGCCATTGCTTCTATTTGTTTTAATGAAGCTACTGCTGTTGTAGATGGTAACGTTTATAGAGTGCTTTCTCGCTATTTCGGAATTAAAACTCCTATCAATTCATCAGCCGGAATTAAAGAATTTAAAACACTAGCTCAATCTTTAATTGACAACACACAGCCTGGAACTTACAATCAAGCAATTATGGATTTTGGCGCATTGCATTGCAAGCCTCAAAATCCGCTATGTGAAACTTGTCCGTTTTCTGGTAGTTGTGTAGCTTTAGAGAAAAAAATAATCAAAGAATTACCTGTAAAAGAGAAAAAACTTAACGTTAGAAATCGCTATTTTAATTTCCTTGTCGTTAAAACGGATGACAAAAAAACCATTTTACAGATTAGAAAAGGAAAAGGAATTTGGCAAGGTTTGTATCAATTTCCGTTAATTGAAACGGATAAAAAAATCAATATAAAAGAATTAATTTCGTCAGAAGAATTTATCAATTTATTTGCAGATGAAACAAAAATTTCACTCTTTAATAAAAAGGAAATTGTTCATAAATTATCGCATCAACATTTATATACACAATTCTGGATTGTAGAGACTAAAAATTTATCTAAAGCAAAAATTAATTGGAAAGATATAGAAAAACACCCTGTTCCTGTATTAATTTCTAAGTTTTTAGACAACTATTTATCAACTAAATAACAAAATTTTATATATTTGATTATTATAAATTTATATGAAAAAAAACATAATATTATTAGTTTTGGCATTTAATGTTGCTATTTCTTTTGCTCAAAAAGAAACTATTTTCCCATATAAAGCAAAATTAAAAAATGTAAAAGGAAAAAAAGTTTCAACTAAAATTTTTAATAATCTTGATGGTCCTTTAATACTTGTTTTTATTAATCCTATGACAATATGGCATTTAAATAACAGTAAAACACCATCACATTCTTTAACTATTTTTTTAAATAATATAAACGAAACTTTTAATGATTGGGAAATCAAGTTCAATGCAAAAACTTTTGTTATTTTTCATAAAAATGAAATAGCAGGAACAAAAGTTAACAAACTTGCATCTATAAATAATTGGACTTTTCCTTATTACTTTAGTCAAAACAGAAAACTATTTAAAAAAATTAAAAATAATACAGATGTAAAAGGTTATTATACTGTAATTTTTAATGATGATTTTAATGAAACCTATTCTTTTAAATCTCCAATAGATAAAAGTATTTATTGTTTTGTTGAAAAAGATAAAAGTTGGAAACAATATTTTTTTGATGATAATGATAATAAAATTGAGAAGATTTGGGACTTGAGCTTATATGAAGAAAAACTTGAATTAATTAGACTAAGAAAACAAAACAAACAATGGCAGGCACAATAAACAAAGTAATATTGATTGGTAATTTAGGCGATGATGTAAAAATGCATTATTTTGATGATCAAAATTGTGTTGGGCGTTTTCCTATTGCAACTTCAGAAAGTTATACCAACAAACAAACAGGAGAAAAAGTAACCACAACAGATTGGCACAATATTGTGGTTAGAAACGGTTTGGCAAAAGTTTGCGAAAAGTATTTAACCAAAGGCGATAAAATTTACGTTGAAGGAAAACTAAAAAACAGACAGTGGGAACAAGATGGTATTAAACGTTATGCTACAGAAATACAAGTAAATGAAATGACCATGTTATCACCTAAAAAAAATAGCGAAAATCCTAACAATCCTCAACAAAATCAGCCACTTTCTGCACCAACACAAAAATCTGTTGCACCAGAAGAAAATGATGATTTACCATTTTAATTCATTAAATTTTAAAATTTGGATCCAGATCCCGAACTTTTATTTTTATTCTTTACATCTGTTGATGTTCTTACCAGTATCAACATTATAATTCTTGTTGCTTTACTTATAAGTTCTGCCCTAATTTCGGGTACAGAAGTTGCTTTTTTTTCATTATCTCAAACCGATTTAAACGAACTTTCTAACAACGGAAAAGAGGACAATATTGTTGTAAATTTGCTAGCGCAACCAAGAAAATTGTTGGCTACAATTCTTATTACCAATAACTTTATTAATATTTTAATTGTCTTACTTTTTGCCTCTTTAGCAGAAACTTTGTTTGGCGATTTTAATTACGAATTAAACTTCTATTTTTTTACTGCCCCTATCCGTTTTTTAATTGAAATTGTCTTAGTTACTTTTTTAATTTTACTCTTTGGCGAAGTTCTACCAAAAGTATATGCCTCTAGAAATGCGCTTCGTTTTTCTAAGGCAATGTCTAAATTTATTCACGCTGTAAACATCTTACTAACACCTTTTAGTTTGCCATTAATTACTTTAACCAAATGGGTTGAAAAGAAACTAGGAAACAAAAACTCTAACTTTTCTGTAGAAACATTATCGCAAGCATTAGAACTAACTTCAGAAGGTGCAACCACAAAAGACGAACAAAAAATTTTAGAAGGAATTGTAAATTTTGGAAACACAGAAACTGTGCAAATTATGAAACCCAGAATAGATGTTTTTGCAATTTCTGATGATGAATCTTATAATATTGTTTTAGAGAAAATCTTAAAAAACGGATATTCTAGAAATCCTGTTTATAAAGAAAATATAGACAATATTATTGGCGTTTTGTACGCCAAAGATTTGTTAGCACATTTAGATAAGAAAGATTTTAAATGGCAAGACTTACTTCGCGAAGCTTTTTTTGTGCCCGAAAATAAAAAATTAGACGATTTATTAGACGATTTTAGAGCACGCAAAAATCATTTGGCTATTGTTGTAGATGAATATGGTGGCACAAGCGGATTAGTAACCCTAGAAGATGTTATAGAAGAAATTGTAGGCGATATAAATGATGAATTTGATGATGATGATTTAAGTTATTCTAAAATTGATGTCAACAATTATATTTTTGATGGAAAAACAACGATTAAAGATTTCTGTAGAGTTTTAGATGATGAAGATGAAGACATTTTTGAAGAAGAAAAAGGTGAAAGTGAAACTTTAGCTGGTTTTATTTTAGAGATTTCTGGAAAATTTCCCAAAAAAGGAGAGAAAATAAATTTTAAGAATTATACGTTTACCATAGAAGCGTTAGATAAAAAACGCATTAAACAAGTAAAAGCAACTAGAAATGCGTAACCTTTTTATCCTTCTTTTTTTATTGATTTTCATTAGCTGTAAAGAAGCTGTTTTACCAAAACCAAAAGCGTATTTAAGTTTGGTGTATCCAAAAAAATCTTATGAGAATTTATCCTTAGAAAGACCTTATACTTTTAATGTTTTAAAAAATACTTTAATTATTAATGATGCCAATAATTGGTTAAAAATAAAGTACCCGAACTTAAAAGCATCTATAGATATTACCTATAGACCTGTAAAAAACAACTTAAAAGAATTGTTAACAGATGCTGAAAAATTGGTTTTTAAACACACAGTAAAGGCAGAACAAATTATTCCAAAAGATTTTGTAAACAAAGAAAAAAGAGTCTTTGGCAGTTTGTATGAAATTACAGGAAATGCTGCTTCTCATATTCAGTTTCACGTTACAGACAGTACAAAAAACTTTATAAAAGGTTCCTTGTATTTTTATGCAAAACCAAACTACGATTCCATTTTGCCAGCAGTAGCTTACATTAAAGAAGATATTTTACACTTAATTGAAACTTTAAAATGGAAAGAAAATTAAACTATCTCCATTTTTTGCAATAAAAAAGAAGCATTCATATTTTTACAAATTCCGTTTTTTAAAATATAATCGAAATGCAATTCGTCTTTTATAATTTCTGCATCAAAAAAGTAGTTTTTAATTTCTGAAAACTCATTTTCTAACTCGCATAAACTAACATCGTGAGTTGCAATTATTCCTGTTGATTTTGATTTTGTTAGCTTTTCTACAAACTTTTTGGAACCAATTGCCTTGTCTTTACTATTTGTTCCTTTTAAAATTTCATCTAAAATGATAAAATAATCGTCCTCTTTTATTTTATCAACAATAAATTTTAAACGTTTTAATTCTGAATAAAAATAGCTCTCATCTTCCGTTAAAGAATCTGTTGTTCGCATACTTGTAATCAGTTTTATTGGCGAATATAGAAACGTTTCTGCACAAACTGGCAAGCCACAATTTGCCATAACAATAGCCAAAGAAACGGTTCTTAAAAACGTACTTTTACCTGCCATATTTGCTCCTGTAATAATAAAAAACTGCTTATCATCAATTATAAAATTATTATCAATTCTCTTTTTTTCGTCTAACAAAGGGTGCCCTAAATGGGTAGATTTAATAATTTCTTTTGTTGATGAAATTTCTGGAAAAACAAACTTTGGATGATTAAATTTAAAATTAGCCAAGGAGTTTTGTGCATCAAAAAAAGCAACTACATTAAACCAATTTTCTACAGTATGATTGTATTTAGAAATCCACTTTTCTACTTTACAAGCATTATTAATATCCCAAAGAAATAATGCATTGCCAAAAACCGCAATAACTAGATTATTTCGTTGATCAAAAGCATCTAAAATTTTAGAAAATTCTTTAAAAATAGTGGATGCTTTTTTCTTTTCTGAATTAATGATTTCTTGCTTTTCTTTTAAGATTTTTGAAGTAAACTTTTCGTTTTCAATTTCATTTAACAATTGATGATATTGCTTAAATGTTTCTCTAACAGCATCTGTTTCGTTATATAATTTCTGAATCTTTTTTAGATGTCTACCTGTAATAAATAAACCAAGAAAAAACCATCCTAAAAAAATGGAAAAAGGGATTATACTAAAGGAAAGTAATCCTATTAAAAGTATAGATATGCTAGAAAAAATAATTGGTAAAGCATTTAAAAAATAAGGAAATTGTTTTTTATAATTCAACACCCAATTTACAATAAACTGAGTTTTATTTTTTACAGTTACCAAGCTTGCTAAAGCAGAAAAATGTTGCCTCCATTTTACTTTTTCAGAAAGCTCTTCTATTGATTTTTGTTTCTCAACAATATTTTCAATTTTATTTTCTGTAAATGTTTTAGCAAGTGCAATTTTTCCTTGATGGGTTGTAGTTCTATTGATAAACTGAAAGAAAGAACCAATACCAAATAAATCGATATCATTACTATAAAAATGATGCGCGTCAACAAATTCTTTTCCAGCATCTAAATCGTAATAATCACGATTTAAAACTTTAATTTCAGTAATATTAATTTTTATTTTGGCATTAACAATGGCTCTTTTTCTTTTTAAATTAAGATGTTTTGTTACTAAAAAACTAAACAGCAAAACGCCTAAAAAAGCAACAATAAAAACATCTGGATATTTACCAAAAGTAAGATAGATTAAAAAACACGTTGCTAAAAAAACAGCAAATCTAAACACACTTAAATTAACAGATTTCTTTTTTAAAAGAGATGCTTCTTGCTCTAAATTCGATTTTTCTTGAATATAAAAGTCTAGTGGATTTTTCATTTAAAACTTTGTAATTCCGTCAATTAAACTAAAAATTTTTGCTTTTGGGTATTTTTCTTTTAGCAATTTTGTAGCTGTATAACTAGAGTTTCCTTTTAAACAAACCACCACATATTTTTTATTTTCTTCTGGAATAAAATTAGATTTTGATAATTCTGATAAAGGAATATTTTTATCAATTTTAAAAGGATATTCTACTTTTTGGTTTGCAATTACAGAAATAATTTCTAGATTTCTCTCTTTTGTAAGAATTGACAATTTTAAATCTTTAGGAGTAATTAACCAATCTTGGTTTCTTACTTCACAACTTACATCAAAATAAGTTTCTCTATCAAAAATTTGCTGAATATCTTCTTTAGAAATTGAACTTTTTAACTTCATTTTTAGCTGAGAATTCTGCAAAGAATTATAAATTAACAATTGATTTGTTAACGGTTTTCCAATTTCTAAAATCAATTTTAAAACTTCATTTACTTGCAAACTTGCAATCATAGAAACAATAGCATTTAAGGTTCCTGCTTCTTCGCAATTAGGAATATCTGTTGCCATTTCTGGGAAAGTATCTCTTAAATTTGGACTTCTAGTTCCGTTTTCTTCCAAGACATTAAAAGTAGCTACATAACCATCAAACTTATATAAAGAACCATAAACCAAAGGTTTATCTTTTAAAACGCAAGCATCATTTAGTAAATATTTTGTTGGTAAAGAATCTGTACCATCAACAATTATGTCGTAATCAGAAATCAGCTCAAAAACGTTTTCTTTTGTAATGGGTTGGTTAATAAAACTGACTTTAGTAAAAGGTGCGCGCTTTTTTATAAATGTAGATAAAACTTCAGCTTTTGGTTTTCCAACATCATCTAAGCTATAAAAAACTTGTCTGTGCAAATTGGTAACATCTACAGTATCAAAATCTATCAAATGGATTTTACCAACTCCACTAGAAGCTAAACGAACCGCAATTGGGCTTCCCAAACCACCACAACCAACTACTAAAACAGAAGCATTCTGTAATTTTTGCTGACCTTCTTCTCCAACTTCTGCTAAAGTGGTTTGACGTTTAAAAAGCTGATTTTTATCCATTAACTATTAATCTCCTTTTTTGCTGCTTCAAATTCTTTTGGAGTATTTACATTTCTAATAAAATTATCATCAACTTCTACAATTTCAACATCAGAATTAATTAATACTTTTCTAGGACAAGAATAACCTTGTGCTAAATATTGTAATAAAATTGGATATGCTTTTGGTTCGTAAATTGTAATTAATGGCTCTACAAATTGCTTGTCTTTACCTTTAATTGCAGTTGCTATTTTAGATGGATTTCTTTTTTGTAATAATAATTGAATTATATCATCATTTATAAAAGGAACATCTGTTGCCATCACTAACCAAGCTGAGTTTGGTTTTTTTTGAAACGCAGAACAAATTCCGCCAAAAGGCCCTAAATTTAAAAAAGTATCGGGTATTTCTTTTGTTGCTTGAGACCTTTCGACTGCGCTTAAGGTAATATTTGAGTTGTTTTTTGTCATTTCGAGCGTAGTCGAGAAATCTCTTACTGAATAAAAAGTTTCTAAATTACACGCTTCAAGTAGTTCTTTTGCATATTCTCTTTGAGGTTTTCCATAATAATTGAGTTCTGATTTATCAGTTCCCATTCTGGTACTTTTCCCACCTACTAAAACCAATCCTTTTACTGGAGCAATTTTTTCTTGAATTAAATTTTTAACATGATTTGAAATTTCATCAATTTCATCAATTGTATAACAAGTAATGTTTTTTATGTGCGGATATTTATCTTCTAAAAAAGAAAAATATTCGGTTTCATTTTTCAATTTAATAACAAACTGAATTGAATCTAATTGTTCTAATCTTTTTAAAACCGAAGCTTCTTTTGCTTCGTCTAAAATCAAAATTTGTTTTGCGCCTTGGTAATGATTTCCGTTGATAAAAACATAATCAAATTGTGCAAATTGCAAACGCTGTTCAAACTTATTTACCTTACCAGAAGTTGTAATTTGCAAATTTCCTTGGTGATGAAAAGTAAATTCTGATAATTTATTTTTCTCTACATCTTTTGCGTGAGAAGCATCAAAATAAGCCAATTTATAATTTGACAGTTTCTTAGAAACTTTATGAACTAAATCAGAAATTACACTACAATTTGAACCCAAAATTGCAATTTCATTTGACGCAAAATTATCATTGAAGCGTTTTTCTAAATTTGTATGTTTTTTGTGTTTTTTCAAAATTTTATTTGTTTTGTCATTGCGAACAAAGTGAAGCAATCCTTTTGTTAAGAGATTACTTCGTCATTCTTCCTTGTAATGACATTAATTTTTAATATCCGATTTTCCTCCTGTTTTTTCTAACAACTTCACTTCTTTAATTATCATTTTTTGACTGATGCTTTTACACATATCATAAATGGTTAAACAAGCAATGTTTGCTCCTGTTAAAGCTTCCATTTCTACACCTGTTTTTCCTTCAATAGTAACTTTACAGAACACTTCTATATGTTCTAAATCTAAAATTTCTATATCAATATCAACACCATTAATTAATAACGGATGACACATAGGAATTAATTCTGAAGTCTTTTTTACTGCTTGAATCCCAGCTATAATTGCTGTTTGAAAAACGGGTCCTTTTTTTGTGATTAGTTCATTATTTGTAAAATGAGAAATTATTGCTGTTCCTAAAAACATAGTTGCTTTTGCTATTGCTGTTCTTTTGGTAATTTTCTTATCAGAAACATTTACCATTTTAGGATTGTTTTTCGAATTTAAATGTGTAAAATTCATTTAAATAGTTTTTAATTTTAAACGTTTAGTTTTTAGTTAGATTGCTTTGAGACGTTTTAACAATAGAAGTTAAAATTCTAATTAACTTATGTATATCAGAAAGTTCATTAGTAACATCAATAGATGTTAATTCGCTTTCTTTTAATAATCGTAACCAATATTTAGTTTCTCTTGCTTCTTTTGAGGAAATAGACATTTTTGCAGTAAAATCTCTCTTGCTTTGTCCTGCTAATGCTTCTTCTATATTTGCTCCAATTGAAGTTCCACTTCTCAAAATTTGATTTGAAATTACAAATTCTTTTTCTAGTTGCAATTTTTTATAAAGAGAAATGATTTTTAATGAAAATTCAAAACTCTTTTTCTGAACGATACTTTCTTTCATAGCTGTATTTTAAACTTAACACTCAAAACTAATCATTTAAAACTATAATTAGCGATAGCGAATTATATTAAAAACTTCTCCTTTTTTAAACTCTGTTTCTTCAGTTTTTGGTAATTGAATAAAAGCATCTGTATGTACTAAACTTGCTAAATCTCCAGAACCATTTCCTTTTATTGGAGTTGCAATTAAATGTCCGAAACGTGAACTTAATTTTACTTGTAAAAAATACGTTAAATTGGGTTTAAATGTAACATCAGCATTTAAAATTGCGGTTTCTTCCTTAACTTCTAATCCAACAGATTTGTAATACCAAGGATAAAAATACACTAAACAATTTACAAATGTAGAAATTGGGTTTCCTGGAAATCCGAATACATTGCATTTATCTGTTTTTCCGTAAAAAAAAGGTTTCCCAGGTCTTTGAGCAACTTTATGAAACAGTTTTTCAACTCCTAGTTCATCAAAAACTTGGGGTAAAAAATCGAACTTTCCTTTACTAACTGCGCCACTAAAAAGCAACACATCATACTCTTGTAAAAAACGTTCTATTTTCTGTTTTAAAACAGGTTTATCATCTGTAATATGGGCTGTTTCTGATGAAATATGTAATTTTTCTAATAAAGAAACCAACGTAAAAACATTGCTTCTTCTAATTTGATGCGCTAACGGAATTTCATCAACTCCAACCAATTCATCACCTGTAGAAACAATCATCACTTTAGGTTGTTTAGCAACTTTTACAGTCGATTTACCAACAGTTGCCAAAACGCCTATTTCTGCTGCAGAAATTTTGGTGTTTTGTTTGATTAATAAATCACCAATTTTTCCATCTTTTCCTTTATTATGGACATTTTGGGCTTCATTAATTACATCAACATTGATTATTGCTTTTCCGTTTTCAATTGTTACATCCTCATATCTAATAACGGTATCGCAATTATTTGGTAAAACTGCTCCCGTCATCACTTCAATACAATTTTCTGAATTCTGCATTGACAATTGTTTGCTTCCAGCTGCTTGAATTCCTTCTATTTTAAAAGCTCGTTGTCCGTTTTTAAAATGTCTATAATTAATAACAATTCCATCCATAGAAACTCTATTAAATGGAGGAAAATCTCTATCGGCAAGAATATCTTCTTTCAATATTCTTCCTACAGATTTTATAAACGAAATTTCTTCCACACCAAAATCTTGTGTGTTTTCTAAAATGATATTTTTTGCTTCTTTTGATGAAATCATTTTTGATTGTTTATTTGTTTATTTGTTTAATTGTGTAATTGTTTCGTTTAAATTTTCAACTTTTAAACAATTACACGATTCAACATTTTTACCCTCCAATTGTACTCATACTTTCAGAAATATTTCCTTTTTTACGATTTGCTTCTGCAATAAAACCGTTTTGTGGTTTTTCTTTTATCAAACTTAAAAAAAGTTCTTTTAAATCTTCGTTAGAAGCGCCATTTCTAATAAAATCTCGTAAATTAAAAACACCATCATCAAACAAACAGTTTTTAAAAGTTCCTGTACTTGTAATTCTAATTCTATTACAATCGTTGCAAATTGTTCTTGTAAAAGCAGGAATAATTCCAAAAGTTCCTTTATGATTTTCTATTGCATAATTTCTAGAAGTTGATGATTTTTCAGACTGAATTTCATCAACTTTAAACTCAGTTTTAATTTCGTCTAAAATCTTTTTAAACGTCCAGTTTTCTTGCATTTCGCGCTGACCTTTTCCATTAAAAGGCATTTCTTCAATAAAACGAACAGCAACATTTTTATCTTTTGTAAGTCTAACAAAATCAACAATTTCATCTGTATTAAAACCCGATTGCACAACCACATTCAGCTTTAAATTTAAGTTGCTTTCTTCTAGCAATTCAAAGGTTTTATAAACTTCTGGAAAAACATCGCGTCTAGTAATTTTTGCAAATTTATCTTGTTGTAAACTATCTATACTTAAGTTGATGTTTTTTACTTTTTCTAACTTTTCAATTCTCTGAATATGCTTAGAAATTAATGCGCCATTTGTTGTAATGTTTATTGCATCTAACAAATCGTTATAAGACAGCATTTCTAAAAAGCTAACAAAATCTTTACGCACAAAAGGTTCTCCACCAGTTAAACGTACTTTATTTACACCTAACTCCGTTAAAACACGAATTACGCGATACATTTCTTTGTAAGAAAGCAACTCTTTTCTTGGAACAATTTCTATTCCTTTTGCTGGCATACAATACTGACAACGCAGGTTACAACGATCTGTAACTGCCAATCGTAAATATTCTATTTGTCTGCCAAAACTGTCTGTTAATTTGCTCATTAAGTCTGCTAAATTAGAGTCTTTTACACCCTTATTATATGATTTAAATCATTTTATATGTATACTAATTTGGTAATTTTTTACTCAACAATCCATAAATAAAAGCTCCTAAAAGTGCACCAAATAACAATATTAAAGCTGGAACTAATTTAAACCCAAGAATTACAAAAATGGGTGCTGCACACGCTCCAGAAATTCCCCAACCTAAACCAAAAAATGTTCCTCCAAAAACTGTTCTATACAATCCTTTTTTCTTTTGTTTTGGATAAATTTTATTGCCTTTATAATCTTTAATTATTCCACGTTTAAATAATTGCATAAATATCATAGAAATTGTAACTGCTCCACCAATAATTCCAAACATATGAAAGGATTGAAACTTAAACATTTCGTAAAACCTGTACCAAGAAATTGCTTGTGTTTTACTTAAAACAATTGCGAAAAAAATTCCTAAAATTAAAAATTTGATGTTTTTCATACCTTAAAAAAGAATTGGAATTATAAACCAAGTGGCAATAATACCACCAATAAAAAACCCGATTACAGCCAATAAAGATGGTAATTGCAAACTACTTAAACCTGTAATTGCGTGTCCTGAAGTACAACCACCTGCATAACGTGTTCCAAACCCAATAAAAATTCCTGAAACTAAAAGAATTAAAAATCCTTTTAAGGAAAAGAAAACATCATCACCAAAAATCTCATCAGGAAAATATTGATTGCCAACGTTAGAAAAACCTAAATCTGTAAGTTCTTGAATCGTAGTCGGATTTAAATTGATTACTTGATTCGAAATTAAATAAGTTGATGAAATAAATCCGCCAATAATTAGCCCCACTACAAACAACAAGGCAAAATTTCTTTCTTTCCAATCTTTCTTAAAATAGTCAGAAACTTTACCTGCTCCTACCATTGTACATAATGTTTCGAAATTGGTTGACGCTCCAAAATTCTTTCCAAAATAAAAATATAATAAAAGTGATAAAGCTATTAATGGACCACCAATATACCAAGCCCAAGGTTGTAAAATATAATCCATAGTTATGTTTTTTTGTCTTTCAGAATGATGTGAAGAATCTTAGCTTAAAAAAAGATTCTTCGGTCATACTTCCCTCTGAATGACAGTAATATTATAATTTCGTTTGTAAATAATTCATTATTAATTCTGTGGCTCCTAAATTTTCTTGAATATACTTTTTATTGATTTCTCCTGTTACTTTTCTAAAATTTTCATCGAATTTTAGTTTGGTAAATGTACTCGAAAATTCTTGTTGATTACTGATAGAAATGCATCCTTTTAAATAAACCAAATCTACAGCCTCTTTAAATTTGTCGTAATTATTACCAATAACTACAGGAACACCAAAAGTTGCGGGTTCTAAAATATTATGCAACCCAGTTTTTAAACCTCCACCAACGTAAGCAACATCTGCATAAGCGTAAATTTTAGTCAAAATTCCTATGGTATCAATAATAAAAACTTGACATTTTTTTAAATTTTCAGATTTCTCGACTGCGCTCGAAATGACATTAGAGTATAAAACTGTTTTTTTATTAATCGTTTTCAGTAATTCTAAAATTGCATCCGATTTAATATTATGTGGCGCAATAATAAATTTTTCGTATTCAGATGCTTTGTTGTTAATGTAATTAACCAACAATTCTTCATCTTCTTTCCAAGTGCTTCCTGCAACAATTGTGTATTGATTGTTTTTAAATTCTGATATAAAACTAAGCGAATTGTCTTGTTCTAAAATTTTTGAAACTCTATCAAAACGTGTATCGCCTGCAACAGTTACATTTTTAAGATTGATAGAATTTAGTAACTCTTTAGATACATTATTTTGCACAAAAAAATGATGGAATGCTTCTAAGGATTTTCGCATAAAACCGCCATACCATTTAAAGAAATGTTGTTTTTCTCTTAAGATTCCTGATACTAAAATTGTTGGAACTTCTTTTCTTTTTAATTCGTTTAAAAAGTTAGGCCAAAACTCATATTTTACAAAAATTGCCAAATCAGGATTTACAGTTTGTATAAACTTTCTGGCATTAGATTTACTATCTAAAGGCAAATAACAAACTACATCTGCTAAGTTATAATTCTTTCTAATTTCATATCCTGAAGGAGAAAAAAAAGTAACAATCATTTTATAATTAGAATACTTGTTTTTTATTTCTTCAATAATTGGTCTTGCTTGTTCAAATTCACCCAAAGATGCAACGTGAAACCACACAACTTTATCATCACTCTTTAAAATTGAAAGCTTTTGGAAAGTTTCTTTTGTACCATCAACAAATAATTTTATTTTTTTATTGAATAATGCTATAAACTTCAAAATAATTGAAGCTTTGAAAATTAAGATGTTGTATAAGAAGTTCATTGTTGGCAAAAATACGAAATAGTAATAAGCCAAGTTATATAAATTACTTGCATAAAAAAAGCTACCCAAATTGGATAGCTTTAATATTATTAAACGAATTTAGTCTTGTAATAACATTATTATTCCCCCCCGAAAAAATGTTAGCAACAATCTAAATTCTTTATCAAAGATACATTATAATAGAAGTTAAACGTTTAATTATGTTCTTAACATCAATATTATGTTCTAAATAACAAAATTGTTTACATATTAAATTAAAGTAATTTTTTTTACGATATCTTCTTTATATTTTTTACCTATTGGTAAATTTTCATTTAAAATTTTTACTGAAGTGTTTGTTATTTGTGATAGATACTTAGCATTGACAATATAACCTCTATGAATTCTAATAAAATTATCATTTAATTTTTCTAAAATATCGTTTAAACTTGTTCTAACAAGCATTTTTTTATGTGATTTTAAAAATATCTCTACATAAACATGAGCACTTTTTAAATACAATATCTCATCAAAATTTACTTTAGAATAGAAGCCTTTATCTTTTACAAAAATAGAATCTTTAATTATTAGATTTTGATCATCTATCTGACCTATCTTGTTTGAAAAATTAGAAAGTGCTATTTCTATAGATGTGTACAATTCGTCTTTAGAAAATGGTTTTACTAAATACGCAGGAGGCATTACCACTTTTGCTTGTTCTAGTGTAAACTTATCTGAATTAGATGTTAAAAAGATAAAAGGAAAATTGTAAGATTCTCTAATTTTTTTTGCGATATCAATTCCTGTTTTTTTTCCTGACAGTTGAATATCTAAAATAGCAATATCTGGTTTTTCTTCTTCAATTCTTTCAATAGCTTCTGTATAACTTATAGCTGGTTCTAATGCTTGGTATCCTAAATCTTCTAAAGCATCACAAATATTATCAGCAATAATAACTTCATCTTCAACAACTAAAATTTTTATTAAATTCATTTTATTTTGTTTTTATAAAATTTGCTCAAAAATTAATTTATCAACTGCCTTGCATTACTATCTTTAAAATAAATTTCAAATTTTGCACCATTATTATTGGTTTGATTTAACTTACCATGCAACTGTTTTACCAATCTATTTACCAAACGTAAACCTAAACTTTTTGCTTTTTTTATATCAAAATTATTTGATAATCCTGGTCCATTATCTTCTATTATTAACTTGTAATCTTTATTTTTTTCTTTTTCAATTGAAATTGATAAATTATTTTCTTTATCATTTTTAAAAGCATATTTATAAGAATTGGTAATTATTTCGTTAATAATTAAACCTAAAGGGATAGCTGTGTCTACATCAAACATTATATTTTCTGATGAAATTGAAGTTTTAACACTATTCTTAGAAGAATACATAGAAGAAAGTTCTTTAACTAATAGTTTTATATACTGGTCAAAATCAATTAATCCGTTTTCATTTTGATACAGCTTTTGATGAATTAACGCCATAGATTTTACTCTATTTTTCCCTTCATTTGCCAATTCTAGGGCTTTTTCATCTTCAATTCCTTTAGTTTGCAATTCTAATAAACTTGATACAATTTGAAAATTATTTTTTACTCTATGATGTACTTCTTTTACAAGCAATTCTTTTTCTTTTAGAGCTTCTTTTATAATTTTATTTTTACTAGAAAGTTCTTTAGATTGTTTCTTTGTTTTTCTAATTACAAACATCGAAATAAATAATAAAACAACAGCCAAAATTGCAATGATACCATAAAGAGTTGTTCTTACTTTTTCATATTTTATTTCTAACTCTTTTTCTTTAATAGCTTGTTCTGTTTTATAATTTGCTAAAGATTTTGCTAAATCTTCTGAATAAATTTTTCTAGTAAGTTGTATTGCTTTGTCTTTATATCTTAAAGCTAATCTATTATTGTTATTAGCCGAAAGTGCGTGAGAACCTTCATTAAGAATATTATAAAAATCATTTGGATTTAAATCTTTACTTAATATTTCAAATTTAGAAACTAATTCTGGTACAGTTTTTACATCAAACTTTTTTAAAATCTCTTTTTTTAATGCTGTTTCTTTGTTTAAACGAGAAATTAATTTTAAAAATAGTGGGTAAGAAAAAATTTTAGAAGAAGGACTCTCATAAAGTTCATTAATTAAACTAACAACTCTTTCATTTTTCCCACCTTTAAAAATATATGCATCAATTAAATGCTCTATAGTACTATAGTAGTATGAGGTTTTTTTTCCTAATTCTTTTTCTAACTTAAGGCTTTGCTCACTAACATCTATATATTCTTGTAACTTTCTTTCTAGAATTAAAAAATCTGATAAATGATATAAAAAAACAATTTGTAATTCTTTATCATTCATTTTTTTTGCCATATCTAGGCTCTCTAAAACAAGTTTTTTGCCATTTTCTATATCCTTTTGAATCAAATACATTACAATAGGATGCGTTCTAATCTTAGTCTTAGCCTTTAAAACATTTTCATCATTATTGTTAAACCTATTTATATAAGCTTCTAATTTTTTCTGAACCAAAGATGCCTCGTCTAAACCAACCTCGTCTCTTAACTTAGATACTTGAACCCACTTTATTTCTACATAATCTAAATTAATATTCTTTCCTCCAGGTTCAATAATTTTTTTATTGATAAAATCTGAAACTTTTTTATATTTAATTGATTGTCTATTTCCTAATCTTGAGGTAAACCAATAATAATCCTTATAAGTAGGGTTATTGCTTTTAACAATTCTAACCAAAATTTCTTTATAAGATTTCTTTACAACTGAATCTAAAAAATAATTAACCGAATCTAGCTTCTTTTCTAAAATCAGCTCTTCAACCTTGTTGGAATAGTAATTTGTGGTAGTTTTTTGTCCATAAAATTTAATTGCAAAAAAAAATATAAATACAAGTATGTGTGGCTTCATTTTATTTTGAATATAAGGGTTCATAAAGCTACATAATTATTCTTTATTATAAAGTTGAAAACTTATAAAAAAGAAAACGCTTAAACATTTTTTTGTTTAAGCGTTTTTTTAATCTATTAAAAAGCTAAGTTTTTTAAGCTTCGAAAGGAGTTATAGATACATAAGATCTATTGTCCTTTTTCTTTCTGAATTCAACAATTCCATCAACTTTTGCATGTAAAGTATGGTCTTTACCCATGTAAACGTTTTCTCCTGGATTGTGAGTTGTTCCTCTTTGACGAACAATAATATTCCCTGCAATTGCAGCTTGTCCTCCAAATATTTTTACTCCTAGTCGTTTCGATTCTGATTCTCTACCATTTTTCGAACTACCTACACCTTTTTTATGTGCCATTTTCTTGAGTTTTTATTAGGTTAAAGTTAAATTTTCTGGATTATTTTTCAATACCTCCGTCTAATCTATCTTGTAATTCTTTTAATTCATCCCACTTACCTTCTGCAGCTAAACCAGCTTGTTTTGGCCAAGTAGCAGTAACTATATGAGATAATCTAGAACTTGCTTCCGTTAAGATTTCACTCAATTTAGCTGGATCTGCTTTTGCTACCTTTACAAAAGTATCTAAACCTGCATTTACTAAAGCTTCTGCAGCTTTAGGACCTGCACCTTCAATTTTCTTTAAGTCATCTGCTTTAGCAGCTTTCTTTGGAGCCGCTTTTTTAGCTTTTGGAGCTTCTACTTTTGCTTCTTCCTTTTTTGGAGCTGCTTTTTTTGTTGCTTTTTTAGCACCAGATGCTACAATAGATTCAATTTGAATCTCACTGAAAGCTTGTCTGTGTCCATTTTTCTTTCTGTAACCTTTTCTTCTTTTCTTTTTAAAAACGATTACTTTATCACCTTTTAAGTGACTTAAAATTTGAGCTGTTACTGAAGCTCCTTCTATAGCTGGGGCGCCAATAGTTACATTTCCTTTTTCATCAAGTAAAAGAACATTATCAAAAGTTACTTTTGATCCTTCTTCTGCTTGTAAACGATGAACGTATACTTTTTGGTCTTTTGCTACTTTAAACTGCTGCCCTGCTATCTCTACGATTGCGTACATACTATTTGTTTTGCGTATTTATACTTAAATTATACACCTTCTTGCTGAAAATGCGGATGCAAATATACATCTTTTTTAGAATGTAACAATATTGTTTTTGTAAAATAATTACATCAAAATCAAGAGAATAAAACTCAGTTTTAACACTATTTCCTTAGAAACTTTTATATTTTTGGTACTATTGCTAATTGTTTGTTGTAACAAAACCAAAAAGCGTGCGTCAAACAAAACATCTATTACTAATTAAATAAAAAAATAAATGAAAAAAAGTATTTTATCATTAGCTTCAATTTTTTTGATAGTATTTGTTACAAATGCCCAAAAAGTTGAGTTTGAAGAGTATGATTTAAGTAACGGAATGCACGTTATTTTACACCAAGACAACTCTGCACCTATAGTAACTGTGGGTGTAATGTATCATGTTGGCGCAAAAGATGAAGTAGAAGGTAAAACTGGAATGGCACATTTTTATGAGCACTTGTTATTTACTGGAACAAAAAATATTAAACGCGGTAAATGGAGAGAAATTCAATCTGTAAAAGGTGGTACAGGAAACGCTAATACAAATTGGGATAGAACTTATTATTACCAAACTTATCCTTCTAACGAATTAAAATTAGCTTTATGGATGGAATCTGAAAGACTGCTACATCCTATTATTGATCAAAAAGCAATAGACACTCAAAACGAAGTTGTAAAAGAGGAAAAAAGACAACGTATGGACAACGCTCCTTACGGAAAAGTTATTTATGGTGATGTTTACAGACACCTTTTTGACAAACACAATTATGGCAGACCAATGATTGGTTATATTAAAGATTTAGACGCTTCAACACTAGAAGAATTTCAAGCTTTTTATAACAAATGGTATATGCCTAACAATGCTGTTTTAGTTATTGCTGGTAATTTTGAAAAAGCAAACACAAAATCTTTAATAAAAGATTATTTCGAAACTATACCTGCTAGAACAAAACCTAACAGAATTAAAATTATTGAGCCCGAAAGAACCAAAGAAAAACGAGTTAAAGAATACGATGCAAACATCAGAATTCCTTTAATTGATTTGGCATATTTAACGCCTTCTATGAAAGATAGAGAGGCAAAAGTTTTAGATGTTATCTCTACTGTTTTAAGCAATGGTAAAAGCTCTCGTTTGTATAAGAAATTGGTAGATGACAAGAAAAAAGCCTTACAAGCATTTTCTTTTTCTAGACAATTAGAAGATTACAGCGTGTATATTGTTGGAGCAATGCCTTTAGGAAAAACTCCTTTAGAGGATTTAATTAAAGAAATGGATGAAGAAATTGTAAAACTACAAACTGATTTAATTTCTGATAAAGATTTACAAAAAGTAAGAAACAAGTTCGAAAATCAATTTGTGGCATCTAACTCTAATGTAACAGGTATTGCAAATTCTTTAGCCAGAAACTATATGTTAGTTGGCAATACCAATAGAATTAATGAAGAATTAAATATAATAAATTCTATAACTAAAGAAGAAATTAGAGAAGTTGCTAGAAAATATTTAGCAAAAAACAGACGTGTAGTTTTAGAATATTTACCAGAATCTCAAAAGAAATAATTTAATCAAACAGAAGAAAATGAAAACGAAGATATATTCAATTATAACATTATTATTTCTATCAGTAAGCATTTCTGCGCAAGTAGATAGAACTCAAATACCCGAATCTGGACCAGCTCCAAAAATTAATTTAGGAACTCCAAAAAAGTTTACACTAAAAAACGGATTACAAGTTTTGGTTGTAGAAAACCACAAACTACCAAGAGTTTCTGTAACCCTTGATATAGACAATCCGCCAATGGCAAAAGGTGATAAAAAAGGAGTTGAAACTTTTGTTGGAGGTATGCTAGGTACGGGTTCAAAAAATATTTCTAAAGAAAAATTTGATGCAGAAGTAGATTATTTAGGTGCCAATATTTCATTTGGTTCAGAAAGTGCTTTTGCAAGTTCTTTATCAAAATATTTTCCTAGAGTTTTAGAATTAATGGCAGATGCCGCTTTTAACCCTGTGTTTACACAAGATGAGTTTAATAAACAAATGAAACAATCTTTAGATGCTATAAAATCTAATGAAAACAGTGTTTCAGCTATTGCCAGCAGAGTTGATAAATTATTAACCTATGGTAAAAATCATCCTTTTGGAGAATACACATCAGAAAAAACATTAAAAAACATTACTTTACAAGACGTAAAAGATTTGTATAATACATTGTTTAAACCTAATAACGCTTACTTAGTTATAATGGGTGATGTAGATTTTAAAACCGTTAAAAAACAAGTTTCAAAATTATTTAGCGGATGGAAAAAAGGAATTCTAAATTTTCCAACTTTACCAAAAGTTGAAAACCCAGCAACTACAGAAATAAATTTTATTAATATGCCAAATGCTGTTCAGTCTGAAATAGCTATTATTAATGCTGTTAATTTAAAAATGACCGATAAAGATTATTATGCTGCGTTGTTAGCAAATCAAATTTTAGGTGGCGGCGGAACAGGTAGAGTTTTTAAAAATCTTAGAGAAGATAAAGCCTATACTTATGGAGCCTATTCAGGAATAAGTGCAAGCAGATATGCTTCTCGTTTTAAAGCTTCTGCATCTGTTAGAAATATGGTTACTGATAGTTCTGTTGTAGAATTTATGAAAGAAATTAACAAAATAAGATACAAAAAAGCGACACCAAAAGAATTAAAAATTGCCAAAGCTAAATATGTTGGAAGTTTTGTTAGAAATGTAGAAAAACCATCAACAATAGCGAGTTACGCTTTAAACATTTTACAAAATAATTTACCTGAAGATTATTACGAAAATTATCTTAAAAATATAAATGCAGTTACTTTAGAGGATGTGCAAAATGCGGCTATTAAATACTTTAGAGGTGACAAAGCAAGAATTGTAATTACAGGTAAAGGTATTGATGTTTTAAAAAATCTTGAAAAAACAGATTATGTAATTAAGTATTTTGACAAAGAAGGAAACGCTACAGTAAAACCGCCAATGACAATTCCTGTTCCTAAAGGAATGACCGCTGCAAACGTTGTTGATAAATACATAAAAGCTATTGGTGGTAAAGACAAAGTAGCAGCAATTAAAACAACTATGATTGTTGCAAACGCTACTATACAAGGTACACCTTTGGTTTTAACATCAAAATCTTCTGCACCCAACAAAACATCACAAATAATTTCTGTGATGGGACAAGTTATGCAAAAATCTGTTTTTGATGGAACAAAAGGATATTCTGAAGCAAGAGGACAAAGAAAAGATATGGATGAAAAAGATTTAGAAAGTGCAAAAACAAAAAATACGCTTTTCCCAGATTTAAATTATACCTCTGCTAAACTTATAAGAATAGAACCTTTAGATGGTAAAAATGCTATTGTTTTACAATACAAAAAATCTGAAATCTATTATGATTTAAAAACCGGATTAAAAGTAAAACAAGTTAAAACGGTAAAAGGTCCAGGAGGAAAAGACACAAAAGTACCTACTCTTTTTTCTGATTACAAAGAAGTTAACGGAGTTAAATTCCCATATATAATTGCTCAAAAAATGGGTCCTATGGATCTAAAATTTGAAGTAAAAGAAGTTAAAGTTAATGAAGGTGTAACTGATAAAGATTTTGAATAAAAATTAATTTTTAGTTCAAGATGAAAAAGGCTGTCTGAAATGTGTCATTCTGAATGAAAATGAAGAATCTCAACAATATTAAAATTTTGATTTATAGACAATTGAGATTTTTCGACCGAGCTCAAAATGACAATAAAACCACTTTTCAAAACAGCCTTTTTTTTATTTTTTCTTATTTACTAAATACACGCCTAAAAGTATAATTACGCCAGCAAAAAATTGTATAAAACTTAATTTTTCTCCGTCTAAAACTCCCCAAAAAACAGCCACAATTGGTATTAAATAGGTTACAGAAGATGAAAAAATAGGATTGGAAATATGCACCAATTTATTAAACATTGTTTTTGCAATTCCTGTGCCAACAATAGAAAGTAAAGCTATATAACCTAGAGATTCTATACCTGTTTTATGAGCTTCAAAAGAAGTAAAAAAACCTGTAAAAACTAAAACAATTGTTGCAGGAATCAGTAATAATAAAAAATTACCTGTTGTAATTGCCAAAGCATCTAAATCGTATAAATATTTCTTTACAATGTTTACATTAAAAGCATATCCTACAGAAGCAAGTATCACCAATAAAGCATACCAGTAATTTTGATTCGGATTTAAATCTGCTCCTTTTAAAATCAATAGTAAAGTACCCACCAAACCAATTACAATACCCAAAAATTGTCTCTTTTTAAAAGAAAAACCAAAAACAATAGCTCCAAAAATAAACGTATTAAATGGAGTAAAAGAATTTAAAATTGAAACAATAGCACTATCAATTCCTAAAATTGCATACGAAAACAAAAAAACAGGAATAAAAGTTCCTAAAAGCGCTGTGTAGACAATATAAATCCAATGTTTTTTTTGTATTCTTTTAATGGATGGAAAAGCTACTATCAACAAAAAAAATGATGTAAATATCATTCTTAAAGCACCTAATTGAATTGGTGTTACTCCCAAAAGTGCTTTTTTCATTAAGATAAAAGAACTCCCCCAAACAATAGAAAGAATTATGAGATACAACCATTTTTTTTGTTGATTATTCATCTTTAGGTTTTATTTTAAGCAAAAATCCGACAAATCAATAAAAGTGAGCACTTTTATTAATAAATTTGTACAATCTTTTAATAATTAAATTTGATACCACAAAAATGTGGTTTAACAAATAATCTAAAAATCAATTTTTATGAAAACAAAAAACATATTCTTATCAATAGCTATTACTTGTTTTGTATTAGTAGGATGTAAAAAAAGTGAGCCCAAAACAACTTTACCTGTAAAAAAAGAAACCGTTTCTTTAGCAATTTCTGGGATGACTTGCGAAATTGGTTGCGCAAAAACAATTGAATCTAAATTATCTAAAAAAGAAGGCGTTTTAAATGCAAAAGTAATTTTTACAGATAGTATTGCAAATATAGAATTTGATGCAAACGCAACCTCAAAAAAAGATTTAATTGCTTTTGTTGATGGAATTGCTGGTGGAGAAATGTACAAAGCTTCTGAAAGTTCTAAAAAGCAAGCGCATAAATGTTCTGATACTTGTAAAGAAAAGTGTGAAGCTAAAAAAGAAAAAACAGCCTGTAAAGAAGATTGTAAAATGGCTTGCTGTGCTGATAAAAAAAGTTAATAAAAATGACACTCCAAGATTTTATGTAACTAGAATTCCTGAACTTGCAACAAAAAGTCAGACAAATTTTCTAAGGCCTATGCCACATTTTTGATTTGATAAAATTCTAATTCCATTTATTTAGGCGTTTTATATCCCAAAGAAGAATGCAAACGCTTTCTATTATACCATATCTTCTATATACTCAAAGACTGCTAATTTAGCTTCCCCAGTAGTCTTAAAATTTCTGTCCGAGTAAATGTAGTAACTCCAAAAGTTAGTTGAGTGTATTTTTATAATGTATTGACAGTGTTAAAACTTTTAAAAGCAGTTTGTCTTACTTTTTTACCCCACAAATTTTAGTGTTGAGTTGTTTTAATTTGATAAAAAATCTTTCAAATCTTCATAAGAATTAGCTTTAATAGCAACTTTCTTTTTATCAATTACGTTTTTTATTTGTTTAGGAATTTCAACGTTTACGGGTAAAGTTTCTTCCACAACATCTAAAAACTTAACAGGATGAGCCGTTTCTAGAAAAACTCCAAACTCATTTTCTTTTAATCCGTGTTTTTCTAATCCTAAATAGCCAACAGCTCCATGTGGATCTGCAACATAACCAGAATTTCTGTAGATTTTTTTTATTGTTTCGCGAGTTTCATCATCCGTAAAACTATAAGAAGAAAATGTACTTTTTAAAGCTTCTAAGTTATTGTTAAATAATTCTTGAATTCTGATAAAATTACTCGGGTTTCCAACATCCATTGCATTAGAAATTGTTGCTTTTGATGGTTTTGGATTGTAAACTCCATCAATTAAAAAATTAGGAACAGTATCATTTACATTGGTGGATGCAACAAAATGTTTAACAGGTAACCCTAATTTTTGTGCCATAATTCCTGCGCAGATATTTCCAAAATTTCCACTTGGTACAGAAAAAATTAAATCTTTATTTTTTGATTGCAATTCTTTATAAGCAAAGAAAAAATAAAACATTTGTGGTAACCAACGTGCAACATTTATAGAGTTTGCTGAAGTTAAAGTTCTGCTAATTTCTGTATCTAAAAAAGCAGTTTTTACCATTTCTTGGCAATCATCAAAAACGCCATCTACTTCTAAAGCTGTAATATTCTCACCTAAAGTTGTGAGTTGTTTTTCTTGTATATCACTTACTTTTCCTGATGGATATAAAATAACAACATTCACACCTTTTGCGCCTAAAAAACCATTGGCAACTGCGCCGCCAGTATCTCCAGAAGTTGCTACTAAAACCGTAACTTCATTATCATTATCTTGGTTGAAATATTCTAAACACTTTGCCATAAATTTTGCGCCAACATCTTTAAATGCCATTGTTGGACCGTGAAATAATTCTAAAGCAGCAATATTCTCATCAACTTTTACTAAAGGAAAATCAAAAGAAATTGTTTCTTTAATAATCTGTTTTAAAATATTAGTCGGAATTTCATCACCCACAAATTGTTTGATAACTTTAAAAGCAATTTCGTGATTTGAGTATTCAGAAATATTTTTTATAAAATCTTTTGAAAGTGGTGTAATGGTTTCAGGAAAATAAATTCCTCTATCTTTTGCCAAACCTTGTATAACTGCGTTTTTAAAACTTGATTTGGGCGATTTATGGTGCAAACTGTAATAGTTCATTTTTTAAAGTTTTGAGTTTTGAGTTTTGAGTTTTGAGTTGCCGATTAAACGAACAACTAAAAACTAATAACTAACAAACTATTTTATAATTTTTATTCCTTTTTGATTAATTTTTGATACGTGAACATCAAAATCTATTCCTATATTTTTATAAATTTTACTCATGCTTAGGGCAACTTTTTTCGCAGTTTTTTCTCCTTTGCTTAGCGCAAATATTGATGGTCCAGAACCTGAAATTCCGCTTCCTAAAGCGCCAGCTTTTAAAGATGCAGCTTTTACATCATCAAAACCTGGAATTAAGATAGATCTGTTAGGTTCTACAATTTCATCGTGTAAAGAATTACTGATTAAATTGTAGTTTTCTGTGTATAATCCGCTAATTAATCCGCCTAAATTACCCATTTGTTTTACGGCAGTTTTTAGGGTGACTTGTTGTTTTAAAACCGAACGTGAATCTGCTGTTTTAATTTCTATCTGCGGATGAATTACTGTTGCATATAATTTTTCTGGCGAGTTAATCTTTATAACCTCTAAAGGATTGTAACTTCTAACCAAAGTAAATCCACCTAAAATTGCAGGAGCTACATTATCTGCATGTGCAGAACCACTTGCTAATTTTTCACCTTCCATAGCAAAAGGCACTAATTCTTCTAAAGAAAAAGGTTCTCCTAATAATTTATTGATGCCAAAAACAGCTCCAGCAGCACTTGCTGCAGAGCTTCCAATTCCGCTTCCAGGTTTTATATTTTTATGAATTTCGATATCGAAACCACAATCGGATTCTACTTTTTCTAGTAAAGCCAAAGCTGCAACTCCTGCTACATTTTTACTGGTTTCTAAAGGTAAAATTTGTCCTACAATTTTACTGATACTGACTCCTTTTTGTTGGGTTTTTCTAATAATCATTTCGTCTCCAACTGTGTCTAAACACAATCCTAAAATGTCGAAACCGCAAGAAACATTGGCAATTGTAGCTGGAGCAAATATTTTTATTTTATTCATAGTTATTCAAAGATTTAAAACTCAAAGATTAAAAAATGTCATTTTAATTATTGAATTTTTCAATTCTTTAATCTTTTAATATTTACACATTTCCAATTCTAATAATATCAGCAAAAATACCAGAAGCAGTTACATCTGCACCAGCTCCAGCGCCTTTTATTAATAAAGGATTTTCTGGATATCTGTCTGTAAAAAATAAGACAATATTATCACTTCCTTCTAAATTATAAAAAGGATGATCAGCTGGTATGTGTTGTAAACCAACATTTGCTTTTCCGTTAACAAATTCTGCCACATATTTTAAACGACAATCTTTATCATTTGCTTCATTAAAAATCTGCTGAAAATGAGCTTCATTTTTTATTAAAGACGCATAAAAATCATCATTATTAGTTGTGTTTAAACTTTCTTCAGGAAGAAATGCATTTTTAGCAATGTCTTCTAATTCTAAATCATAACCACTTTCTCTGGCAAGAATTAAAATTTTTCTAGCAACATCAACGCCACTTAAATCAATTTTTGGATCGGGTTCTGTATAGCCTTCTTTTTGAGCTTGTGCAACAACATCATGAAACGTTGAATCTTCATCAAAATTATTGAAAACAAAATTTAAACTTCCCGATAAAACAGCTTGAATTTTATGAACTCTATCGCCAGAATTGATTAAATTTTTTAAGGTGTCTATAATTGGTAAACCCGCACCCACATTGGTTTCAAATAAAAAAGGTGCATTGTATTTTCTAGAAACTGCTTTTAACGTTTTATAATTGTTTAATAATGAAGCACAAGCAATTTTATTACAAGTTACAACGCCAATACTTTGTTTTAAATAATTTTCATAGATTTCTGAAACAGCTTGGTTAGCAGTGTTGTCTACAAAAACGCTATTTCTTAAATTACATTCTTTTGTTTTTTTTAAGAAATTTTCTAAACTTGTTGACTCTCCATTTTCTAAGGCTTCTTTCCAGTTTTTTAAATCTAAACCTTGGTCATTAAAAACCATTTTTCTAGAATTTGATAAACCTATAACACGAACATTTAGTTTTAAATTTTTCTTTAAAAAATCATTTTGTTGTTCTAGTTGCGCTAAAAAACGTTCGCCAACATTACCAACACCGGTTACAAATAAGTTTAGTTGTTTAATTTTTTCTTCAAAAAACTGTTCATGCAAAGTATTTAATGCTTTTTTTGCATCACTTTTATTAATAACCGCAGAAATGTTTTTTTCTGTAGAACCTTGCGCAATGGCTCTAATATTTACATTGTTTTTACCAAGTGAACTAAACATTTGTCCGCTTAAACCTTGGTGATTTTTCATATTATCGCCAACCAAAGCAATGATACATAAATCTTGTTCTAATTTAACAGGATTTACTTTTTGTTGTTGAATTTCGAATTCGAAAACTTCATCAATTATAGCTTTTGCTTTTTGAGCATCCTCATCAGAAATACCAATACAAATAGACAATTCTGAAGAAGCTTGTGTAATTAAAATAATGTTGATATTGTGTAAAGAAAGTGCTTCAAACAAACGTTTAGAAAAACCAGGAATGCCAACCATTCCACTTCCTTCTAGTGTAATTAAAGTGATGTTTTCTATATGACTAATTCCTTTTACGGGCTTTTTGTTGCTTGTTTTTTTGGCAATTAAAGTTCCTGAATCTTTAGGAGAAAAAGTGTTTTTTATTAAAATAGGAATCTCCTTTTTTAATACAGGTTGAATTGTAGGTGGATAAATAACTTTTGCGCCAAAATGCGACAATTCCATGGCTTCTTGATACGAAATATGAGCAATTGGAAACGCTTGTTTTACCACACTTGGGTTGGCAGTAAACATTCCGCTAACATCAGTCCAAATTTGTAATTCATCAGCATTTACAGCAGCAGCAATAATGGCTGCAGTATAATCAGAACCACCTCGTCCTAAAGTAGTTGTTTTTCCTTCTAGAGTTTTGGCAACAAAACCAGGAAGTAATGTTACTTGCTTATTTTCACTGTTAAAATAATCTTGTAAATTTTTATTGGTTGATGAAAAATCTACAATTGCACCCAAATAATTATCAGAAGCAATTATTAATTCTCTACTGTCTTTATAGTCAGTTTCAAACTGCAAATTTGCAGCTTTAGCAATAATGTAAGAAGACAGCAATTCACCAAAACTTGATATTTTTGCCAATGTTTTTGGTGTTAGTTCTTGCAATAAATAACAACCTTCGTAAATAGTTTCTAAATGATTAAAAAGTTGTTTTACATAGCTAATAATTGCACTCTGATTTTTTACAGGAATTAAATCTTTAATCACTCCAAAATGATGATTTTCTAATTGCTGTAAAACATCTTTATATTCTTCGTTTTTGTTTGATGCCAAATTTGCACCTTTAATTAATGCGTTTGTTGTTTTACCAAAAGCAGAAACTACCACTGCAATTTTTTGGTTTTTAGATGCTGCCTCAACAATTGCTAAGACTTTTTGTATGTTTTCTGAACTTGCGACTGATGATCCGCCAAATTTTAATACTTTCATTTTTAATGAATAGTTTGTGTGATTTATTTTTTATTGTGTTTGTTTTGATGTTTTTCAGAACAATAATTAACCTGTGATAATATGATATAGCTAAAACCCCTAAAGGGTAATTATAGTAGTAGATGTGCGAAAAATTGTGCGCATAGAAGTGCCAACTACATTTGTAGTTTTTGTAGAATTAGTGTGTGTGTTAGAATAATTCACTATGCAAAAATAATAGTATTATTTAATTTAAAGCGCTTAAGTAAAGATTAATTTGATAAATATAATCAATTAATATATAATTGATAAAAAACATCTATTTTAAATATCAATTTAGTGTTATTTAGAGAACAGGTTTGCTTTTTCTTTAATAACTAAGGCAATGGTTTTATTTTGAATTTTGCTTTCTAACCAAGATAAAATATCTAAATATAAAAAGGCTCTTTTTTCATAAGGATGATTCTCAAACACTTTTAATTTAGCATAAATTTTCTTGAATTCATTCTTAATTTCGTGCGGAAAAACATCACTTAAATCTTTAATAGAAGTCAAAAATACTTTTTGAACTTCTTGTAAGTTTTCCATTTTTAAAAGAAATTTGTAAGTGTCTACAAATTGTCTTTCTAGGTCGTAATCTAAACCACATTCATAATGCGCAATTAAATTTAAAATGCGCGCAAAACACTGTAAATCTTCAGCAGAACTTAAGTTTTTAGAATGTATTATTTTTTGTAAATATGCAATGCAAAGTTTGTTTTTACCCATACCAAAATACAAACAAGCAATTTTATAATAGAATAAAACTACATAATGGTTGTCAAGTCTGTTTTTATATTTTTCAATTTTATTATTGATAATATCAACCAAATATTCACCCTTTTCAAAAGAACCTTCTAAGAAATGTAAATGCAATTTGTTAGAATAGAAATACAAGAAAATTAGCAATTCTGTATTGGTATTCATAGGAATTGATTTTTGATCAATTTCAGATTCAAAAGAGATTAATTCTTTCTTAAAAACAGTAACATTTTTAATTAAAAAAGAAGCTTCTAAAAGATAATTTTTCGATTTTAAATAAAAAACAGGATGTAAATTTATCAACTTAGCGCTAATAAATAAATCAACACATTTACGAGCATATTTATAGCTCAATAAAAAATCTTGAATTAAAAAACTACGCCAAAGATGTGCTTTATAGAGCCATAATTTTTCTCTAAAACCTAAATTTTGATACTCATATTTAGGCATTCTGTCATTAAAATATGTATTGATAAACTGTAATTCTTTTTCATTTTTTACATACCCATTTTGCAGTAAATGGCTGTATAATTGTAACGATAGATTAGATAACTTACTGGCAATTACATTATGTTGGCTAAGCTCTTTTGCTTGAACAGAAAGTTGGTCTGCTCTGTTGCTTAAACTTCTTGTAATGTATTGGGTTTCAATAACTTTTTCGAGTTCTACAATTTCGTAAGCAATATTTTTTTCCTCATTATCTAAAGCCATATTTTTGGCTTTATCTAGCAGTTTTAAGCTTTGTTTGTACAGTCCTTTTTGATATAAAACTGTGGCAAAATCTAATTGTTCTCTAATTTGAATTCGTACATTTTTATGAGCAGGATTCAAACGCAAACTAATTAAAATCTGTTTATATAAATGCGCTTTTAAATTTGATAATTGTTGTTTAGATACAATACCACTTCCTATAATTACTTTTTCATCATAAGATTTTAGCTTTTCTAAAAATTTAAATAACGAAAAAAACTTAGCGTCAATATTACCACCTAACCTACCTACATATAAATTAAATTGCCGCTTTTCTGATTTAGTTAAAGATTTAATTAAAACAAAAAGAGCATCATTTTGAGAATTGGCTGATGTAACACTTTTACTCATAAAAAATTAAAAATCAAATAGTTATGTTTTTTTAAATGCTATTAGAAATCGTACAGTTTGGTAAAAATAACTATTTATTTTTATCTCAATATATACATTTGAGTTTAATTAAGATAATCTTTACAAAGTATGCAAGATAATATAGTACAAATTTTTGACACAACATTAAGAGATGGTGAGCAGGTTCCTGGTTGTAAGTTAGATACAAAACAAAAATTAGTAATTGCTGAAAGGTTAGATGTATTAGGTGTAAATGTAATAGAAGCTGGTTTTCCTGTTTCTAGTCCTGGTGATTTTAATTCAGTTACAGAAATTGCAAAAATTGTAAAAAATGCAACCGTTTGTGGTTTAACTCGTGCTGTAGAAAATGATATAAAAGTTGCTGCAGAAGCTCTTAAATATGCAAAACATCCAAGAATACATACAGGTATTGGTACGAGCGATTCTCATATAAAATTTAAATTTAATTCATCAAGAGAAAAAGTAATAGAACGTGCTGTTAAAGCAGTTTCTTACGCAAAATCTTTTGTAGAAGATGTAGAGTTTTATGCAGAAGATGCTGGTAGAACCGATAATGAGTTTTTAGCAAAAGTTTGTGAAGAAGTTATTAAAGCCGGCTCAACTGTGTTAAACATTCCAGATACAACAGGTTATTGTTTGCCAGAAGAGTATGGGGCAAAAATGAAATATTTACGTGAAAACGTAAAAGGTATAGAAAATGTAATTCTTTCTTGTCATTGTCATAACGATTTGGGTATGGCAACAGCAAACTCAATTGCAGGTGTAATTAATGGTGCACGTCAAATAGAATGTACTGTTAACGGAATTGGAGAAAGAGCAGGAAACACAGCTTTAGAAGAAGTGGTAATGGTTTTAAAACAGCATCCATATTTAAACTTAGAAACCAGTATCAATACAAAATTGTTGTATGATACAAGTATGATGGTTAGAGAAAGTATGGGAATGCCTGTACAGCCAAACAAAGCAATTGTGGGTGCAAATGCATTTGCGCATAGTTCTGGAATTCATCAAGATGGAGTGATAAAAAACAGAGAAACATACGAAATTATGAATCCTGAAGATGTTGGAGTTACAGAAAGTGCCATTGTTTTAACAGCCAGAAGTGGTAGAGCCGCTTTAGCCTACAGAGCAAAAAAGATTGGTTACGAATTAACCAAGGTTCAATTAGACATCGCCTACACCGCTTTCTTAAAAACTGCAGATCAACAAAAAGAAGTAAAAGATGAAGATATTCATGATATTATGAAAGTTGTGAGTAAAACATCAAAAATATTAATGGCATAAAGTAAGTAAACTTTGTCATCAATGGTGGCTGTTTTTTTTAATTAAAAGTTTAAGATAAATAGCTACCTTTGATAAGACAAGAATCTTAGATAATATTAACAATGAAATATACAATTGCTGTAATTCCTGGAGATGGTATTGGACCCGAAGTAATCAATCAAGCAAAAAAAGCATTAGACGCTATTGCTGAAGTGTATGACCATATTTTTTTATACAAAGAAGCTCAAATGGGGGCTTGTGCAATTGAAAAAACTGGAAATCCATTGCCAGAAGAAACTATAGAGATTTGTAAAAATTCTGATGCTATTTTATTTGGTGCAATTGGCGATCCAAAATACGATAAAGACCCAACTATAAAGATAAGACCAGAGCAAGGGTTGTTAAATTTAAGAAAAAAATTAGACCTTTTTTGTAACATTAATCCAGTAAAAGCTTACGATCAATTAATAAAAAAATCTCCTTTAAGAAGAGAAATTATTAAAGGAACAGATATTGTTATTTTTAGAGAATTAACTAGCGGAATTTATTTTGGTAAAAAAGAGTTAAGTAAAGATGGTAAAACGGCTTATGATGTTAAATCCTATTCAGTAGATGAGATTTCTAGAATTACTCATTTAGCATTTAAAGCTTCTAAAAGTAGAAAGAAAAAAGTAACACTAATAGATAAATCTAATGTATTAGAAACGTCACGTTTGTGGAGAAAAACTGTTACAGAAATAGCCAAAGAATACAAAGACATAGAATTAGAATATTTATATGCAGATAATGCAGCTATGAAACTAATTTTAAATCCTAAAAAGTTTGATGTAATTCTAACAGATAATTTATTCGGAGATATTTTTTCTGACGAAGCAAGTGTAATATCGGGTTCAATAGGTTTATTGGCATCTTCTTCAATTGGAGATGAAAACGCTTTGTTTGCTCCAGTTCACGGAACTTTCTCAGAAGCAAAAGGTAAAGATATTGCAAACCCTTTAGCGTCTATTTTGTCAGCAGCAATGCTTTTAGAACATTTAGGATTGAATGAGGAAGCAGATGCAATAGAGAGAGCAGTAGAAAAATCTTTAGATTTAAATTTAACCACAGAAGACTTAAAAGGTAAAAATAAATATTATGCACTTACTTCTAAAGTAGGAGATTTTATTGCAGATTATATTTTAAATCAAGACGACAGTACTATGAATTTTAAAAATATTCATATGGGACAAAGTACCATCATTTAAAAAACAGGAATCTATTTTTTTAGAAGCTTTTCCAGCTTTTCACTATATCTTTTTTTCGTTCCTCAAAAAAGGATGCCGTTTCAATCTGGGCTAAACTTGTTTGCGAGCTTTTAGAAAATAAAAATAAAAAAAAATGAATTTTAAATAAAAAATTACAATATTTGTCACTCAGAATGAAAAAACAAATCGTAAATATTATTTCTATTATCGTTGTCATCGTAATTATTATGGTGTGATAAGGAAGTGATATTTATACATAAATTTTAAATAGAACCTTCCTGTAAAACGGAAGGTTTTTTGTTGCATTTATTTTAACAATTGAACATCATAGTAGAGTTTTTGTAAGTGTCTGTAATTTAGTTTTTTATGGTGTTTTTTTAACAATTGAAAGTAAAGGTAAGTATTCAATTTAATTCAAATAAAATAGAGAAACATAGTAATTTTGATAACAAAACGAAGAAACCATTAAATGAAACTAAATAAGCACAGTAGCAGATTAACCCAAGACGAATCTCAACCAGCATCTCAAGCTATGTTGTATGCTGTAGGTTTAACAGATGAAGATATGCAAAAAGCGCAAGTAGGAATTGCGAGCACAGGTTATGATGGTAACCCATGCAATATGCATTTAAATAGCTTAAAAGACGAGGTTAAAGTCGAGTGTAAAATTGCAGATTTAGTTGGTTTAGGGTTCAATACAATTGGTGTCTCAGACGGAATTTCTATGGGAACTTCTGGTATGAATTATTCGTTAGTTTCTAGAGATATTATTGCAGATTCTATAGAAACGGTTATGAATGCGCAAAGTTACGATGGCTTAATTGCTATTGTTGGTTGCGATAAAAATATGCCAGGTGCACTAATGGCAATGTTGCGTTTAAACAGACCATCAATTATGATGTATGGAGGTACAATTGCCTCAGGAAATTACAAAGGAAGAAAACTAAATATTGTTTCTGCTTTCGAAGCTTTAGGTCAAAAAGTTGCTGGCGAAATTGAAGAAGAAGAATACAGAGAAATCATTAAAAGAGCCATTCCAGGTGCAGGTGCTTGTGGCGGTATGTATACTGCAAATACAATGGCTTCTGCCATAGAATGTATGGGTTTTGCATTGCCATACAATTCATCCATTCCTGCAGAAAATCCTAATAAATTATCAGAATCAGAAAGAACAGCAAGAGCCATAAAAAATCTATTAGAATTAGATTTAAAACCTTTAGATATCATTTCTAAAAAATCGATAGAAAATGCAATTGCTTTGGTAAATGCTTTAGGAGGTTCTACCAATGCAGTCTTACACTTTTTAGCCATTGCACACACTGCTGATATCGAATTTACTTTAGAAGATTTTCAAAGAGTTTCAGACAGAACCCCATTAATTGCTGACTTAAAACCGTCAGGAAAATACTTAATGGAAGATGTGCATGGCGTTGGTGGTACACCTGCAATAATGAAATATTTGTTAGACAACGGTTTTTTACACGGAGATTGTTTAACAGTAACTGGTAAAACATTAGCTGAAAATTTAGCTGATGTTGATGCAATGGAATTTGAAGACCAAGATGTAATTTATCCAACAGATAAAGCTTTAAAATCATCAGGAAACTTACAAATTTTATACGGTAATCTTGCCGAAGAAGGAGCAGTCGCAAAAATATCAGGTAACGAAGGCTTGCTGTTTGAAGGTAAAGCTGTGGTTTATGATGGAGAACAAGCTGCAAATACAGGAATTTCAAACGGTGAAGTAGAAAAAGGAGATGTAGTCGTCATTAGATATGTAGGTCCAAAAGGTGGTCCAGGAATGCCAGAAATGTTAAAACCAACGTCTTTAATTATGGGCGCAGGTTTAGGTAAATCTGTCGCATTAATTACAGATGGTCGTTTTTCTGGAGGAACACACGGTTTTGTGGTAGGTCATATTACACCAGAAGCACAATCTGGAGGAACCATTGGAATTTTAAAAACAGGAGACAAAATTAGAATTAGTGCAGAAGATAACACTATTAATGTTTTAATTTCTGATGAAGAATTGGCAGAAAGAAAAGCAAATTGGCAAGCTCCAGAACCGAAACACAAAAAAGGAATTTTATACAAATACGCAAAAACAGTAGCATCTGCCTCTAAAGGATGTGTTACTGATTTGTAAAATAGAAGAAAAGAGAGGATAGAAAATAGAAAAAAGACGTTAGATAGGAAAGTCTTTGTTCTTTTATCTCTATTCTTTCATCTAAAAATAAAAGAATGGAAACACAAACCATAAAAAACACAAAAAAATCGACCAAAACTACAGAACGTATTTCTGGTAGTGAAGCAATTGTTAGATGTTTAATCGAAGAAGGAGTAGCTATTTTATACGGATATCCTGGAGGCGCAATTATGCCTGTGTATGATGAATTATTCAAATATCAAGATAAAATTCATCACGTATTAACACGCCATGAACAAGGCGCAACACATTCTGCCCAAGGATATGCAAGAATTTCTGGTAAAGTTGGTGTAGCTATTGCTACTTCTGGTCCGGGAGCCACCAATTTAATTACCGGTATTGCAGATGCACAAATAGATTCAACTCCAATGGTTTGCATTACAGGTCAAGTAGGGTCGCATTTATTAGGTTCTGATGCGTTTCAAGAAACAGATATTGTGGGGATTTCTACACCTGTTACAAAATGGAATTGTCAAATTACAAAAGCCTCTGATATTCCAGAAGTAATGGCTAAAGCTTTTTACATAGCAAAAAGCGGTAGACCAGGTCCTGTTTTAATTGATATTACAAAGGATGCTCAGTTTGAAGAATTCGATTTTTCTTATGAAAAATGTACAAAAGTAAGGAGTTATAATCCGGTACCAGAAACAGAAATAGCTTCTGTAGAAGCTGCTGCTAAGTTGATGAATAATGCTAAAAAACCATTAATAGTTTGGGGGCAAGGCGTTATTTTAAGTGAAGCTGAAAAACAACTAAAAGCAGTAATAGAAAAAGCAGGAATTCCTGCTGCGTGGACAATTTTAGGAGCATCAGCAATTCCTACTTCACATCCTTTAAATGTAGGTATGGTGGGTATGCACGGAAATTACGCACCCAATATTTTAACCAATGAATGCGATGTTTTAATTGCCATAGGAATGCGTTTTGACGATAGAGTTACTGGTAACTTAGCAACGTATGCAAAACAAGCAAAAGTGATTCATTTTGAAATTGATCCAGCAGAAATAGATAAAAATGTAAAAACAGATGTTGCTGTTTTAGGTGATGCAAAAACAAGTTTAGATTTATTGTTACCATTATTAAGAAAAAATTCTCATCAAGAGTGGCATCAAAAGTTTAAAGATTTGTACAAAATTGAATATGAGAAAGTAATCAAAAATGATTTGTACCCTACAAAAGAAGGCTTAACAATGGCAGAGGTGTTAAAAGAAATCAACATACAAAGTAAAGGTAAAGCTGCAATTGTAAGCGATGTTGGCCAGCATCAAATGATTGCTTGTAGATATGCAGATTTTAACGTGTCTAAAAGCAACATTACTTCTGGTGGTTTAGGCACTATGGGCTTTGGCTTGCCAGCAGCAATTGGTGCAAAAATGGCGGCTCCAGAGCGCGAAGTAGTTTCAATTTCTGGTGATGGAGGTTACCAAATGACCATTCAGGAATTAGGTACTATTTTTCAACAAAGATTAGCTTTAAAAGTGGTAGTTTTAAATAATGATTTTTTAGGAATGGTACGTCAATGGCAACAATTGTTTTTTGATAAACGTTATGCATCCACAGAAATGACAAATCCTAATTTTGTGGCAATTGCAGAAGGGTATTATATAAAAGCTAAGAAAGTTACCAAAAGAGAAGAATTAGCAGAAGCTGTTAAAGAAATGATGGAGAGTAAAGAAGCGTATTTCTTAGAGGTTTGTGTAGAAAAAGAGGATAATGTTTTTCCGATGATTCCTACAGGAGCAAGTGTTTCAGATATAAGATTAGAGTAGATTTAGTTGTTAGTTCTTGATTAGTGAACTTTTCAACTTTATAACTTTCAACTTTAAACAGTAAAAAATGAGTACAGAAAAACAACTATTTACAGTATCAATTTATACAGAAAATAATATAGGATTGTTGAACAGAATTTCAGCAATTTTTCAAAGAAGACATATTAATATAGAAAGTTTAAATACATCTCCATCAGAAATTGAAGGCGTTTCTAAATTTACTCTTGTTGTGTATATGACAGAGGTAAATATTAAGAAAATTATTGGTCAGCTAGAAAAGCAAGTAGAGGTAATTAAAGCCTATTATCATAATGATGAAGAAACTATTTATCAAGTTTCTGGTTTGTTTAAAATTAAGTCAGAATTATTGTTCGAAGAACGTCAAATACAAAACATTATAAAAGAAAGTAACGCCAGAATTGTTACGGTGAACAAAGATTTTTTTGTGCTAGAAAAATCTGGTAAAAAAGAAGAAATTGTAAAATTATACAATCAATTAAGCGTTTTCGGTATTATGCAATACACACGTTCAGGTAGAATTGCAGTAACAAAACAAGAAATGAAAATTTCATCAATATTAAAAACATACAACAACTAAGAATAAGATAAAAGAACTTAGATTTTAGAAAATAGATATTACGTGTACAAATCTTTGTTCTTATCAAAAAAACTAAAACAAAAAAAATGTCAAATTATTTTAACACATTAACATTAAGAGAGAAATTAGAACAATTAGGTAAATGTCGTTTTATGGACGCTTCAGAATTTGAAGACGGCGTAACCGCATTAAAAGGAAAGAAAATTGTTATTGTAGGTTGTGGAGCGCAAGGTTTAAACCAAGGTTTAAATATGAGGGATTCTGGTTTAGATATTTCTTATGCTTTACGTCAAGCAGCTATAGACCAAAAAAGAGATTCTTTTAAAAATGCATCTTCTAACGGATTTACCGTTGGAACTTATGAAGAATTATTGCCAACAGCAGATTTGGTTATCAACCTAACACCAGACAAACAACACACCAATGTTGTAAAAGCAGTAATGCCTTTAATGAAAAAAGGAGCAACTTTATCATATTCTCACGGTTTTAATATTGTTGAAGAAGGAATGCAAATCCGTAAGGATTTAACCGTAATTATGGTGGCGCCAAAATGCCCTGGTTCTGAAGTTAGAGAAGAATATAAAAGAGGATTTGGCGTACCAACATTAACGGCTGTTCACCCAGAAAACGACCCAGAAGGTAAAGGTTGGGCACAAGCAAAAGCCTATGCAGTAGCAACAGGTGGTCATAGAGCTGGGGTTTTAGAATCTTCTTTTGTGGCTGAGGTAAAATCAGATTTAATGGGAGAGCAAACTATACTTTGTGGTTTGTTGCAAACAGGTGCCATTTTATCTTTTGATAAAATGGTAGAAGAAGGAATTGAGCCTGATTATGCTGCAAAATTAATTCAATATGGTTGGGAAACAGTGACTGAAGCTTTAAAACACGGTGGAATTACAAATATGATGGACAGATTGTCTAACCCTGCCAAAGTGGAAGCGTTTAGACTTTCTGAAGAATTAAAAGACATTATGCGTCCGTTATTTCAAAAACATATGGACGATATTATGACAGGTCATTTCTCTAAAACAATGATGCAAGACTGGGCTAATGATGATGTTAACTTATTAAAATGGAGAGCTGCAACAGGAGAAACTGCATTCGAAAAACAACAAATTACCAATCAAGAAATCTCGGAACAAGAATACTTTGACCACGGAACCTTATTAGTTGCTTTTGTAAGAGCGGGTGTAGAACTAGCGTTTGAAGCAATGACAGAATCAGGTATTATAAATGCTTCTGCTTACTATGAATCTTTACACGAAACACCATTAATTGCCAACACCATTGCAAGAATGAAATTGGCAGAAATGAATCGTGTAATTTCTGATACTGCAGAATATGGTTGCTATTTATTCGATCACGCGTGTAAACCATTATTAACTGATTTTATGAAAACCGTTTCTACAAATGTAATTGGTAAAAAGTATTCAGATTCTAATGAGGTTGATAACAAAGAGCTGATTCGAGTTAATGCGATTATTAGAAATCATCCTGTAGAAAAAATAGGAGCAGAATTAAGAGCTTCTATGACAGCAATGAAAGTAATAAAATCTGCATAAACACAAAAGATTTTAAAAATTTAAAACCTGTCAAAATTTAAAGTTTGGCAGGTTTCTTTTTACAGATAAAAGATGCCAGCAAAACAAATTTATTTTCCGAGTTTAGAAATTGTAAAGCAAGCTGCTAAAAATTTAAAAGGAGTTGCTGCTAAAACACCTTTAAGTAAAAATTACAATCTTTCTAAAGAATTAGAAGCTAATATTTTCTTTAAAAGAGAAGATTTACAAGTAGTTCGTTCCTATAAAATTAGAGGCGCTTACAATAAAATGTCTTCTTTAAATGATGATGAAAAACAACGAGGAATTGTTTGCGCAAGTGCAGGAAATCACGCACAAGGAGTTGCTTTGTCTTGTAAGTTGTTGCAGATAAAAGGAACCATTTTTATGCCATCGCCAACACCAAATCAGAAAATAAACCAAGTAAAAATGTTTGGCGAAAATTTTATAGATGTGGTTATTAATGGTGATACTTTTGATGATGCATATAATGCTGCTATAAAAGAATGTGATGCAAAAAATAAAAGTTTTATTCATCCTTTTAATGATAAAAAAGTAATAGAAGGTCAAGCAACTGTTGGGTTAGAAATATTAGAACAATCTGTAAAAAAAATCGATTATATTTTTATTCCTGTTGGTGGTGGAGGCTTATCTGCAGGATTGTCATCCGTCTTTAAAAATCGATCACCAGAAACAAAAATAATTGGGGTTGAGCCAGAAGGAGCTCCCTCAATGTTAACATCTATCAGAAATAAAAAAAATACTACATTACAAAAAATTGATTCTTTTGTAGATGGTGCAGCAGTTAAAAAAGTGGGCGATTTAAACTTTGCTATTTGTCAACAGAATTTAGAGGAAGTAATTACAGTTCCTGAAGGAAAAATCTGTCAGACAATTTTAGATTTATACAACAAAGATGCCATTGTTGTAGAACCTGCTGGCGCGTTAAGTATTGCTGCATTAGATTTTTTTGCTGACAAAATAAAGGGTAAAAACGTAGTTTGTGTGGTTAGCGGAAGTAATAACGACATCACAAGAACTGCAGAAATTAAAGAACGTGCTTTGTTATATGCCAATTTAAAACATTATTTTATTGTAAAATTTCCGCAAAGAGCAGGGGCTTTAAAAGAGTTTGTAGCAGAAATTTTAGGTCCAAATGATGACATTACACATTTTGAATATACCAAAAAAAATAACAGAACAAATGGTGCTGCTGTTGTTGGTTTAGAATTAAAATCTTCAAAAGATTTGGCACCTCTAATTCAACGAATGAAAGAAAATAACTTTTTTGGTGATTACCTAAATGATAAACCCGATTTGTTTCAGTTTTTAGTGTAAAAACCAATGAATCAATCATTAAAACTCGAAAACCTTTTCGTGATTTGTAGTAGATAAATCGTGTTATATCTTACAATTTTTGTTAATTTGAAACGGATAAATAACAATTTATGAAAACAAAGTTTACAGAAATTCCAGAAGCATATAAAATAACATCACTTTTACATCAAAAAACATATTTAATTGCAGGTGAATTAAGAGAGTGGAAAGGAGAAATGGCTGAAGTATATTCAACAATTTCTTCAACTAAAGAATACAAACCAACCTTATTAGGAACCGTTCCTAATTTAACAGGTTATGAAGCTATAGAAGCTTTAAACTCTGCTTATAGAGCCTATGATAAAGGGCAAGGTTTGTGGCCAACAATGCGTGTTGCAGACAGAATAGAATGTATGGAAGAATTTGCTGAGCAAATGAAAACCAAACGCGATGAAGTGGTAAAGTTATTAATGTGGGAAATTGGAAAATCGTTACCAGATTCTGAAAAAGAATTCGATAGAACTGTAGAATATATTTACGATACGATTGAAGATTACAAGCAAATGGATAGAAATTCTGCAAAGTTTGAGAAAAACAGCGGAGTTTATGCTCATGTTAGACGTGGACCTTTAGGGGTTGTTTTATGTTTAGGACCTTATAATTATCCTTTAAATGAAACTTTTGCATTGTTGATTCCTGCTTTAATTATGGGGAATACTACTGTTTTTAAGCCAGCAAAACACGGAGTTTTATTGCTATCGCCATTACTAGAGGCTTTTCAAAATTCTTTTCCAGAAGGTGTCGTAAACATTATTTATGGTAGAGGCCGTGTTTTAGCTACACCAATAATGAAAACAGGAAAAGTTGATGTGTTGGCTTTGATTGGAAACAGTAAATCTGCCAATGCAATTCAGGCAAATCATCCTTATAAAAATAGATTGCGTTTGGTCTTAGGTTTAGAGGCTAAAAACCCAGGAATTGTGTTGCCAGATGCAGATTTAGATTTGGCAATTAACGAATGTATTACAGGTTCTACTTCTTTTAACGGACAACGTTGTACAGCTTTAAAAGTATTGTATGTACACGAACATATTGTAGATAAATTCAACAAACGTTTTGCCGAAAGAATAGACGCCTTAAAATTTGGAAATCCTTGGGAAGAAGGTGTAAAACTAACACCTTTACCAGAACCAAGTAAACCAGCATATATTCAAGAATTGATTGATGATGCTACTGCAAAAGGGGCAAAAGTGATGAATAAAAAAGGAGGAGATACCACTGAAAATTACATTTTTCCAGCAGTTTTATATCCTGTAAATAAAGAGATGAGAGTGTATCAAGAAGAACAATTTGGACCTGTAGTTCCTGTCGTTTCTTTTAAAAACATTCAAGAACCTTTAGATGATATGGCAGAGTCTAATTACGGACAACAAGTAAGTGTTTTTGGTAGCGAAGTAAAAACGTTAGCACCTTTAATAGATACTTTGGTAAACTTGGTGTGTAGAGTAAACTTAAATAGTGCTGCTCAACGTGGGCCAGATGTGTATCCGTTTACAGGAAGAAAAGATTCAGCGGTATCAACTTTAAGTGTACACGATGCTTTGCGTTCTTTTTCTATTAGAACTTTTGTTGCTTCTAAAGACACAGAATACAATAATGCAATTTTAGAAGAATTGTTAGATAAAAAAGCATCTAATTTTATCAGTACAGATTATATTTTGTAATAAAATTAGAGTTTTTAGATATTAAAAAACTCTGGAAAATCGAGGTTTTTTTCGCTAACGGTCTTGTGTATGAAACGTAGCGTATAAATAAACGCTAACTTTTCGGATTTAGCACGAGCCAAATTTTTATTTTTTCTATTTATCTTTTAAATTTTAAATATACAAAAATAAAAATTTGGCGGACTTTATAAATAAGCAAAAACCTCTCGGAAAGCCTATAATAGCTATGTTTTATACACGTTGTTGTGTGTAGTGTTTTGCGTTCTGCTTGGTTTTCCTATGTTTGTTATTTAGTTCAAATGTGTGCGTTGGCAAGACATACTCTTTTGCAATTTTGGGCTTGTGTGTTGGCTGTAGCGAATTGCAAATGTGTATGGCTTATGCGTTGGCATTGTTCAGAGTGTTTTCCAATGTTTCCTTAAATTCATTTTCGTTTTCGTTATTGTAAAAAGGAACTCCAGTTATTAAATAATTATCAGAATCGATTTCAATGGTTTTTTTGTCCTCTCTAATTTCTTTTAAAAAGTCCTCTTTCCATTTATCGTGTGCTTTCAAATGATTTCCTTTCGGTTCAATGAAAACTTGATAAGTCAACTCTTTTCCAGCTTTTTGTTTGCAGAATAGCACGAAATCTGGTTCAAATGCTCTACCTAATTTATCAATGATTTTAATTTCTCTTTCATTTCTGATTAAGTATATGTTCTCAAAATTATTTTCTAATTGCTCAAATCTTCTTGCAAACATTTTTACAAACTCCTTTTCCTCACTCGTTCCGTAATTAGCATTATAAACATACCATTCTGGTTCACTTACTACGTCAAATTGTCCATCAGCTCTTTCGCTGTCTTTGTAAACTTTAATTTCCTTGTCTTTAAAGACTTCGTGAACATTTTTGTTGATGTATTCAGAGCCTTCATATTCTGTTAAGTTCGATTTTATTTCAGATTCGATGGTTTGCAATAACTTTTGAACTGCTAACAAATAGTCGAAATTAGAAATTTCGTCAAGTCTTGTTTTTGTTCCTCTTAATGTTATTTCTAAACCTCCTAAATATTCTTTACTGTCAATAAAATTTGATAAGGATTTTGTATTTGGGAAATACCTTTCTAAATTTTCAAAATAGTAAAAGGGATTTTGAGTTAATGCGTAGCGAATAATATGCTTTGAAATATCAGAAATTTTTACGTCTCGTTCTTTAATTACTTCGTCATTAGATTTAGGGTTTTCCATTTCAAAGAATACACTACTTTTTTTACCCATTCCAGAAGATAGCGTAAAACTTATATTCCTTTTTGAAACGCCTAAATCCGAAAACGATTTTACATTATCGTAGCTTTTCTCAATTTTCTTATTAAAAATAACTTTTCCAGTTTTATAGAAATCAGTCTTCTTGAATTCTGGCTTTAGAAATAAATTAAGTTGTATTGATTTATCTTCATCTTCATAAATCCCAGATTCTACCAAGGCTTTTTTCAATTCTGAAATGTAACGATTGTCCTCTTTTGTATGGTAATAAAGTTCTTCTAAAACTTTTAAATCGTTAGATAAATCTTCATCATATTTACGTTTGTAAAGGTCTTGTCCTTCTTCTAATTTAAACGGAAAATATCTTGCTCCTCTACCAATTAATTGGGCTTCTGAAAGAGTTGTTTTTCCGATTGTTGTATTAGTTCCACCTGTATTTTGACCTTCGTATAATCTTACAATGTCAAATAAGTTTAAAACGTCCCAACCTTCATTTAATTTTTGAACTGCAAAAACTGCTCTAATTGGGTTGTTTTCATCTTCCAGAGTGTTTAGTTTTATTTGGTTTAGTTCAGCTTCTTTATCATTATTTGCACTTATGCAATTTTCTTCTTTGAAGTTTGACTTGATTCGTTTTGCGATGTCATTACTTGACAAATTGATTTTCGCAAAAAAGTCAAATGCTTTTTGAACAATACCAATAGTCGAAGTCTTTTTAATGTTTTCTACCATTTTAGCAGAAAAATCATCAATAAGTTTGTGGAAGTTTTCTTTATTTTCTTCTGATTCCTTAATCGTTCTTTTTGCCTTAAAAAGAATAACAGGCTTTAAGTTAATATTGTTTGAAGTTGCTAATTCCTGACGATATAAATTTAAAATTAAGGCTTGGATAATGCGTTCTTGTTCATCATATAACGACCTTATTAAATTGATTTCTTTAGAAAATTTATCAATTCTAAATTGTGCTAAATCATATTTTTGAATAACTTTATCTTGATACTTTTCTACGATTGATTGTGTGTCATAATCTAATGTGGCAGTAAATTCTAACAAAATATTATCATAATTCTGTTTTAATATTTCCTCAACTGTTCCTTCCCAACTTCCAAATAAATTTCCGCTTTTTGTTCCAGAACTTAAATGATGAGCTTCGTCAGCAATTAAAGCAATTTTTTTGTCTTTAAAATCTTCATAAGTAACACTATTTTCCTTTGTGTTATTTAAGTCAATATGTAATTGTTGTATTGTTGTAAAATTGATATTTATGTTTTCATTATCAGCTTCCTCAAAATTGTCAACGTCTTTTATTAAAATTTCTTTATTGTCAATTACTATTTTATCACTAAATAAGTATTTTGAAGCTTGAGGATTTAAAAAGTTGTCTTTTGTTTTTGTAATAATGTTGTTGCTATTCACAAAAAACAAAAAATTCCGATAGCCTTTTTCATAGAGATACAGCATTAAACCAGCCATAACTAACGTTTTTCCGCTACCAGTTGCCATATTGTAGAGTAGGTGAAAAGGCTTATTTGGTTTTGCGTCAAAATCTTCGTTGTAACAAAGCATAAAACGTTTAAAAGATCCTTCTTGATAAGGTCTTATGTCGTATTTTATGTTGTCAGAAATGTAATTTGGTACTTCCGTTCTTGCAACTTCTCTTTTACCAAATTCTTTGATTAATGTATCATATAAATATGCCATAATTAATCTTTTTTAAGTTGGTAAAAATCTTCTGTAACTTTTTTCTCGGCTGTTGAACAATCGAAATCTTTATCATTAATTGATGAGAGATTTACATATAATTGGTTTTTATCTAATAATTCTATTAAATGCTGTTTTTGTTGAGCCAGTTCCAATTTTTTAAAATCGGCAATATGTTCATCTTGTTTTTGAATATCTACATTGTAATCAAGGAAAGATTTAGCTTTCATTTGTTCCCAAATTTTCAATAAATCTTTACTGTCTTTGGCTTTTTCAATTTGGTCTATAAATGTTTGATTGTATTTTTTTAATTCTAAATATGTGAATGAACCACCACCTTGCCAATTATATGCTTTTGAAACTCCTGATTGTTCTCCGTTGACTACATTTTGTAGTCTTTTAGTACTGTCGTTTTCTCCATAGTCTAATTGCTCTATGCCAATAAATTGTCTTTTAGATTTCATTGAAACAGCATTTGTTGTTCCGCTTCCTAATTGATAATCCAAAACAATATCATTTTCATTAGTTCCAAGTTCTATTATTCTTGAAAGTAAAACTTCTGGTTTTTTGGCAGTTGGAAAACTTACTCCACCTTCATTTTGAGTGTTTTGAAAATCAATGTCCCACCAAAAGTCACAAAGCAACATTCCTAAATCATTGATGAATTTTTGATTTTTGTAAACCTTTTTTATTCCTTGTTGTAGTGGTGTAATTACTTGTCCATTGTAATATAAACCTTGAGAATTTCCATCTTTGAAATGCTCGTAAACTTTGTCAACTTCTAATCGAGATTGTTTTTCGGCTTCTTTATTTTTATGAGATTGCAAACGACATATTCTATCTGAATGGCTCAAATAGAATTTTTTAAATTCCTTATTGTCAATATCAAGTTTGCCAACAGCTATTTTTTTGCTAATTACTTTTTCTTCAAGTAAAACATCTATTATACTTACTAATTCATAATCGTTTATGTTATTACCTTTCAAATAACGAGAATAGTGTTTATCCCATTTTTCTCTAACAGAATACTGTGGGTTGAGTGTAGCCGAAGAGGTTTTACGATACGCAAGAATTAAATCTTTTTGTTTAATAATTGTCTTGTCTTTATGAGCTGTTTTAGTTCCACTTGGTGTTGATGATTTAACTGCTATAACATTTAAAAAGTTTTCAACTTTGAATATTTCATCACATAATACTTTTAGATATGCTTCCTCAATATCGTCAACATTAATAAAAATGAGTCCATCATCTTTTAGTAATTGCTTCGCAACAATAAGTCGGTTCTTCATAAATGTTAACCAAGTTGAATGGTTGAAACTATCATTGTATTGAAAACTGTCATTTCCAGTATTAAAAGGTGGGTCTATATAAATCAATTTTACTTTTGCAGTAAATTCTGTTGTAAGCGAATGAAGTGCTAAAAGGTTGTTTCCTTTTATTATTAGGTTATCAGTAATAGTGTCTTCTGGTAAACCTCTTTTCTTATTTAGTTCAGCATCTCTCGTAAAACCCGTAAAATCTTTTTCGCCATTTTTATCGTAGGTTTTAGCATTGGTTAAAACTTTTGGTTCTAAAAGTTGAGTGATTTCGTCTTGTGCTAATGTTTCATTAAAGAAAATTTCTTCTCGTTTATCTTCTTCACGACTTTGTCCACCTTCCAAAACACAATCTTTAAATGGCCAAACTAACGCAACGAAGTTGCGTTGTTTTAGGTATTTACCATCAATCGTTAAGCCAACTTTGTTTTTGTATTGTGTATAGCTGTCGTTTAGGTAATTTTTCTGTTCCAGAAACTGTACAAATAAATTTTGGTTAAAAACTAATGTGCCTTTTATGTCTAAAAAAAACTTCTCTTTTAATTCTTTGTCCTCCAGTAAAATGGCAATTAAGTCAACATCATAATTTTGTGCTTTATTAATTACGACCCATTTTTTTAATTCTCCGTTGTCGGAAACAAAGTTAATTTCCTTTTTAAGTTGCTTTTCTAACGCTTCGTATAGTTTCATTTATTGGTCGTTTCTTTCAATTAGTAATTCGCTGACCTGTACATTTAGTATTTCTGCTATTTTGTATAAGTCTTCCAAACTCGGCTGTCTTTTGTTTCTTGCGTACTCGTTGATAGTCGTATAACTTTTATCAGTTTGGTCTGCAAGCCAAGTTTGAGATATTCCTTTATTTTTTAGAACTTCTTTTATTCGGTTCATTTGTAACCTTTTTGGTTAATCAGACGCAATGTAATAATAATTCGCTGAAATGTAGTGGAAATGTTCGTTGTATTCTCGTGATTGAGCGTTGGGAAGAAACAGCTCTTTTATTTTTTTGAGCTTTGGCTTTTCGCGTTGGCAAAAAAATAAATGTGCTGTTTGTGCGTTGGCTTTTTTAGTTCAAATGTTCAATTTTAGCACGATTTTTACATTACACACAACTCAAGACGAATATGACGTCATTTTAATGACTTATATTCGGCGTTAGCGAAGTTATATTTTTTTTAATTTAGAAACAAACTAAATTAAAACTAAACCTTTATAGTTAGCATAGGCTTTAAAGCATTTTTAGATAAGTTTTTGGTTACGCTTCCTGTAAACAAATGCGCTAAACCACTTCTTCCATGAGTGCTTAAAGCAATTAAATCTGCGTTAATATCTCTAGAAAAATTTAAAATACCTTTTTCTACAGAAACATCACTATACACATTTATTTTGTGTTTGGGTAAATTAAAATCGGTAATAAACTCTTTAACTTTCTGTTTTGCTTCTGATGTTCCTTGAAAATTTGCAGGTGTATTTATTTTTAGTAAATGAATTTTACTATTAAAAATAGTTGCAAAATCAACAAATTTACCAAATACTTCTTTGTTTTCTTCCTTAAAGTTAGAGGCAAAGACTAGATTTTTTAATTTGAATTTTTCGTTGTCTTTTTTTACAACAATTACAGGTCGTTTAGAGCTTCTCACAACTTTTTCTGTATTAGAACCAATAATCATTTCTTCAAATTCAGAATGCCCTTTAGAACCCATTATTATTAAGTCTGCATCAATTTTATTGGCATATTTTTGAATACCTTCAAAAGGATTACTTAATTTTATAAAGTATTTTACATCTATATTTTCATTAAAAATAGCATCTTTAAATTTTAATACTTTTTCTCTTACTTTTCTTAAATACAACATACTTTCTGGAATGCTAAATCTACTTCCTGCTCCCATATCTATGACGCCTTTGGGTAGTTCTATTAAATGAATTAGATACACTGTAGCATTCGTTTTTTTAGCTATTTTTGCAGCCATTTTTGAAGCGTATTCAGATGACTTTGAAAAATCTATGGGAACTAAAATTTTTTTCATAGTACAAAAATTTAAAATTGAAGAACTCTGTATATAAAGATACAAAAAATAATTGAGTATAAGTTAATTTGGTAAATCGCCAATATTTAGTATATTTGCAGCGAAAATTAGGAATAAATGATAGGGAAGGGGACTTAAAAGTCCCCTCTTTTTATACTTTTTTTTAAGGATTATGAAGCAGGAAAATAAGATAAGAGATTTAGTAGATGAAGCATTAGCACTGAATGAATCGTTGTTTTTAATAGATTTATCTATTTCAATAAACAACAAAATTCAGGTTATTGTAGACGGAGATAATGGAGTTCCATTAAGCGAATGTATTAGAATTAGTAGAAATGTTGAGCATAATTTAGACAGAGAAGAAGAAGATTTTTCGTTAGAAGTTTCTACGCCAGATATTTCTCATCCGTTAAAAGAAAAGAGGCAGTACAAGAAAAACATCAACAGAATATTAAAAGTTAAAACTTCAGAAGAAGAATTTGAAGGCACTTTAATAGAAGCAGATGATAATAAAATTGTACTAAATTGGAAAGCAAGAGAACCAAAACCAATAGGTAAAGGAAAAGTTACTGTACAAAAAGCAGCAACTTTAGCATATAAAGATATTAAAGAAGCAAAAGTGAAGATTGTATTTTAAGCAAAAAATGTAATGGAGAATATAGCATTAATTGATTCGTTTTCAGAATTTAAAGATAACAAAAGTATAGACAGAGTAACATTAATGTCTATTTTAGAAGAAGTTTTTAGAGCTGCCTTAAAACGTAAGTTTGGGTCTGATGATAATTTTGATATTATTATAAACCCAGACAAAGGAGATTTAGAAATTTGGAGAAATAGAGTAGTGGTTGCAGATGGTTTTTCTGAAGATGATAATGAAGAAATAGAATTAAGTGAAGCAAGAAAAATTGAGCCAGATTTCGAAATTGGCGAAGATGTTTCTGAAGAAGTAAAATTAATCGACTTAGGAAGAAGAGCTATTTTGGCCTTACGTCAAAATTTAATTTCTAAAATTTACGAACATGATAGCACCAACATCTTTAAACAATTTAAAGATTTAGAAGGAGATTTATACAGTGCAGAAGTACATCACATACGTCATAACGCAATCATTTTATTAGATGATGAAGGAAACGAAATTGTATTGCCAAAAAGCGAACAAATTCGTTCAGATTTTTTTAGAAAAGGAGATTCTGTAAGAGGTGTAATTAAATCGGTAGAATTAAGAGGTAATAAACCTGCAATTATTTTATCGAGAACATCGCCAGCATTTTTAAATAAATTATTTGAGCAAGAAATTCCAGAAGTTTTTGATGGATTAATTACCGTAGAAAGAGTGGCAAGAATACCAGGTGAAAAAGCAAAAGTAGCTGTAGATTCTTATGATGACAGAATAGATCCTGTTGGTGCCTGTGTTGGGGTAAAAGGTTCAAGAATTCACGGAATTGTTCGTGAGTTAGGTAACGAAAATATAGATGTAATCAACTACACCAAAAACGAACAATTATTTATTTCAAGAGCCTTAAGTCCTGCAAAAGTGACATCAATGGAAATTGAAATGTATGAAGAAGAAAAAAATGGTAAAAAAGGACGAGTAAGTGTACTTTTAAAACCAGAAGAAGTTTCTAAAGCAATTGGTAGAGGTGGTGTAAATATTCGTTTAGCAAGTGAGTTAACAGGTTATGAAATAGACGTTCAGAGAGAAGGTTTAGAAGAAGAAGATGTAGAGTTAACAGAATTTATCGACGAAATCGAAGATTGGGTGATCACCGAATTCAAAAAGATTGGTTTAGATACTGCAAGAAGCGTATTAGAAACCAGTGTAGCAGAATTGGTAAAAAGAACCGATTTAGAAGAAGAAACCATTATAGATGTTCAAAGAATCTTAAAAGAAGAATTCGAGGACTAATTATAGCAAGAAGTAAAGTAAAAAGTATATTTTTACAAGTAATAAGTTAAAAAAATTATATGTCTGTAGGCAAAACAATGAGGCTTAATAAAGTTTTAAGAGAGTTAAATATTTCTCTTGATAGAGCTGTTGAGTATTTAGCGGATAAAGGTCACGAAATAGAAGCGAGACCAACCACTAAAATTACTGACAATGTTTATCAAGTGTTGCTAGATGGCTTCGAAACAGATGCAAACAAAAAAGCTGCATCTAAAGAAGTTGGAGAAGAAAAGCGTAAAGAGAAAGAAGCAATTCGTTTAGAACTTGAAGCTAAATTAGAAAAGAAAAGAGCGGAAGAGGTTAAGAAGGAAGAAGTTTTAAAAGCTAAAGCAGATAAACTAGAATTTAAAACCGTTGGTAAAATCGACATAGAGAATGTTGGTAAAAAACCTGCAGTAAAAACCGAAGAAGTTAAGGAACAGTCTAAGGAAACTGTTCCAGAACCTAAGGTCGAAAAACCTTTAGTGAAAGCTGAAATTCCAGTGGTTAAAGCAGAAGCTCCAAAACTAGATAAACCAAAAGTTGTAAAAACTATTTCTGAAGTTGATAAAGTTGTAACGAAAGCGAAACCTAAGACTGAAGATAAAAAAGAAGCTCCAAAAGTAGAAGAAAAAACTGAAGAAGTTACTCCAGAAAATGCTGAAGCAATTAAAACTCAGTATAAAAAATTAGACGGACCTAACTTTACAGGTAAGAAAATTGATTTAAAACAATTTGAAAGACCTAAAAAGAAAAAACCAGAGGTTAAAAAAGAGGCTAGTGCAGACGCTAAAAAGAAGCGTAAAAGAATTAGCAAGCCAGGCAACAGTACTTCTAATAATAGTAGAGGAGGTCAGAATAGAGGTAATCAGAACAATAGAGGCGGTCAAGGCAATAAAGGCTTTAGAGGTAGAGGTAATAGGCCAGCTGCAGTTAAAAAAGAAGAACCTACAGAAGCAGAAATTCAAAAGCAAGTAAGAGAAACTTTAGAAAAATTACAAGGAAAATCTTCTAAAGGAAAAGGAGCAAAATATAGAAGAAGTAAAAGAGATGCTCACAGAGAGCAAACAGAAGCAGAATTAGAAGCACAAGTTTTAGACAACAAAATCTTAAAAGTAACCGAATTTGTTACCGTAAGTGAAGTTGCTACGATGATGGGAGTTGGTGTAACAGAAATTATTTCTGCTTGTATGTCTTTAGGGATGATGGTAACTATGAATCAGCGTTTAGACGCAGAAACATTAGTAATTGTTGCAGAAGAATTCAATCATAAAGTAGAGTTTGTTGGTGCAGAAGTAGAAGAAGCAATAGAAGAAGTAGAAGACAAACCAGAAGATTTAGAAAAACGTGCGCCAATTATTACAGTAATGGGTCATGTAGATCATGGTAAAACTTCTTTATTAGATTACATTAGAAATGCAAATATTGTAGAAGGAGAAAGTGGAGGAATTACCCAACATATTGGTGCCTATTCTGTAAATGTTGGTGATGAAAAAATAGCATTCTTAGATACTCCTGGTCACGAAGCCTTTACAGCAATGCGTGCACGTGGAGCACAAGTAACAGATTTAGTAATTATTGTTGCAGCAGCAGATGATGATGTAATGCCGCAAACAAAAGAGGCAATTTCGCACGCGCAAGCTGCAGGAGTTCCAATTATATTTGCCATCAATAAAATTGATAAACCAAACGCAAATCCAGACAATGTAAAAACACAACTTTCTTCAATGAATTTATTAATTGAAGAATGGGGTGGTAACATTCAATCGCAAGATATTTCTGCAAAAACAGGTCAAGGAATAGATGAGTTATTAGAAAAAGTTTTATTAGAAGCTGAGGTTTTAGAATTAAAAGCAAACCCTAATAAAAATGCAGTGGGTACTGTTGTAGAAGCACAGTTAGATAAAGGTAGAGGTTATGTAACTACCATATTAGTTCAGGCTGGTACTTTAAAAATTGGTGACTATATCTTAGCAGGAAAAAACAGCGGTAAGGTAAAAGCAATGTTTGATGATAAAGGAAACAAATTAAAAGTTGCTGGACCATCAACACCAGTATCAATCTTAGGATTAGATGGCGCGCCACAAGCAGGTGATAAGTTTGTTGTTTTTGATGATGAAAGAGAAGCAAAGCAAATTGCAACAAAACGTTCTCAACTACAACGCGAGCAATCTGTAAGAACTCAGAAAACATTAACACTTGATGAAATAGGACGTAGAATTGCGTTAGGAGACTTTAAAGAATTAAACATTATCTTAAAAGGGGATGTAGATGGTTCTGTAGAGGCCTTAACAAATTCATTCCAAAAATTATCAACAGAAGAAATTCAAGTAAATATTTTACATAAAGGTGTTGGAGCCATTACAGAAAGTGATGTATTATTAGCAACAGCTTCTGATGCCATTATTGTTGGGTTTAATGTGCGTCCGCAAGGAAATGCAAGAACAGTTGCAGATAGAGAGGAAGTAGATATTAGAACCTATTCTATTATTTATGATGCAATAAATGACTTAAAAGATGCAATGGAAGGAATGTTATCTCCTGAAATGAAAGAAGAAGTTACGGGTAATGTAGAAATTAGAGAAGTTTATAAAATTTCTAAAGTTGGTAACATTGCAGGTTGTATGGTAATGTCAGGTAAAATCTTTAGAGATTCTAAAATTAGAATTATTAGAGAAGGCATTGTAGTTCACGATGGGGTTTTATCATCATTAAAACGTTTTAAAGATGATGTTAAAGAAGTGGCAAAAGGATATGATTGTGGTCTTCAAATTAAGAACTTCAATGATATTCAACAATACGATGTTATAGAGGCATACAAAGAAGTAGCCGTAAAAAAGAAGTTGAAATAAACTGATTTTTATATAAACTAATACGCCGAAGTAAATTTTACTTCGGCGTTTTTTTATGTTCAATTTTTGCTGCTTTTTGCAAATAATACTGCTCTCTGTTAACTAAAATTTATACCATTTGTTGTTTTAAATTTTTGCTAGAGAAAATAAAAATATAGCTTAATTCTGGTTTTATTTTATTCTGAAATAGAAAAGAAAAGATACTTTTTTTTGGGTTATTTTAAATCAGAAAAAGAAATTATTTTCCCATAGGAATTACTATAATTCCAGAAAACTTTTCTTGAAACTTAATTAAATCTTTGTCAGCTTCTAGCTTTGTTTTATAATTTCCAACTTGTACTTTCCATTCAGGGGCATTGTATACCAGTTTAGAAAAATTGCCAGGAAATTCTATTCTAAAACGAGCTCTATATTTTCTTGCTTTTTGTTCATTACCATTATAAAGTTGAATTCTATAGCCAAAACCATACTTTTTATTATAGCTTCTTTTCTTTGCAATTAATTGTTTAATTTCTTTAGAGCTGTTGGTTTGATTTTGAGAATAAATACTTGTGCTCAAAAGCAATAAAACAACGACTAAAACAAGTGGATTTAATCTTTTTTTCATACTTAATTTATATTTCTACAAAAATAACGAGTTGTAACATAATATATTGAATTATATTCTTATTTAGAATTGTTATAAATTAAAGTTTAACATTCTTTTCCTTTTTCAGAATATGGCAATAAGTAGTACTTTTGTAAAACCGAAAAAAATGACTTTTATCATTTTAATTTAGATATTTTTAAACAGAGTTTAAATATGAAAAGTGTAGAATTGCACAGTAGACTAGCCAAAATACTTCGTATAAGTCTTACAGTCCTTTTGTTTTTTGCTTTTAACGTGTCTTCTTTTTCACAAGAAATAGACGAAGTTCGTCATAAAGAAGGTAAAAAACTATTTAAATCTTTATGTGCTTCTTGTCATAAGTTAGATAAGAAATTAATTGGTCCTGCTTTAGGTGGTATTGAAGATCGTAGAGAAAATGATTGGTTAAAAGCTTGGATTAAAAATAATGCAGAATTAAGAGCTTCTGGAGATGCAGATGCTATTAGTATTTTTGATGAGTACAAAGGCTCTCCAATGACTGCTTTTCCTCAATTAACAGATAAAGATATCGATGATATTTTATATTATACAACTGTTGGTGAGATTAAAAAGAAAGAAGTTGTTGCAGATAATGCAACAGGGAATGCTTCTAAAACAGGAACAGCTCCAGGATGGCTAATTTACATTTTAGCAGCAGCAATTATAGTTGCCTTTTTAATGATTGCTAGTTTGTTAAAACAAATTAGTGAGTTAAAAGGAAATAAACAATCAGGAGGTTCAGATTTAAAAGAACTTTGGGAAGGTTTAAAACAAAACACTTTCTTAAAAGTGCTAACAACAATCTTTTTATTGTTAATAGGTGCGTATGTTGCTTTTGGGTTGATGTTTAAAATTGGTGTAGATGAAGGTTATCAGCCAATTCAGCCAATTGCATTTTCGCATAAAATACATACAGGAGACAATAAAATCGATTGTCAATATTGTCACTCATCAGCAAAACATAGTAAAACTTCTGGTATTCCATCAGTAAATGTTTGTATGAACTGTCATAAAAATATTTATGAAGTTGCAGAAGATACAAAAGTTGAATGGGATGGTAGAACTTATGTAAAAGAAGATTTAGATAAAGAAATTGCAAAAATTTACGATGCAGCTGGTTGGGATCCAGATAATTTAGAATATACAGGTAAAACAAAACCTATAAAATGGGTGAGAGTTCATAATTTACCCGATTTTGTGTACTACAATCACTCACAACACGTAACTGTTGCAGGTTTAAAATGTCAAAAATGTCATGGTCCTGTAGAAGAAATGGATGAAATGTATCAGTATTCTCCATTAACAATGGGTTGGTGTATAGATTGTCATAAAGACACAAAAGTGAATTTAAAAGGGAATGATTATTACCAAAAAATTCACGAAGATTTGGCTAAGAAATACAAAGTAGAGCAAGTTACCATTGCACAATTAGGTGGTAAAGAGTGTGGTAAATGTCACTATTAATAAAAATTAAAGAATTAAAAGATTCAAAAATTAAAGGATAGCAAAATTGTTTTTCAATTTTTAAATCTTTCAATCATTAAATAAAAGTATAAATGGCTTCAAACAAAAAATACTGGAAAAGTGTTGAAGAACTTAAAGAAAGTTCTATTGTTGAAACGTTAAGTAAAAACGAGTTTGTAGAAGAAATTCCAACAGATCAGTTTTTAGGTGATAAAGAAACGTTAGAGAACTCTTCAACTTCTCGTAGAGATTTCTTAAAATATGTTGGATTCACTACTGCAGCAGCTTCTTTGGCTGCTTGCGAAGGTCCAGTAAGAAAGGCTATTCCTTATGTTGTAAAACCAGACGATGTTACTCTTGGAGTAGCAGACTGGTATGCAACTTCTATGGCAGATGGTTACGATTTTGCAAATGTGTTGGTTAAAACACGCGAAGGTCGTCCAATACAAATAATGCCAAATAAAGAAGCAAACGGATCAACCAGTGCAAGAGTGCAAGCAGCTGTTCTTTCTTTATACGATGAAAAATTACGTTTAAAAGAACCTCAAGATAAAGAATCGTATTTAACTTGGGATGATGCTGATGCTAAAATTATTGCTAAATTAAACGAACTTAAAGAAGCAAATAAACCTGTTGTATTATTAACAGGAACAATGGCAAGCCCATCAACAAATAAAATTATTGATGATTTTATTGTTGCAAATCCAAACGTAAAACACGTTGTTTACGATGCAGTTTCAGAAGCAGGCGCAGCAGATGCTTTTATGGCAATGTATGGCAGACGTGCATTACCAAATTATCATTTAGATAAAGCGGCAACAATTGTTTCTTTTGGAGCTGACTTTTTAGGCGATTTTCACGGAGGATTTGAAAAAGGATATGTAGCTGGTAGAAAACCAGAAACTGGTAAAATGTCTTACCACGTTCATTTTGAAAGCAATATGTCTTTAACAGGTGCTAATGCAGATAAAAGAGTGGTTGTAAAACCTTCTGATCAAGTATTTGCATTGTTAAATTTATACAACGCTGTTACAGGAGCAAATGTTCCCTCTAAAGCAACTTCTGCAGATGCTGAAGTAAAAAGAATGGCTAAAGAATTAAGAAAAGCGGGTTCTAAAGGTGTTGTTTTAACAGGTTTAAATGATAAAAATGCGCAATTAATTGCGTTTGAAATCAATAAAATATTAAATAGCGAAATTATTGATACAAACAATACATTAAATATCCGTCAAGGAAATGATGTAGAAGTTGCTCAATTAGTTGCTGATATGAATGCTGGTAAAGTTGGAGGTTTAATTACTTACAATGTAGATCCAGTGTATACATTATCAAATGCTTCAGCTTTTTCTGAAGGATTAAAAAAAGTAGCATTATCTGTAGCATTATCAACAGAATTGAATGCTACCGCAAATTCTATGAATTTTGCATTGCCAACACCTCATTTCTTAGAATCTTGGGGAGATACACAGTTTGATGAAGTAACGTATGGTTTAATGCAACCAACAATTCAACCATTATTTAATACGCGTCAATTTCAAGACGTATTATTAAAATGGTCTGGTAATTCAACAAAATATTACGATTATTTAAAAGCTTATGCATCAGAAAACGTTTTAAACGGAAGTTCTTGGAACAAAGCTTTGCATAATGGTTTCTTTAAAAAAGAAGTAGAATTTGGAATTATTGAAGATTTTGAGCCAGCAATAACAATTGCAGATGCTGCAAAACAATTAGCAAATTCCGCTAAAAAAGCGTCAGGTTTCGAATTAAACTTATACACGAAAACTGGTTTAGGCGATGGTAAACAAGCCAACAATCCTTGGTTACAAGAATTTCCTGATCCAATAACAAGAGCTGCTTGGGATAATTATTTAACAATGTCTATAGCAGATGCCAAAGCGTTAGATTTTTCTAATCCTGTAAAAGATAATGGTGCTATTGACGGAGATTATGCAAAAGTTTCTGTAAATGGTGTAGAAGTAGTTGTACCAGTTATGATTCAACCAGGACAAGCAAAAGGTTCTGTAGGTTTGGCTTTAGGTTTTGGTAAAACTTTTGGATTAAAAGAAGAAATGCAAGTAGGCGTAAATGCGTATCCATTGTACGCTAACGGAAACAATATTCAATACGGAGTAACCATAGAAAAAGTATCAGGAACACACAAATTTGCTTGTACGCAAGTACAAAAAACAATTGCAGGACGTCATGATATTTTAAAAGTAGCTTCTTTAAAAGAATACAATAGTAAAGTAGATCCAAAACACACTTGGAACAAACCTGCTTTTGTTTCTTACGATCATAAAGAAGTAGAAGCAAATACTATAGATTTATGGGATGAACACAACAGAGAAGTTGGGCATCACTTTAATTTATCAATAGATTTAACTTCTTGTACAGGTTGTGGTGCTTGTGTAGTTGCATGTCACGCAGAAAACAATGTGCCAGTAGTTGGAAAAAATGAAGTAAGAATAGGTAGAGATATGCACTGGTTGCGTATAGATAGATATTATTCATCTGAAGTAGAAACCAGAGAAGATGCTAAAGAATTAGGATTAAGTAGAGGTGAAATGTATGAAGCATTAGAAACTGAAGCAGAAAATCCTGAAGTTACTTTTCAACCAATGATGTGTCAGCATTGTAATCATGCTCCTTGTGAGACGGTTTGTCCGGTTGCAGCAACATCTCATGGACGTCAAGGTCAAAACCAAATGGCATACAACAGATGTGTAGGTACAAGATATTGTGCAAACAACTGTCCTTATAGAGTTCGTAGATTTAACTGGTTTAATTATGCAAATAATAACGAGTTCGATTTTAATATGAACAACGATTATGGTAAAATGGTATTAAACCCAGATGTTGTAGTTCGTTCTAGAGGAGTTATGGAAAAATGTTCTATGTGTATTCAAATGACACAAGCAACCATTTTAAAAGCTAAGAAAGAAGGAAGAGCTGTAAATACAGATGAGTTCGAAACAGCTTGTTCATCAGCTTGTACAACAGGAGCTATGGTTTTTGGTGATATCAACAACAAAAAAGACAAAGTAACAGCATTAGTAGCAGATAAAAGAGCTTATGGCGTGTTAGATTATTTACAGACAAAACCAAATGTAATCTATCAAGTTAAAGTTAAAAACACAAACGAAGCGTAAATGAGTTAGAAAGTTTTAAAGTTCAGAGTTAAAAAGTCAAAAAAAAAACTACTTTTCAACTTTAAAAACATTCAACTTTTAACTAAAATTATAAAATTAAGTAATAAATATGTCTCATTACGAAGCACCCATAAGGGAACCTTTAGTATTAGGTGATAAAAGTTATCACGATATTACCGAAGACATTGCAAAACCTATAGAAGGGAAAGCAAATAAGAATTGGTACATGGCGTTTTATATTTCTTTGGCAGCAATGCTTTGGGGATTTGGATGTATCTTTTACACAGTAGGAACTGGTATTGGAGTTTGGGGATTAAGCAAGAACATTGGTTGGGCTTGGGATATCACTAACTTTGTATGGTGGGTAGGTATTGGTCACGCAGGAACATTGATTTCTGCTGTACTTTTATTATTCCGTCAAAAATGGAGAATGGCTATAAACCGTTCTGCAGAAGCAATGACAATTTTTGCCGTTTTTCAAGCAGGATTGTTCCCAATCATTCATATGGGTAGACCTTGGAACGGATATTGGGTATTGCCAATTCCTAATCAATTCGGATCATTGTGGGTAAACTTTAACTCACCATTATTATGGGATGTATTTGCAATCTCAACGTATTTATCTGTATCCTTAGTTTTTTGGTGGACAGGTTTATTACCAGATTTTGCAATGATTAGAGATAGAGCTGTAAAACCTTTCCAAAAGAAAATATATGCATTATTAAGTTTTGGTTGGTCTGGTAGAGCTAAAGATTGGCAACGTTTTGAAGAAGTATCTTTGGTATTGGCAGGTTTAGCAACGCCATTAGTACTTTCTGTACATACTATTGTATCTATGGATTTTGCTACGTCTATCAACCCAGGATGGCACTCCACAATTTTCCCTCCTTATTTCGTAGCTGGGGCAATCTTTTCAGGATTTGCAATGGTGCAAACCTTATTAGGTATTATGAGAAAGGTAACCAATATGGAAGAATATATTACACGTTTACACGTAGAATATATGAACATCGTAATCATTTTAACTGGTGGAATTGTAGCTGTAGCCTATGCAACTGAGTTTTTTATTGCTTGGTATACAGGATCACCTTATGAAAACTACACCTATTTGTCTGTGGGTGCTGCAACAGGGCCTTATGCTTGGGCATTCTATTCATTGTTATTCTTTAACATTTTAACGCCACAGTTTTTATGGTTTAAGAAAATAAGAAGAAGCTTTATATGGTCTTTCATCATTTCAATATTTATTAATATTGGTATGTGGTTTGAGCGTTTTGATATCATTGCCATTGTATTAAGTAAAGGTCATTTACCATCAACATGGTGGCGTTTTGAACCAACATTTGTAGATGTAGGTATTTTTATAGGAACTATAGGATTCTTCTTTGTATTATTCCTTTTATATGCAAGAACATTTCCTGTTATCGCACAAGCGGAAGTAAAAACGATATTAAAATCTTCGGGTGAATTTTACAAGAAGAGAAGAGAACAAGGTATACCTACTAAACCAGCTATTAGCGTAGTGAATGTAGAAGGTAAATCAGATAAAAAAGATAAAGAATAATTATGGAATCATCAAAAGTTATTCACGCGTTTTATAATGATGACGAAATTCTGATGGATGCAGTAAAAGCTGTAAAAGCAGAACATCATCACATTGAAGAAGTATTTTGTCCTTTTCCAGTTCACGGATTAGACAAAGCAATGGGATTGGCACCAACCAGATTAGCAATTACCGCTTTTATGTATGGTATTACAGGTTTGGCAGTAGCCATTTGGATGACCAATTATATGATGATTCAAGATTGGCCACAAGATATTGGTGGAAAACCAAACTTTACTTGGTGGGCAAATATGCCTGCTTTTGTGCCAATTATGTTTGAATTGACTGTATTTTTTGCAGCCCATTTAATGGTAATTACTTTTTATATGAGAAGTAGATTATGGCCTTTTAAAGAAGCAGAAAATCCAGATCCAAGAACTACAGATGACCATTTTTTAATGGAAATTCCTGTACACAATAATGAAGCTGAACTAACAGCCTTATTAGCAAAAACAGGTGCCGTAGAAATTAATGTAGTAGACAAGCAATAATATATAGATAATGAAGAATTTTAAATTAATTATCGCTTTAGTAGTTTTTGCAAGTATTATTTCTTGCAATGACAAAAGAAAACCCCAAGTACAGTTTATGCCAGATATGTATGAGTCTGTACCTTATAATGTAAATGGAGCTGATGCGCCTTATAATAAAGGAGAGGTAAATCTTAAACCTGTTGCTGGTACAATTGCAAGAGGAGGTCATCCTGTATATGATATTCCTAATACAAATGATGGCTATGAGTTAGCTAAGGCTACATTAACAAATCCTTTAGAGGCAACAGAAGAAAATTTAGCAAACGGAAAAAAAATGTACGATATTTATTGTGCAACTTGTCATGGAACTAAAGGTGATGGAAATGGTTTTTTATCTCAAAGAGAAAAGTTTTCTGGAATCCCAAATTATGCAGACAGAGATATTAATGCGGGTAGTATTTATCATGTAATTATGCACGGTAAAAACTTAATGGGTTCTCATACATCGCAAATAACGTATAAAGAGCGTTGGCAGATAGTACAATACGTTGAAAAATTACGTTCAGATTTAGCAAAATAATTACAAAAAGATAGAATACGAAAGATATGTATCAATTCTCAGGTAAATTAAAAATGTTCTCATTAATACTAATCTTGGTAGGTTTAGTAGGAATTGGATATAGTTTTTTTACAGCACCAAAAACTGTAGAACAAGCAAAAGAAATAATAGCACATCAAGCTTCTCACGGAGATGCACATAGTTCTTCTCACGATGATGTTAAAAAAGATGCGCACGTACAAGAAGGTAATAATCACCATTCTGATGCTGAAACTCACGGAAATCATAGTGATGAACACGCAGAACACGTTTTACATCAATTACAAAACAAACCTTGGTCAGCTTTATATGTTTCTTTATTCTTCTTCTTAGGAATAACCTTATTAGTATTGGCTTTTTATGCATCGCAAAGAGTAGCACAATCTGGTTGGTCTGTTGTTTTATTTAGAGTAATGGAAGCAATTACGGCTAATCTAGTACCAACTTCTATTATTATGATTGGTGTGGTTGTAGCTGCAGTTATGCATTGGAATCATTTGTTTCCTTGGATGGCAGAAGGTACTTTTGACCCAACAAGCGAAAAATACGATGCTATTGTTGCAGGAAAATCTTGGTGGATGAATGTGCCAGGTTGGGCAATTAGAAGTGTTGTTTATTTAGCAATATGGAATGCTTACAGATGGTTTATCCGTAGAAATTCTATCAAAGAAGATACTGTAAATGATGGTGGTAAAACCTACAAATTAAACTACAATGTTTCTGTAGGGTTTATTTTCTTATTTATGCTTACAGAAACAATGATGTCTTGGGATTGGATTATGGGATTAGATCCACACTGGTTTTCTACATTATTTGGTTGGTATGTATTAGCTAGTTTATTAGTAAGTGCATTAACTGTAATTGCTTTTGTAACCATATATTTACGCTCTAAAGGAGCTTTACCTGCAGTTAATGACAGTCATATTCATGATTTAGCGAAATTTATGTTTGGTTTCTCTGTATTCTGGACCTATTTATGGTTTGCTCAATTTATGTTAATTTGGTATGCAGACATTCCTGAAGAAACTACTTATTTTGTAGCAAGATTTAACGAATATAAATTACCATTTTTAGCAATGGTAGTAATGAACTTTGTGTTTCCTATATTATTATTAATTAATAGTGATTTTAAGAGCATTCCTTGGTTTGTAGTTTTAGGAGGTTTAGTTATACTTGCAGGACATTATGTAGATGTTTTTGTAATGATTATGCCAGCTACAGTTGGGGCTCAATGGTCTTTTGGTATTGCAGAAATTAGTGCATTATTGTTCTTCTTAGGAATATTTATTTATGCTACTTTTAGTGCATTTGCAAAAGCAAATCCTATTCCAAAAGGAAATCCTTTCTTAAAAGAAAGTGAACATTTCCATTATTATAATATTGAACACAGAGGAGAAGGATCAACAGATCATCATTAATAAATAATAATTAAATTAAAATAATTAAGACGAGATACATATGCTAGCTTTATTTTATATTTTTATCGGTGTTGCAATCGGTGTAAGTTTCTGGCAAATTACCAGAATTTTGAACTTAAGAGGCACTATTGCTACAGATAAAGACAATGTTACTCAAGGTAAAAACGCCATATATTTTATGGTTTTTTTATATGCAATGATGATTTATTGCTTAATCTTTATGAATGTTATTATGTTACCAGAATCTGCTTCTATAGAAGGAGAACATGATGATAACCTTTTTAATATTACCTTTTGGCTAATTGGTATTGTACAATTTGTAATGCAATTTGTAATTTTCTACTTTACATTTAAATACAAAGGCAATAAAGATAAAAAAGCAAAATTTTATGCAGACAGTCATAAATTAGAAGCTATTTGGACCATTACGCCTGCGGTAGTTTTAGTAGTTTTAATTGGTTACGGATTATGGCAATGGAACAATATTATGGATTTATCGGACGATAAAGATCCTATTGTTATAGAGGTTTATTCTCAACAATTTAGATGGGATGCACGTTATGCAGGAGAAGATAATACTTTAGGTTTTGGAAACGTAAACTATATAAAAGGTATTAACACAATGGGTGTTGATATGACTGACAAGAACTCTCAAGATGATAAGCAAGTAACTGAATTGTATTTGCCAAAAGGCAGAAAAATTCATTTCAAATTTCGTTCTCAAGATGTATTACACTCAGCTTATATGCCTCACTTTAGAGCACAAATGAATTGTGTACCAGGTATGGTAACAGAGTTTGGTTTTACACCAAAATACACAACTGAAGAAATGAGAGCACAATCTGAAGTTATAGAAAAAACAAAAGGGATTAATAAAATAAGAAAAGCCAAAGGAGAAGAACCTTATGAATTTGATTATTTGTTATTATGTAATAAAATTTGTGGTGCTTCTCACTACAATATGCAAATGAAAATTACTGTTGTAGAAGAACAAGAATATAAAGAATGGATTGCAAAACAACCAACTTTAGCATCAGTTATTAAATAATTATAATTAAAAGACACTACAAATTAATTAATAAGGATTATGTCAGAACATCATCATAAAGAAACATTTGTAACAAAATATATTTTTAGTCAAGATCATAAAATGATTTCTAAGCAGTTTTTAGTAACTGGTATGTTTATGGGAATCATTGGTGTGCTTATGTCTATGTTATTCCGTATGCAAATTGCATGGCCAGAAAAATCGTTTTCAATTATTGAAGCTTTTTTAGGACCACATCAAACAGACGGAATAATGAACCCAGATATGTACCTAGCATTAGTAACAATTCATGGTACTATAATGGTATTCTTTGTATTAACAGCAGGTTTAAGTGGTACATTTTCTAACTTGTTAATTCCATTACAAATAGGAGCAAGAGATATGGCTTCAGGTTTCTTAAATATGATTTCCTATTGGTTATTCTTTTTATCAAGTATAATAATGGTAATTTCTTTATTTGTTGAAGCTGGTCCAGCATCTGCTGGATGGACAATCTATCCTCCGCTTTCTGCCTTACCACAAGCAATGCCAGGTTCTGGTGCAGGGATGACTTTATGGTTGGTTTCTATGGCAATATTTATTGCATCATCTTTAATTGGTTCGTTAAACTATATTGTAACAATATTCAATTTAAGAACTAAAGGAATGAAAATGACAAGATTGCCATTAACAATTTGGACATTCTTTTTGACTGCAATTATTGGAGTAGTTTCTTTCCCAGTATTATTATCTGCGGCTTTATTATTAATTTTTGATAGAAGTTTTGGAACATCATTCTATTTATCAGATATATTTATATCAGGAGAAGTTTTACATTACCAAGGAGGGTCGCCCGTTTTATTTGAACATTTATTTTGGTTCTTAGGTCACCCAGAAGTATATATTGTAATCTTACCAGCAATGGGTATAGTTTCTGAAATACTATCTGTAAATTCTAGAAAACCAATTTTTGGATATAGGGCTATGATTGGTTCTATTATAGCAATTGCTTTCTTATCTACAATTGTTTGGGGGCATCATATGTTTGTTTCTGGAATGAATCCTTTCTTAGGATCCGTATTTACATTTACAACCTTATTAATTGCAATTCCATCTGCAGTAAAATCTTTTAACTGGGTTACCACTTTGTGGAAAGGAAATTTACAATTAAACCCAGCAATGTTATTCTCAATAGGATTGGTTTCTACATTTGTTACAGGTGGTTTAACAGGGTTGGTTTTAGGAGATTCTGCTTTAGATATTAATGTGCATGATACTTATTTTGTTGTAGCACATTTTCACTTAGTAATGGGCGTTTCTGCAATTTTCGGGATGTTTGCTGGTGTGTATCACTGGTTTCCAAAAATGTATGGTAGAATGATGAATAAAACCTTAGGATATTGGCATTTTTGGTTAACTATAATTTGTGCTTACGGTGTTTTCTGGCCAATGCACTTTATTGGCTTAGCAGGCTTGCCACGTAGATATTATACAAATACAAATTTCCCAATGTTTGATGATTTAGCAGACATAAATGTTGTAATTACAATTTTTGCATTGGTAGGTGGTTTTGCTCAGATATTTTTTATCGCAAACTTCTTTATCTCAATTTATAGAGGTGAAAAAGCAACGCAAAACCCTTGGAATTCAAATACGTTAGAATGGACAACTCCAGTAGAACATATTCATGGAAATTGGCCAGGAAAAATTCCTGAAGTTCATAGATGGGCTTATGATTATAGTAAAAAAGTTGACCCTAATGATGATGATAGCGATTATTTACACGGTCAAGATTTTGTGTTACAAACCACGCCTTTATTAGATGGAGAAGAACCATCTTAAGAATTAAACTGTCATTACTGCGCAGACAGGAATCTAATATATAAAGTGAAAGCCTTTCCAAATTTTTGGAAAGGCTTTTTGTTGTATAAGAAGTATCATTTTGATTTGTTATCTTAGCTTTTACTAACAAATTACAAAAATGGCTGTTTTAGAAAAAATTCAAAATAGTATAAGTTTCCTTTATAAACTCTTTGATATTGAAGATAAAAAAGAAATATCAATAATAGAAGAAGCTGAAGAAAAGATTCAATTACCAGATGAATATTTAGAACGATTTACACTTTTTCCAATTCAAAATAAAGATTCTTTAAAGAATAGAGAAGAAGAATTAAAAAGTTTAGAATTGGCTTATGATAATTGGAAAATCGTAAAATCGCCTCTTTTAGTGGTTGATGATCCAGGTGAAGGCGGAACTTCATTACTACACGCAAGTACTTATATTTATCCATCAGCAAAAATTTTAGAAACCAACCAAGCAATAGATTCTTATAAAAAGTTGATAGGAATTTTAGTAAATCTTTTAAGAATAGAAGCAGAATTTAAAACCTTAAAAGATTTAGAAAAGTTTATCAATTCATCAGAAGAAAGCGAAATAATTATTCTAGAAAATATTGAAAGACTTTTTATAAGAAGAATTCGTGGTTTTGATTTGTTAGAAGATTTTTTATTGTTTTTACACGCAACAAAAAATAAAATTTATTGGATAATTTCTATCAACAAATATTCTTTTTATTATCTAAATAGAGTTAAATATTTTTCATCACATTTTCCATCAATCTTACATTTAAAACCTATTTCTAATGAACAGCTAAAAGCTGAAATTTTAGATAGAAATCAAGGATATCAAACAATATTTCTAAAGCCAACTAAGATTACTAAAAGCACAGATAAACAATTAAAAAAAGCAACAAAAAAAGAAAGGCAAAAGTTATTAGAAAACTTGTTTTTTAAAAAGTTATTTGCTTTTTCTAAAGGAAACATCTCTAAAGCAATTTTGTATGCTAGAAATTCTGCATACAATGTAAAAGAAAAAACGGTTTTTATAAAACCTTTAGAAATTAAGGTTTTAGATGATTTGTCTTTAAGTGATTTATTTATTCTCGAAGCTATTTTTCAACACAGATCATTATCAATAAAAGAATTGAATATTGTGCTTAGAAATTCTGATAGAGAAAGCAGATTAAGCATCGAAAAATTATTAGAAAAACAGCTGGTTAGAACCACATCTACCATTAATGGTAAAACAGAATACAGAATCAACTTAATGTTTTTAGATCTTTTAAAAGATTTGTTAAGAGAACGATTAAATAGAAATTTTAGATAAAATGAAAAAAGGAATATACACATTATTTTTCTTGACTACGATTTCTAATTTTGCGCAAGAAAAAACAGTTAAAGACGTAACAAACAATGTAGAAAACACAATTTCTACAGCAACAGAAGTAATTTCTATTACCAAAATACTTACTATAATTATTGTTATAATACTTACTTGGGGATTAATAAAATTACTAGATTGGTTTTTTAAAAACTTAGTAAAAAACTTTAACAGACATCGATTAAAAATTCTAAGATTACAGCCCGTTATAAAGATTTTAGTTTGGACATTGGCAATCTACACACTCGTAATTACACTTTTTAATCCATCAGCAGAAGCAATTTACGCCTTAATGGGTTCATCTGCTTTGGCATTAGGTTTTGCATTACAAGACATTGTAAAAAATATTTTTGGAGGATTGTTAATTATCTTAGACAGACCTTTTCAGATAGGAGATAGAATTAATATTAAAGGAAATTATGGAGAAGTTGTAAATATTGGCTTAAGAAATACGATTGTAAATACTTTAGATGATAATACTGTAACCATCCCAAATTCGGCAATTATTTCCGACAGTATTTCTAACGCAAATTCAGGCGCTTTAGATTGTATGGTAGTTGTAAATTTATGGTTACCCATTAATGTTGATGTTTCTCAAATCAGAAAAATTGTAGAAGAAGCCGCAATTACATCAAGATATTTAAATATAGACAAACCAATAACCATTTTGTTTTTTGACTATTTTGATGACCATGCTGCAACAAAAGTAGTAGTAAAAGCCTATGTTTTAGATGCTCGTTACGAAAAACTGTTTGAAGGCGATGTAACAGAATCATCAAAAAAAGCATTTATAGAAGCAGGTATTTATAGTTAAAAAGACAAAATATTTGTGTAACAAAAGAGACTAAAGTCTAGTTTAAAATCATTTATCTTTGTAGTTATGAACCAAAACTTAAATCCTGAAAACAATCATTTTACAAGTGAAGAATTAGATGTAGAAAGAAAATTAAGACCTCTTTCTTTTGATGATTTTACAGGGCAAGAGCAAGCCATAGATAATTTAAAAGTTTTTGTTGAAGCTGCAAATCAAAGAGCAGAAGCTTTAGATCACACATTATTTCATGGACCTCCAGGATTAGGTAAAACAACCTTGGCACATATTTTAGCCAACGAATTAGATGTGGGTATAAAAGTTACTTCTGGTCCAGTCTTAGACAAACCAGGAGATTTAGCAGGTTTGCTAACAAACTTAGACGAAAGAGATGTGCTTTTTATAGATGAAATACACAGATTAAGTCCAATAGTAGAAGAGTATTTATATTCTGCTATGGAAGATTATAAAATTGATATTATGATAGAATCTGGTCCAAATGCCAGAACAGTTCAAATCAATTTAGAACCATTTACTTTAATAGGCGCAACTACTCGCTCAGGATTATTAACTGCGCCAATGAGAGCTAGATTTGGTATTAGTAGTAGATTACATTATTATAAAACAGAATTATTAACTACCATAATTCAAAGAAGTGCACATATTTTAAAGGTTCCTATTTCTATGGAGGCAGCCATAGAAATTGCTGGTAGAAGTAGAGGAACACCAAGAATTGCAAATGCGTTATTAAGAAGAGTTCGCGATTTTGCTCAAATTAAAGGAGATGGAACAATAACCATAGAAATTGCAAAATACGCACTAAAAGCATTAAATGTAGATGCACACGGTTTAGATGAAATGGATAATAAAATTTTGGCAACTATTATTGATAAATTTAAAGGAGGCCCAGTAGGTTTAGGAACCATTGCAACTGCAGTATCAGAAAATACAGAAACCATAGAAGAAGTATATGAACCTTTTTTAATTCAGCAAGGTTTTATAATGAGAACGCCAAGAGGTAGAGAAGCTACAGGTTTAGCATACAAACATTTAGGGAGAATTAAAGGAAAAAACCAAGGAGAATTATTTTAACACGAGAGTAAAAGTTCTTTCCCTTTGGGAAGGTTAGGATGGGCTTATGAATTTCAAAAAAATCATACCAATTTTAGAATGGTTACCCAACTACAATACATCACTTTTTAAAGGCGATTTAGTAGCAGGAATTACAGTGAGTATTATTTTAATTCCGCAAGGTATTGCCTATGCTTTAATTGCAGGATTGCCACCAATCTATGGTTTGTATTGTGGGTTAGTGCCGCAAGTAATGTATGCCATTTTTGGTTCCTCTAGGCAAGTTGCTATTGGGCCAGTAGCAATGGATTCTTTAATAGTGGCAACAGGTGTTTCTACTTTAGCTTTAGCAGGTTCAGAAAGTTATATTTCTATTGCAATTTTATTGGCATTAATGGTAGGCGCCATTCAATTTATAATGGGAGTTTTTAGTTTAGGGTTTATAGTAAACTTTCTATCAAAACCAGTTATAACAGGCTTTACATCTGCAGTAGCATTAATTATTGGCTTCAATCAATTTCGAAATTTATTGGGCGTAGATTTTGTGCAAAGTGATCAAATACAATATGTTGTAGAAGATATTTGGCTTCAAATTTCAAGTTATCATTATCATACAACTGTAATAGGGTTAGTTTCTGTAGTTGTAATTATCATTTTTAGAAAAATAAATAAAAAAATACCCAACGCACTAATTGTTGTTATTCTGGGGATTATCATTATGAAATTCTTCGGAAAATCTTATAATGATGTTGCCATTGTAAAAGACATTCCTTCAGGGTTACCAGTTTTTGGTGTTCCAGAGTTTGATTTAGAACAAATTAGAGAATTATTACCCATTGCATTAACATTAGTAATGGTTGGTTATTTAGAAACTATATCCATAGGAAAATCATTAGAAGCAAAACAAGATGAATATAGAATTAGACCCAATCAAGAATTAATTGCATTAGGATTAAGCAATATGGTGGGTTCTTTGTTTAAAGCATATCCAAGTACATCAAGTTTTTCGCGTTCAGCAATTAATCAAGAAAGTGGTGCAAAAACAGGAATGGCAGCATTAATATCTGTAATAATGGTTGTTTTAACCTTGTTGTTTTTAACGCCATTATTTTATTATTTACCCAAAACTGTGTTGGCAGCAATAATAATTGTATCAGTTTTTGGTTTGGTAAATATTAAAGAAGCTGCTTTTTTATGGAAAGCAAATCATTTAGATTTTTGGTTGATGTTTGCCACATTTATATCAACATTATTATTAGGAATAGAATATGGAATAATTGTTGGAGTAGGTTTGTCTTTAATCGTATTAATTTTTAGAACATCTAGACCTTATGTTGCTGAATTAGGAAAAGTGCCCAACTCAAATTTTTATAGAAATAGAAATCGTTTTGAAGAAGTTATTATAGAAAACGATATTTTAATCTTTAGGTTTGATGCACAAATTTTTTATGCAAATTCAAGTTATTTTAGAGACAAATTAGATGATTTGGCGCATAAAAAAGGAGATAATTTAAAGCTCATTGTTTTAGATGCAGAAAGCATAAATAGAGTAGATAGTACAGGTGTAGAAATGTTAAAAGAACGAATTAAATTTTATAAGAAAAAAGGAGTTACTTTCTATTTTGCAGGTGTTAAAGGTCCTGTAAGAGACGATCTATTTAAAAGTGGAATTTTATCAATAATAGACATTAATCACTTTTTTATGCGTTCAAATAATGCTGTCATATTTTATAAAACTGGCAATAGAGAAGAACAAGAAAAATATTCTAAATACATACATCAAGCATATAACTAAAATTAAGACTGATAAATATCATTGATAAAAATTAAATTTCAATGTTATTTTGATGCATAAATAGATAAGAGAATTAAAATGATAATAGAACAAATTTATACAGGTTGTTTAGCACAAGGAGCTTATTATATAGAAAGTAATGGCGAAGTTGCTATTATAGATCCATTAAGAGAAGTACAAGATTATATTGATAAAGCAGAAAAAAACAATGCAAAAATTAAATACATTTTTGAAACACATTTTCACGCAGATTTTGTAAGCGGACACGTAACTCTTGCTGAAAAAACAGGCGCAAAAATTGTATTTGGTCCAACAGCAAAACCAAACTTTGAGGCAATTATAGCAGAAGACAATCAAGTGTTTCAATTAGGTGATATTAGCATTACAGTATTACACACACCTGGTCATACAATGGAGAGTTCTTGTTTTTTGTTAAAAGATAAAAACGGAAAAGACCACGCAATTTTTAGTGGAGATACTTTGTTTTTAGGAGATGTTGGACGTCCAGATTTAGCACAAAAAGGAGACATCACAGAAAAAGATTTAGCGGGTTTTTTATACGATAGTTTACGCAATAAAGTAATGCCTTTAGCAGATAATGTTATAGTCTATCCTGCGCATGGAGCGGGTTCTGCTTGTGGTAAAAACTTAAGTAAAGAAACTGTGGGTACTATTGGCAATCAGAAAAAAACCAATTACGCATTAAGAGCTAATATGACCAAAGAAGAATTTATTAAAGAAGTAACTGACGGATTATTACCTCCGCCAGCATATTTTCCTCTAAATGTAAAACTAAATAAAGAAGGTTATAAAGATGTTGCAGAAGTAATTAAAAAAAACGCAAAACCTTTGTCTGTTAAAGATTTCGAAGTAATTGCAAACGAAACAAATGCTATTGTTTTAGATGTGCGTCATCAATCAGAATTTATAAAAGGATTTATTCCTCAATCAATTTTTATTGGTATCGATGGCGGATTTGCACCTTGGGTTGGCGCATTAATTAAAGATATTAACCAACCAATTTTGTTGGTAACTCCAATTGGTAGAGAAGAAGACACCATTACTCGCTTGTCTAGAGTTGGGTTTGATAATGTCTTAGGATATTTAGAAGGAAGTTTTGACTCTTGGAAAAAAGCAAATAAAGAAATCGATACTTTAATGTCTGTTTCTGCTGATGTTTTAGAAACTAAAATAAATGAAAAATCATTGGTTTTTGATGTTAGAAAACCAGGAGAATATAATAATGAGCATATTATTGATGTGCCTTCTACACCTTTAGATTATTTAAATAATCATATTGCAGAGTTTCCAACAGATAAAGATTTTTATGTGCATTGTGCAGGAGGTTATCGTTCTGTTATTGCAGCTTCAATTTTAAAAGCAAGAGGTTTTCATAAGGTAATTGATGTTGCAGGTGGTTATGCTGCAATTAGAAATACTAATATTAAAAGAACAATAACAGTTTGTCCATCAACTTTAAAATAAAAAAATGAAACGTTTTATATTTCTATTTAGTTTAAGTTTTCTTTTAATTAATTGTAATGCCCAAGAAGAAATTAAGACTATCTCTACAAAAGAATTAAAAGTTCTTTTAGAAAAAGAAAAAATTCAACTAATAGATGTTAGAACACCCAAAGAAGTTGCACAAGGGAATATAGAAAACTCAATTTTTATTAATTTTTTTGATGATGATTTTGCTAATAAAGCAATAAAAAAAATAGATAAAAAGAAACCTGTTTACCTTTATTGTAGAAGTGGTAATAGAAGTGGTAAAGCCGCTAAAATTTTAAAAGAAAAAGGATTTGAAGTGTATAACGTTCTAGGAGGTTATACAAAATGGAAAACCGAAAATTAAGAATTATGAATACAGAGATACAAATAGAAAACTTAAAATGTGGTGGTTGTGCATCAACAATAAAAAAAGGAATTTTATCATTAAAAGGAGTTAAAGAAGTAGAAATAGATATTGAAAAATCTATAGTTTCTATTGCCTCAGAAAAAGATAACTTAGAAGAAATTAAATTAAAGTTATCTAAACTAGGTTATCCAGAAGTTGGTGATAAAAATACAATCGTACACAAAGCAAAATCTTTTGTAAGTTGTGCAGTTGGTAGAATAGATTCTTAAAATATTAATAATAGTTAAAAGTAAAATTATGACTAAAAATGTAGGAACAATAGACAAGCTGGTAAGAATAATATTAGCATTGGTTGCTACATATTTTGCTTACACAAAAGAATTTGAATCTCCTTGGATAGGTTATCTTCTTTGGGCAGTTGCAATAATTTTATTACTTACTGCTTTAACTAGTAAATGCCCAATATTTTCAATATTTGGCATTAATACTTGTAAAATTAAAAAGTAATAAAAATCCCAAACGAAAGTTTGGGATTTTTACTTTAGTAAAATTTATGATTCTTAAAACTTTAAGGTTACGCCTGCTAAAAAGTTTGTGCCAGCTTGTGGAAAATAATAGATATAACCACCTCCATAATCAATTGCGTTAGATTCGTACTTTACATTAAAAATATTATTTACTAAACCCGTTATAATAATAGATTTAAATACTTTTTTTGTTGGTATCTGATACACAATATTTAAATCATTTAAAAAGTAACTTTTTAATTTTGATTGTTGATCATTAATATTATTTAATAATTGTTCTCCAACATATTTAGACAAGATAGATATTTGTGCATTTTGTAAAGGTTTATAAGTTAATATATTTCCAGCAACAATTTCTGGAGAATAAGAAATTGGAGTATTGCCTAACTTAACAGGTTTTTTATTTTTAGTAATGTAAAAATCAACATTTTTATTTTTACTAAAAGCAAAATTTGGTTTTATAGATATTTTTTCTGTCAAAGAAATATCAGCATCTATTTCTATACCGGCTCTATAACTTTGTCCACTTGTTGTTTTAATTGGGCTACCAACATCATCTACTGCACCTGTTAATACTAATTGATTAATATAATTCATATAAAACAGGTTTGTATTAACTTTAATTTTATCAGATTTAAAACGCCAACCCAATTCAAAATCGTTTAAAGTTTCGTGTGTGTCTGTACCGTTTTTAAAATCATCTCTATTAGGCTCTCTATTTGCTCTTGCATAAGAACCATACAAACTATGATTAGAGTTATAAAAATAGGTTAATCCTACTTTTGGATTAAAAAAGTTAAAATTTTTATTTACAACAAAAGGTTTCCTTTTAGAGTTAACTCCGTTTGTTTTATAGTTTACAAACCTACCTTGTAAATCTACAAATGCTTTAAAATTATCTGAGAAAGAAAAAGTTGATTTAATAAATGTAGAATTATCTGTTTTAGAGGCATCTCCAAAATAATAACGATCTCTAATATTTGCTGATGGTGCAAAATGTTTTGCCCAAATTACTTCACCAAAATGGTCTCCTTTATAATAACTAAAAGAAGTACCTCCTATAATTTCTAAATTTTCTTTTTTATAGGTTGCATTTGCATTTAAAACATAAAAATGATTGTCTAACCAACGTCTTCTAATTAAATCTGTAATAGGGATAATTTTACCTTTTTTAGTTTTAGTATCTGTAGCAACTACAATTCCGTTATAAAGAGAAATTTCATCTGTGTCATCTTCATATTGCTCATAATATCCTTTACCGCGAGTATAATTAAAACCAACATTGGTAGACCAATTGTTGTTTAATTTTTGGTTCCAATGTAATTGAAAATGATCTTGCCAATAGTTATCGGTTTCATTCTCATAAGTATAAGGGTTTTTTTTGCGATTTACTTTTAATTCAGCTGCTGTTAAACCATACCACGCTTGATATGTTTTTTCTTTGTTTCCAAAAACCAATGCTTTAATTAAAGTATTTTCATCTGTATAAGAACCTTGAAGGAAGTATGATTTTAAATCAGTAAAAGCTCTGTCTATATATCCATCAGAATAAATATTAGACAAACGTCCTGCAAATTCAAAATGCTCATTTACTTTCCCTGTGGTAAATTTTACAGTGTGTTTTCTGGTTCCGAAAGAACCAAAAGAATTCGAGATCTCTCCACCAGCTTCTTCAGAAACTGCATCCGTTAAAATATTTAAACTTGCACCAAAAGCACCAGAACCATTGGTTGATGTTCCAACTCCACGCTGTAACTGTAAACTTTGGGTTGATGAAGCAAAATCGCCCATATTTACCCAAAAAGTTCCTTGACTTTCAGCATCGTTATACGGAATACCATTAATAGTTACATTTACCCTAGTTGCATCAGAACCACGAACACGAATTCCTGTGTAACCAATACCGGCACCTGCATCAGATGTTGTAACTACTGAGGGTAAATAGTTCATTAAAATAGGAATATCTTGTCCTAAATTACGTTTGGCAATCTCCTTTTTTGTGATGTTAGAATGTGTAACTGGCGCATCCGCTTTTACACGAACAGCAGACACCAAAATTTCGTCTAAAAGAGTAGAAATTGGGATTAAAGCAAAATTAATTTCATCATTTTTTGTAAAATTAATTTCTTTAGAAATCGTTTTGTAACCAATAAATGAAACTTGAATTGTGTACTTACCTTTTGTAAGGTTTAGACTGAACTTTCCATCAAAATTTGTTGATGTTCCTTGGTTTGTTTCTTTAACCAAAATAGTTGCTCCTGGCAAAGATTCATTGTTTTCATCTACAACTTTTCCTTTAAGTGTAAATGTTTGGGCGTTTACAAGTATACTTGCAAACAAGAATAAAAAAATGGTAATTTTTTTCATTTTAAAAAATTTAAAACGAATAAAAAGAGGTAATTATTCTTGTAATTAATATTGAATAATTATTTGTCATTACGAGGAGTTTACGACGTGGTAATCTCATCAAAATAAGATTGCTTCAGAATTTAATTCTTCGCAATGACATTGTTATAAATCCCTTGGCAACATTATTTGCCCAGGTTCTTTGGGTATGATCTCAGCCTAAAAAAGTTAAAAGTTAAAAAGTTAAAAAGTTAAAAGTTATTAAGTCTGATGAGACTAAGAACTAAAAACTAAAAACCTAAAAACTAAGAACTAAAAAGCACCCCTTTATGAGAACGCTGCAAAAGTAAATCGGATTTTTTAAAAGAGAAACAAAAAAATGACTTTTTATTCAATTTTAGGTTTTCTTCTTAAAGCTTTTTTAACAGAAGTCCTTTTTTTATTTTCTGTTTTTCTTTTAATAGATGCCTTAGTTGGCTTTGTAGCTTTTCTTTTTTTGGGTTTAACTAAATTTGTTTTTAACAAATCTAAAAACCGCTTAATAACAATTTCTTTATTTCTGTGTTGCGAACGAGATTCATCGCAAAATAAAATGAGTAAATTTTCTTTTGTTAGTTTTGATGATAGCTTGTTTTGTAAACGCTCTTTTTCTTCTTTAGATAAGGAGCTAGCGTTTTCTAAATCAAAAGTCAATTCAATTTTAGAAGACACTTTGTTTACGTGTTGGCCACCAGCGCCAGAACTTCTGATAGCTTTAAATTTTAATTCTTTTAAAATGTTTTCAGAATTCATTAATAGTCGTAAGAATTGCTAAAATCATCTATATTTTGATGTAAAAAATGCATATCTATATCAATTAAAGAATCTGAAAAAGAATATAAATTTTCTTTTTCTGCAATTAGTTTATCAATAGCTTTTGTAGCTTTTTTTAATCGTGTTTCTTTATCACCTTTTAATAAAATGTAAGATTTATTATGATCTTTTAAAGATTTTTCGAAAGCAGTAAACATTTCTAAACGTAGTTCAGGTCTGTCTCGTAAATCGTCTTCTTGCCAAGGGGTATCAATGTAGGTTAACAAATATAAATCGTATTGATTTTTATTAGCGGCTTCATTCAATTTTTTATCAACAAAACCACCATAAAATTCTTCAGAATATACTTTTGTTTCTAGTAAATCTGTATCACAAATTAGAACTTTATCCGCTTTTTTAGCCAACTTATTTTCTAATTTCATTTGCCCAATTGCAATGGGAATTAAATCGTCCTTTTCGCAAGTTTTACGTTCATTATTCCATTTGTTTTGTAAATATTCTCTAGCAAATTCTGGCGCCCAAACCGTATTGTAATGGCGTGCTAATTGTCTAGAAAGCGTTGTTTTTCCTGTAGATTCTGGTCCAAATAAAACAACCTTTACTAGATTGATTGGTTTTTGTCTAAGCTTTTTTTCCATACGATATAACCTTGAATAGCTAAAATAGTGAATATTAGATATTGTAAAGATAACATTCCTAAACCACGATAAGCATAAAGTGGCACAGTAATTAAATCGGCAAAAATCCAAAGAGTCCAGTTTTCTAACTTTTTATTTGCCATATACCACATTGCTGTAAAAAAGACTCCAGAAGTAAAAATGTCTAAATAGTTTTCGGTTTTAATCTCATTTCCAAAATACCTATAAACCCCATAAGTAACTAACATTGTTAAAATTACTAAGCCAATACCAATTATTTTTTCTTTAAATGTTGTTCTAGATATTGGCACAACAACTTTGTTATTTCTTTTTCTAGACCAGTTCCACCAACCATAAATACTCATAATAGAATAGTAGAAGTTCATCATCATATCTCCAAAATACTGTGCTTTGTATAATAAATAAACGGTTATTATTGTGGCAATTAATCCTGTTGGATACACTAAAATATTTTCTTTTTTTGCATACCAGACACTTGCTATTCCAAAAACAAAAGCAATAGCTTCTAATACAATAAAAGAGGTTGGTGTATTTTGATAAGCGTTTAGGAAAAAATCGAAAATAGTTGACATTTGTTATTATTTAAGTTGATTAAAAAAGGTTTCATCATTTTCAAAAGCAGTACCTATAACTACTAAATCTGCACCAGATTTAAAAGCATTTTCGAGTTGTTTTTTAGAACGAATTCCGCCACCAACAATTAAAGGAATTGATAAGTTTTTTTTTACAAGAGAAATAATACTTGCGTCTAAAGGCGTTGTGGCGCCACTTCCAGCTTCTAAGTAAATAATTTTTTTTCCAGAAAATTCACCAGCTAATGCTGTGTTTACAATGAGTTCTATATTGTTTTGAGAAATTGGTTTTGTATTGCTTACTTTTTGGGTTGCAGTTTCTTTTCCTCCATCAACAAGAATATAACCTGTAGGTAAAATTTCTAAATCAGCATTTTTTAAAATTGAAACTGATTTAATTTGTTGCTCAATTAAATACTCTGGATTTCTACCAGAAATCAGGCTTAAAAATAGAATTGCATCTGCTTTGTTTGTGATTTGTTTTACATCACCAGGAAATAAAATAACAGGTAATTTTGTTGCCTTTTTTATTATAGAAACAACAGTTGAAGTTTGATTGTTTTTATCTGTACTTCCGCCAACAAAAATATGCGTAGTAATTGATTTATGTACTTTCTCGAAAAAAGAAGTTGTTTTTTCAACCTCAAATTTTTCAGGATCAATTAAAACTGCTAACAGTTTTTTGCCTTCTTTTTTTGCTGATAAAATGTTTTGGTAAATATTCACAATTGCGAAAATACAAAAGCTAAATGTCATTACGAGGAAGAATAACGAAGTAATCTATTTTTAAGAAGAGATTGCTTCGTTCTTCGCAATGACAAAGTTTGTTATTTTGTAACTTTCAACTTTACAACTTATTTTTAATAAGCAAATACACACGTAAAACCATCAAACTCTAAAAAGTGAATATTGTAAGAGCTAACATCACCATTATAACGAATTTCACCCGAAGTTTTTTCATCTGCAAACTTAAAATCTTCAATATAAATATGATGCAGAAAGAGTAATTTTTTCTTTCCGTAGATTTTATACAAACTCTCTTTTGCTCCCCAAACAATGGTTAGTTTACTGATTAAAGCATCAACATTTGCAATGGTTTTGTATTCTTCAAATGGCGTGAATTTATGCGCAATTTTCAAAATCTTTTCACGCTGTTTTTCAATGTCAATTCCAACAGGATTGCCATCAGAAACTATAATCCCAGAAAAGGTAAAAGAATGTGTAATAGAAATATGTTTTCCGTCTTTTAAATGCGGTTTACCATACTCGTCATAGATTAGATCTTCATCAGCATAACCCACTTTTTTTAGTAAATGTCTTACACTTAAAAATCCTTTTTGATGCAATTCTGATTTCATATTATCTAAACGTGTCTGACTATTATTTGTCAAAGAAATTCCTTTAGATAAATATTCAAAAGACTCTTCTATCTTCCAAATCAGAACTTTAATGTTTTTATCAACCGTTAAACTTTTGTAAAGAGGCATATGTATTTAAAATGGATGTCGTAACTTTGCAGCTCGAAAAAATTAGAATATAAATATACATAATATGAGCACAAAAACCGCTACATACGTTCCTTTTAAAGTAAAAGATATTTCTTTAGCAGATTGGGGAAGAAAAGAAATTGAATTGGCAGAAGCAGAAATGCCTGGATTAATGTCTTTAAGAGAAGAATATAAAAACGAGCAGCCATTAAAAGGTGCAAGAATTGCAGGATGTTTGCATATGACCATTCAAACAGCCGTTTTAATTGAAACTTTGCAAGCTTTAGGGGCTGAGGTAACTTGGAGTTCTTGTAATATTTTTTCTACGCAAGATCAAGCTGCAGCTGCAATTGCAGCTGCAGGAACGCCAGTTTACGCTTGGAAAGATATGACAGAAGAAGAATTTGACTGGTGTATTGAGCAAACGTTATTCTTTGGTGAAGATAGAAAACCATTAAACTTAATTCTTGATGATGGTGGAGATTTAACTAATATGGTTTTGGATAAATATCCAGAATTAGCTGCCGGAATTAATGGTTTATCTGAAGAAACTACAACTGGAGTTCACAGATTGTATGACAGAGTAAAGGCAGGAACTTTACCAATGCCAGCAATTAATGTAAACGATTCTGTAACTAAATCTAAATTTGATAATAAATATGGTTGCAAAGAATCTGCAGTAGATGCAATTAGAAGAGCAACAGATATTATGTTAGCAGGTAAACGTGTAACGGTTTGTGGTTATGGAGATGTTGGTAAAGGTACAGCAGCATCTTTTAAAGGAGCAGGTGCAATTGTAACGGTTACAGAAATAGACCCAATTTGTGCTTTACAAGCTGCTATGGATGGTTTTGAAGTTAAGAGATTAGAAACTGTTGTTGGTAATTCTGATATTATTATTACTACTACTGGAAATAAAGACATTATTCAAGGTCGTCATTTCGAAGCAATGAAAGACAAAGTTATTGTTTGTAACATTGGGCATTTTGATAACGAAATTGATATGGCTTGGTTAAACAAAAACCACGGAAACACAAAAGATACTATTAAACCACAAGTTGATAAATATAATATCGCAGGAAAAGATATTATCATTTTAGCAGAAGGTCGTTTGGTAAATTTAGGTTGTGCAACTGGTCATCCAAGTTTTGTAATGTCTAACTCATTTACAAATCAAACGTTAGCTCAAATTGAACTTTGGACAAACAGAGATGCTTATGAAAACCAAGTGTATATGTTACCAAAACATTTAGATGAAAAAGTAGCAAAATTACACTTAGCTAAAATAGGAGTGGAGCTTACAGAATTACGTGAAGACCAAGCATCTTACATTGGTGTAACTGTTGATGGTCCTTATAAACCAGAACATTATAGATATTAATCAGATTATTAGAAGCAAGATTTTTAGATTACTTCGCTTATAGATATTTGAAACCCTTGCAGAAATGTAAGGGTTTTTTTGTTGTCATTGCGAGGAAGAATGACGAAGCAATCTCTTTTACGGGAGTTTTAACAGGTTGGAATTTATCTTGAGCGAAGTCGAAAGGCTATATCTTTTTTTCGTTCCTCAAAAAAGGATGCCGTTTCTATCCTTAACGCAAGTGTGTTTGCCAGCCGATTTTATAAAAAGTAAATTTTACCCTAACCAGCCTTCTCTATCTAAACTTCTATATTGAATAGCTTCTGCTATATGATCTGGAGAAATATCTTTTTTATTAGCTAAATCTGCAATGGTTCTAGAAACTTTTAAAATTCTGTCATAAGCTCTTGCCGAAAGATTTAATTTTTCCATAGCAGTTTTTAAAAGTGATAAACTTTCTGGTGATAATTTGCAGAATTCACGAATCTGTTTTACACTCATTTGCGCATTATAATGTACATTTTCAAAATCTTTAAACCTAATTGATTGTATTTCTCTTGCAGCTGTAACGCGCTTTCTAATTGCTACGGATGATTCTCCTTTTTGTTCTTCAGATAATTTAGCAAACGGAACAGGAGTAACCTCAATATGAATGTCAATTCTGTCTAATAACGGGCCAGAAATTTTACTTAGATAACGTTGCATTTCTTGTGGAGAAGATGTCATAGGTGAGTTTGGATCGTTAAAAAATCCACTTGGACTCGGATTCATACTTGCCACCAACATAAAACTACTTGGGTAAGTAACACTAAATCTTGCTCTAGAAATGGTAACTTCTCTGTCTTCTAGTGGTTGACGCAAAACTTCTAACACATTTCTTTTAAATTCTGGAAGCTCATCTAAAAACAAAACGCCATTGTGCGCTAATGATATTTCACCAGGTTGAGGCAAGTTATTTCCACCTCCTATTAATGCAATATCAGAACAACTATGGTGTGGACTTCTAAAAGGTTTTTCGCAAATTAACCCCGTATTTTTAACCTTGCCAATTACTGAATGTATTTTAGTGGTTTCTAAAGCTTCTTTTAAATTTAGTGCAGGCAAAATTGTTGGAATTCTTTTAGCTAACATTGTTTTTCCAGAACCTGGTGGTCCAATCAAAATTATATTATGACCGCCAGCAGCAGCAATTTCCATACATCGTTTTATAGATTCTTGTCCTTTTACATCCGAAAAATCAAATTCTGGGAAATCGATGTTTTTATAAAATTCTGCACGTGTATCAACAATGGTAGGAGTAATTTTTTTATCACCATTAAAATGATGGATAACTTCTATAATATTATCAGCTCCTAAAACATCTAAATCATTAACTATGGCTGCCTCTTTTGCATTTTCTTTTGGAAGAATAAAATGTTTAAAACCTTCTTCACGCGCTTTTATAGCAATTGGTAATGCTCCTTTTATGGGTTGTAGACTTCCGTCTAAAGAGAGTTCTCCCATAATAATATAATCAGCAATAGTGTCAGATTTTATTTGATTGGAAGCCGCTAAAATTCCTATGGCTAATGTTAAATCATAAGAAGCTCCTTCTTTCCTGATATCGGCAGGTGCCATATTTATGATGATTTTTTTACCAGGAAGTTTATAAGCATTGTTGTTAAGTGCAGCAGAAATTCTATAAGAGCTTTCGCTTACAGCTTTATCGGGCAAACCCACTAAATGATAACCAATTCCTTTATCAATATTAACTTCAACTGTAATTGTGGTGGCTTCTATGCCAAAAACTGCAGAACCGAAAACTTTAACGAGCATTTTTTTTCTTTAAAGATAAAGAAAATTAATTGATGTTAGGTTGTCTAAAATTACAAGGACTCCATCTTGTTAAATCATACTTTTGTAAAAAGCCTTTTAAAAGGTATTCATCTCTATAACTTTTATAATCATCATAAATAAATTGGGTTGTTTTTTTACCAATATTATTACTAGAAATTATAAATTGGTTAGAATCTATATCTTCGAAAGAAATGGTGGTAAACTTGTAAAAAGAATTAAAGTTTAAATTTTTCTTTATTGATGAATAAGATGGTTTTTTAGCAGTATTAACATTAAAAATTGTAGTATAGATACTTATGGGTAAAACATTTTTGTTGGTAGTTTTTTGCTGAGAAAAACAAAAACTACCAACAAATAATGCTAATATTAAAAAAGGATGTTTTTTCATAATTCAAACAAATACTGTTATAAAGATACAGTATTTGTTTGAAATACAAAAGATTAAGCTAGGGCAAACTCATACTTTTATTTTTAGCCACGAATTCACAAATTTTTACTTTAATTATTAATTTCACTAATAAAAACCAAAGGTTTTTATAATTAGCAAAATTATTTTTGAATAGTCATCTATAAATTCGTGAATTTGTGGCTAAAGTTTGTATTATATTAAGTGTGAGTTTGCCCTAAAGATTAAGCAGAATTTCTACTTGCGTTAATATTACCAAATAAAGAACGCATTACCATTTTTTCGTAAATTTCTATTTCTTTACCTTTTCTTTCCGATTTTTGCAGCTCTTGAATTTTTCTTAAAGCATATTGCTGAATTGTTAGTAAAGGCAATACTATTTTTTCTCTAATTTCTATAGATGCTTTTGCAACAGGTGCATTTTGCATCAATTTATGATCTCCTGTTAGTTTAATAAGTAATCTTTTAGTTGTTTGGTATTCTGTATAGATTAATTTCCAGAATTCTCCAAATTCAGGATTATCTGCCATATAAGCAGTTAAACCAAAGAACGATTTTGTTAAACTCATCATACTATTTTCTAGTAAAGTTCTAAAGAAATCTGATGAATTATAAAAAGCTTTCACTTCATTAAATCTACCAGCATCTTCATATTTTTTTAGTGCTGTACCCACCCCAAAGAAACCAGGAACATTTTGTTTTAACTGGCTCCAACTACCAACAAAAGGAATGGCTCTTAAAGCAGAAAAGTCTAAAGTATCTGAGTTAGAACGCTTGCTTGGTCTACTACCAATATTGGTTTTTGCATAGTATTTTAACGTACTCATTTTTTCTAAATACGATAAAAACTTAGGGTGATTTTTAAAATCTACATAGGTTTGGTAACTTGTTTGCGCCAAATCGTCCATTAAAATTCTATGTTCTTTATTTAATTGGTCTTTGTTAAAAACTTCATTTTTAATACCCGAACTTATTAATTGTTCTAAGTTGTATTGCGATGAATCTAAAGTTCCAAAATTAGAACTAATAGTTTGCCCTTGTATGGTTAGCTGAATTTCTTTGTCTTCGATTGTGGGGCCTAATGATGCGTAAAATTGATGTGTTTTTCCTCCACCTCTTGCTGGTGGTCCTCCACGTCCGTCAAAGAAAATAACTTCAATATCAAATTCTCTAGAAACTTTTGTTAGCGCTTCTTTGGCTTTAAAAATACCCCAGTTTGCCATTAAATAACCGCCATCTTTTGTTCCGTCAGAAAAACCACACATAATAGTTTGTTTGTTTTTTCTTTTGGCAACGTGTGCTCTATATGTTTTATTAGTGTATAAAGTACGCATTACATCTTCTGCATTTTCTAAATCTTCTACCGTTTCAAAAAGCGGAATAACATCTACAGATAAATCATCATTAAAACCACATAAATTTAACATTGCAAAGGTTTCCATTACATTTAAAGCAGTTTGGTTGTTACTAATAATGTAACGATTTGCTCCGCGTTCACCATTTCTTTGCTGAATGGTTTTTAGCGCATAAATAGATTCTATGGTTTTTACAGAAACTTCATCTGTTAAAATACTTGGGTCTATACTACCTTTTATGGTTGATAAAACTTTTACTTGTTCTTTTTCTGAAAGGTTTAAATAGTTTTCTGGGAACGTTTTATCGCCAATATTTTGTAAATCTTTTACAATTTGAACAAATGCTTTGTGATGTACTCTACTGTCTTGTCTGATATCTAATGTTGCAAAATGGAAACCAAAAATTCTTACCTTGTTTATAAAATCATTTAATTCTTCAACAAATAAAGATTGATGTTCATTTACAATAATATCTCTTGCAGCATACAGTTCTTCTAAAAGAATTTTTTGCGAAAAGTTAACTTTTGCATAACTTCTTATTACGTGTTTGTACAGCCTTTTTTCTATGCGTGCCAATATTTCATTTACGCCATCAAAAGTAAATCTTCTTTTAAGGCGTCTTACATCTCTATAATAACTTCTTAAAATGGTTTGACGCAATCTTTCTGCAACATCTAATGTTATTTTTGTAGTAACAAACGGATTTCCATCTCTGTCTCCTCCTGGCCAAAAACCAAGATCAATAATTTCATTATCTATGGGTTTCCCGTCATAAATATGGTGCTGAATATAGTTGTATATTTTACTTACAGAATGATAAAAAACATTGTCTAAATACCAAATTAAACTTACAGCTTCATCAAAAGGACTTGGTTTTGCTTTTTTATAAAAAGGTGTTTTGCCTAACTGTGCTAACAGCTTTTTTATCAATAACAAATCATCATTTTGTATGGCTTTGTCTAAGTCTGTAATAATTCCTAAAACCGAACCAGGATAAAACTGAGTTGGATGCGCAGTGAGTACAATTCTAACTTTAAAATCTTCTAAATGAGCTTTAAGTTCGTCTTTTTTGTTACTTAAAGTTGCAGATTCTTTAGAATTTCTAAGAGAACCATAACCATCCATATTATTAACAATAGGAAAAGCTGCATCTTCTATAGCATCAAATAAAACCACCTGACGTTCTATAAATTGAATAAAACGAAAGAGTAAATCTGCTTTTTCTTTTTTTGTTGGATTTTCTTGATATTTTTTAAAAAAATGTTCTACAATTTCTGTAGGGTTTTTTTCTAATTCAAAACCTTTTTCACATACTTTATGAAGTAATGGTAATAATACTCCTGTGTCATCTATAGTATCAAAAGGGAGTGTTGTAAAAATACTATTATAAATTTGATACTTAGAAAGTACGTTTTCATTAAATCTTTCTAACTTAGGTAAACTATTCATATTTTTTATTTATTTCGAAATAAAACTACAAAAAACTTAAATAATTAAGACTACTTTTTGCTCAATAAACGCTAAATTATTTACGAAAACGATATAAATTTATGTGTTTAAGGCACTTTTTTTTGTTTAAACTAAAAAACCTTCAGTTTTTATGCTGAAGGTTTTGAGTCTTTTTTTAAACTAGTTAATTACAGGTTTAGAGAATTTAAAGTTTCAACTAATCTTTTTTCTGATGGTCTAGGAGCATTTGCAGAAATTATATTTCCTTGCGGATCAATTAATATAAAACGCGGAATTCCTAAAATCATATAATCTTGAATAAATTGAGAATCTCCACTATTATCAGCAAATAATTGTATTCCACTTAGTTTTTTATCAACAATCATTTTTTTCCATTTTTCGTGGTCTTTTTTCTTGTCGATAGAAATACTCACAAATTCTATATTTTTATTATGAAATTGTTTTTCTACTTTTTTTAATGAAGGGATTTCTGCAATACAAGGACCACACCAAGTTGCCCAAACATCTACATACACATACTTTCCTTTTAAATCATCTAAAGAAGTTGTGCCACCTGCATTGTTTTCGTAGTTGATAAATTTAGGTGAAGCACTTCCTTTAGAAAGCGATTTTCTTTTTTTGTAATCTTTTTCTATAATTGCGTTGTTTTCTTTGTTGGTAGAATTTTTTGCATATGCTGCGTAATATTCTTCTAAATTTTCTGTATAGGTAATTCCAAATTTAGCATCATCAAATAACAACTTATTTCTAATTTTATCATTTTTTATGGTAGCAATTGATTTTAAGTAAGCAATGTCACCGGTAATAGAGTCTTTTTTTACCAATTCTTCAGCTTTGTTTCTTAAAGTAGAACTTACAATCTTTCTATAGTTTTGCGAAAAAATAAAATCATTTTCATTTTCTAAGTCAATATTTTTTAGTGGATCTAAAAAATTATCTGAAGCCTTAAAAGCTTTATCTTTGCTATAATATCTGTGATAAGATGGGTAATTATTTAGTGTAGATAAATATTCGTAATTAATATTTTTAAGTTCATTTTTCTTAAAACTTTCAGAAATTTCTTTTACAGAGGCTAATAAATTTTCTTGAGCAGTTTTTATTTTTGATAAATGTTCTTTAAAATCAACTTCATTTTTTGAATACATTACATTTTGATCTCCTCTTACAGATTTAGAAATCTTTTCTTTCTCAAATAAATATGTATTAATTGTGCTTTGGTTACCAGAAATTTGTAAAGTAGCATCTTTCTTTTTGGCATCAAAACTAATCGTTAATTCACTACCAGAAGGAGCATATAAATCTATTGAATTTCTATCTTGTCTAAGTACATAGAAATCTGAAGCCATTTTTAAGGTGTCTTTAAAAGAACCATCTTCATTTAAAGTTATTTTAATTTTGTTACTTCTATTAAATGCACTGTAAATAGTAGCTTTATTAGAATTAGGGTTTTCAATTTTACCTGAAATAATTGCATAATCAACTTTCTTTTCAGGCTTACAAGAAACAATTGCAATTACTGCTATTAACAGCCATAATTTTTTCATAATAGAGTTTGTTTGTTTTAAGTTTTAAAGATACAAAACCTTTTTGGTTTATTTTTTAATTGAAATCCTAAAATTTTTAATTTGCTTATTATCAATTAAAAAGCGGTTGTCTTTTCGATAACCAACTACCCAAATAATATCATTATTGTTATTGCACAATAACCAAGTATTTTGTTTTTGTAAAAAAGAAAGTTTTTTGTCTTTAAAATATTTGCTCAGCTTCTTTTTACCTTTCAATCCAGCAGGATAGAAAAAATCGCCATTTTGCCATTTTCTGAGTTTTAACGGAAAAATTAACTTTGTTTTATCAACCCAAATAGTTTGGCTGTTTTCTGTTGATTTATTTTCGGATTCTTCTAAAATTAAATGAATTGGAACCGTAATTTCTGATTGAGTTTCTTCAATCAAAAAAACCTCTTTTTTATTTATTTTAATATTTTTTGACAATATTAAAAACTTTCTATCTTTTAATAAAAGATGTGTTTTAGAAAAAACTTGTTTGCCAGATTGTGCAAAAAGTAAATTGTAAACATCATTCCATTCTGTAAAATTATATGCTTTTAAAAGTTGATACAAATACGCTTTTGGATTAGAAAGTTGTTGTATTTTTTTGATGTTAATTTTTGTTATTTCGAGCGTAGTCGAGAAATCTTTTTCTACAATTTTAGCAGAAATGTTCTGAATTCTATCTTCAATAATTTGCAAGCTTTCTTGCAAGTGTTCAGAAGTTTTACCAAAAGTTTCTAATAAACTTGGGTTAATTTCTTTTAAAATAGGAATTACTTTATGCCTAATTTTATTTCTAATATATTTTGTTGATGCATTGCTTTTATCTTCTCGCCAATCTATTTTCTTTTTTTTTGCAAAAGCGATGATCTCATCACGAGAAAAAGTGAGTAAGGGTCTTACAATATTTCCATTTTTTTTAGGAATTCCTGTAAAACCTTCTAAACCTGTTCCGCGTGTTAAATTAATTAAAAAAGTCTCTAAATTATCATCTGTATGATGTGCTGTTAAAACAAAATCGAATTGATGTTTTTCAATTAATTTTTGAAACCAAGAATAGCGTAAATTTCTTGCCGCTATTTGGGTAGATTGTTTGTTTTCTTTAGCAAATTGCTCAGTATTAAATTGCGTTGTAAATGTTTTAATCTTTAGTTTTTTTCCTAAATTAGTTACAAATTCTTCATCTAAATCACTTTCATTTTCTCTTAGCTTAAAGTTACAATGTGCTAAAGAAATATCAAAATTTAAGTCTGATAAAAGATGTGTTAAAACTACAGAGTCAACTCCGCCAGAAATGGCAATTAATAGTTTTTTATCCTTTAAAAAAGGAAGTTTTGTGTTAACGTGATTTGTAAATTTTAATAACATTTCTGCATCAAAAATACTATTTTTAATTTTGAGACTTTAACCAAGAACGAATCTCTTTTCTTAAAGTAACTTCTGGTTTTGCTAACGGAATTGTTTTGCCAAATTGTTTGCTTCTATTAAATTTAGAAAATGTAATTTTTAGCTGTTTCCATTCTTCTGGATACATTTTTAAAAAAGCACTAAACACAGTTTGTTCTGTTGTTTTTTTATCTAAATTTTCTAAAATTTTTTGAAACTTTTTTTCCTTGTCAGTAATCATAAAAAATTTATTTAGAATTCAATAAAACATATTTCATTGCTTTGGCTTTTAGCAAACATTCTTCATATTCTTTTTCTGCAGATGACTTTGCTGTAATTGCGCCACCAACAGAATAAGAAATGTATTTTTTTGATGAATTATACAAAATACTTCTGATAATTACATTAAAATCAAAATCATTATCAGGTGTAAAATAACCAATAGTACCAGAATACAAACCGCGTTTGGTTTCTTCTAAATTTTCTATGATTTTCATTGCAGAAACTTTGGGAGCACCTGTCATACTTCCCATAGGAAAAGTGTCTTTAATTACATCTACGCAATGAATATTCTCTTTAATCTCAGAAACGACTGTAGAGATTAATTGATGCACTTGTTTAAAAGAATACACTTTACACAATTCTTCTACTTTTACGCTTCCTTTTTTGGCAGTTTTAGACAAATCGTTTCTCACTAAATCTACAATCATTACATTTTCTGCACGTTCTTTTTCATCACGCATTAAATCGTTTGCCAATTGCGCATCATCAATTTTGCTAACCAATCTTTTTGCAGTTCCTTTTATAGGTTGAGAAATAATTTTATTTCCTTCTTTTCTAAGGTATCTTTCTGGTGATGCACATAATGCGTATTTATCATCAACTTTTAAAAAAGAAGCAAAAGGAGGTTCTGAAATTTTGTTAAGGTGTTTGTAAACTTCAACAGGATTTATAGTGGCATTTTCTGCATAAAATTCTTGACAAAAATTCGCTTCATAAATATCTCCTCTATAAATGTGTTCTAAAACTTTGGTTACTTTAGAGTGATACTCATCTTTATGAATTCTGAGTTTTATTTTGATATCTGATTCAGATTGTTGGATTGTTGGATTGTTAGATTTTTGGATTTTCTGAAAATCAGATTCAATCTCATCATCAATCATTTTTAAATAATGAAACTCAACTAAATTTCCTTTGATAAAAACAAGTTTTTTAGGTTGAAAAAAATACAAATCAGCAAAATCTAAACCATCAAAATTAGTAGAAGAAAGTTGTTCTACATCATTTTTAACATCATAAGTAAAGTACCCAAAAATATAGTCTTTTGTTATAGATTGATATTCTTTTAGCTTGTCAAAAGCATTGTAATAATCTGTTTTTATCGACGTAAAATCATCTGCAGCTAAAGCGCAATCAAAACTAGAATATTGTTGATGATATTTGTTGGAATCTAACCAAATAACCGTTTCAAATTGTTGAGACCAAGACAATAAATTGCTTTTGAATTCTTTTAAATTATCAACAGAAAAAGTACGGATTGTTCTTTGCATATTTTAGCCAAAAATACAAATCTTATTTTATAGAAAAGTATTGTTAAAATGTTTTTCCTAAGGTAAATTGAATTGGAACTGCAACGCCAGAATTTTCGGTAAAATAATTACCATTTGAGTAGTGCATAATTCTTAGTTCTAGGTTGTATTTGCGGTTTTTGCCAAAGAAAACACCCAAACCCATTGTGTCTTGGTAAGTTATTTTTGGACCAGTTTTTAAATTATCTATATTCGATTTTGTTAAATAAGTGGGCCCAATTATAGAGTAATTTGTATACAAATCATAGTCTGGTTTTCTTAATAAATAGAAACGTAGTGTTGGAAAAATTGAAAAAGCAAAAATAGGTTCTTTAGATAATTCTGTTTCAAAAGCAGTTACGCTAACGCCCCAATCTAAAGAAAAAATTCTTTCTGAACGATAAATTAATCTTTGATATGTTATGGAATAAGAATTTCTTGCTTTTACTTCGCCAACCCAAAAAACAGGAATTCCAAAACTTTCAAAATTGCCTATTTTTAAACCCATACTAAAAAACTTATTCACACCAAAACCAATTTTACTAGAACCATAACTTACTTGTAAAATGTTATTTGGAAAAAAATATTTTTTATTGTTTGCATAAGCAATTGCTGTGTCTTTTGGTAACTTTTGAATATGATATTCAAAACCTGCCGAAAATTGAGATATGGAAGGTTGATTTTTCTTTTTTGATTCAGGTATAAAAGTTCCGTTTAAAGATAACCTCCATTTATTACTTAACTTATAATTTGCTCCAAAACCGTAAATAATACTTCCAAAACGCGCACTTGGATAAATAACTTTATCATTTATAGAAAAGCCAATTCTAGATACATTTGCAATACCAGCTTCTGCGTATAATGAGAATTTTTTGTTTAAGTTAAAATTCTTTTTTAGCGATAAAGACCAGATATTTATCCAAACACTTCTGTCATAACCAATATTATTAATGTTGTCGTATTTAAACCACGCTGCAGGTCTCATTGTTCCGAATTGAAGTGCTAGGTTTTGATTTAATTTATGACCTAATAATAATCTACCAGAGAAAAAATTTCTACTAAAAGTTTTTGTTTTGTATCCATCTATTAAATTATCATTAGAAAAAGGATAAAAAATACCACCAAAGTTAATGCTGTAATAAGATTTTGCTAAAAAATTAGTAGGCATACTTTTTAACCTTTTCTTTTCTTGACTAAAGAAGCTTACAGAGCACAAAATAAAAAGTAAGAAAGCAATTCTTTTTTTCATTTGTTAAGAGTAACATAAGTTTATAAAATAAAAGAGGCTGTCTGAAAAGTTGTAATTTATGTCATTCTGAGCTTGTCGAAGAATCTTTATTATTAATAATCAATGAATTAGATTTCTCCATTACAGTCGAAATGACAGCGAAATTTACTTTTCAGACAGCCTCTTTTTATATAATTTTAAAAAGCTAAGCATTTAAAGGTTTGCCATCCCAAGCAGCTTTTGCAGCTTCTTTAACAGCTTCAGAATAGGTTGGGTGTCCATGGCAAATTCTTGCTAAATCTTCTGCAGAAGCTCTGTACTCCATAGCAACAGCAGCTTCCATAATTAAATCTGCAACTCTTGCACCTACCATATGTACACCTAAAATTTCATCAGTGTTTTTATCTGCTAAAACTTTTACAAAACCATCAATATCTCCACTTGCACGAGATCTACCTAAAGCTCTCATAGAGAATTTTCCAGATTTATAAGCAACATTAGCATCTTTTAACTCTTGCTCTGTTTTACCAACAGCAGCAACTTCTGGCCAAGTGTAAACAATTCCAGGAATTAAATTATAATCTATATGCGGTTTTTCTCCTGCTAAAAATTCTGCAACAACAACGCCTTCTTCTTCGGCTTTATGTGCTAACATTGCACCTTTAACAACATCGCCAATGGCGAAAATATTTTTAATATTAGTTTGTAAATGATTGTTAACGGCAACTTGCCCACGCTCATTAACTTCTACACCCACTTTTTCTAAACCTAAGCCTTCTGTATAGGGTTTTCTACCCACAGCCACTAAACAATAATCTCCTTTAAACTCTACTTCTTCGCCTTTTTTATTGGTTGCTTTTACAATTACTTCATCGCCATTTCTTTCTACAGAAGTTACGCCATGACCAACATTAAACTTCATTTTTTGTTTCTTTAAAACTTTTTGGAGTTCTTTAGAAACATCAGCATCCATAGTTGGGGTAATTTTTGGTGCATATTCAATTACAGTAACTTCTGCTCCTAAACGTTTGTAAACAGAACCTAATTCTAAGCCAATAACACCACCACCAATTACAATTAAATGTTTAGGAACTTCTTTTAATTTTAAAGCTTCTGTAGATGTTATAATTCGCTCTTTGTCTAGAGTTATAAAAGGTAAAGTTGATGGTTTAGAACCCGTTGCAATAATAATATTTGTTCCTTCAATTATTTCTGATAAACCATCATTTTTAGTAATTTTAATATGAGTTGCATCTTCAAAAGAACCGAAACCTTCATAAACATCAATATTATTTTTGTCCATTAAGTATTTAATTCCACCTGTTGTAGTTTCTACAACTTTGGCTTTTCTTTCTACCATTTTGCTAAAATCAAAAGATGGTTTTTCTACAGAAATACCATGTTCTTCAAAGTGATTTACAGCATCATAATAATGATGAGAAGAATCTAATAATGCTTTAGAAGGAATACAACCAACATTTAAACATGTTCCACCAAGAGTAGCATATTTTTCTATAATAGCTACTTTTTTACCTAATTGAGAAGCTCTAACTGCAGAGATATATCCACCAGGACCAGAACCAATTACAATAATATCGTATTTCATTTTAATTGTGATTTGAAAAACAAAAATACATATATTTTTAAAGATAGATATTAGAATTCTAGAGATTTACTATCTTTAAAAGCTTAAACACTTTTATAATGAAAAACGTAAAAAAAATAGCATGGTTTTTATTGATAATTTTAATAATTGCTCAGTTTTTTAAACCCCAAAAAAATGAAGGAAATATAGATACTGTAAATGCTTTTATTGCTGAAACAAATCCGTCAGAAGATGTATTTAAAATTTTAAAAACTACTTGTTTTGATTGTCATTCTGATAAAACAAAATATCCTTGGTACAACAAAATTACACCCATAAATTATTGGTTGGCAGATCATATTAAAGATGGAAAAAAACATTTAAATTTTTCTAAATGGAGTGATTATTCTCTTAAAAAGAAAGAACATAAAATGGATGAATTGCACGAGGAAGTAGAAAAAAAAGAAATGCCATTAAATTCTTATACATGGACGCATTCTGAAGCAAATTTAACAAAAGAGCAGATTGAAGCTGTTGTGGCTTGGGGTAAAAAAGTGCAAGCAAATTACAAACAACAGTTAAAAGCTAAATAATTGACTAAAGAGTCTGTTTTAATTATTGGATCTATTTGGGTAGAACCAAATTCTTCTGCTGCAGGTAGTAGAATGATGCAACTTATTGAGCAATTTTTAAATAATAATTGGAAAATTACTTTTGCTTCTCCAGCACAAAAAAGTGAGAAAGCAATTGATTTAAAATCTTTAGAAATTAATGAGGTTTCTATAGAATTAAACAATGCTTCTTTTAATGATTTTATAAAAAAATTGCAACCTACAATTGTACTTTTTGATCGATTTATGATCGAAGAACAATTTGGTTGGAGGGTTGCTGAAAATTGCCCAAATGCAATTAGAATTTTAGATACAGAAGATTTACATTTTTTACGAAAAACCCGTCATCAACAATTAAAAAAAGGAGAAACTTTTACAACAGAAGCTTTGCTAAAATCTGATGAAACTAAAAGAGAAATAGCCTCCATTTTACGATGCGATTTATCTTTAATTATTTCTACTTACGAAATGAATTTATTAAAATCTGTTTTTAAAATTGATGAAAATCTTTTGTATTTTTTGCCTTTTTTATTAAACAAGATTGATAAACATCAAACTAAAAAATGGAAATCTTTTGCAGAAAGAAAACATTTTGTTTTTATTGGTAATTATTTTCATAAACCCAATATTGATGCTGTTTTAACGCTAAAAAACCATATTTGGAAAGCGATAAAAAAAATGCTTCCTAAAGCAGAAATTCATATTTATGGAGCATACATCAATCAACAAATAGAAGAATTACACAACCCAAAAGAAGGTTTTATAATTAAAGGTTTTGCAGAAGATGCTCAAGAAGTTGTAAAAAATGCAAGAATTGTTTTAGCTCCTTTGCGTTTTGGAGCAGGAATTAAAGGAAAATTAACAGAAGCAATGATTTGTGGAACACCAAGTGTTACAACATCAATAGGAGCAGAAGGAATGTCTAAAAGTTCTCTTTGGAATGGGTTTGTTGAAGATGACTTTATAAAATTCTCTAAAAAAGCAACCCAATTATACACGGATAAAAATAGTTGGGAAAAATCACAAAAAAACGGAATTAAAATCATCAATCATATTTATGATAAAGAGAAATTAGGTGTTGATTTTATCAATCAAATTATAAAAATTCAACAAAACTTAGAAACGCATAGAACTCAAAACTTTTTAGGAAGTTTGTTGCAACATCAAACATTACAAGCTACAAAATATATGAGTAAATGGATTGAAGAAAAGAATAAATAATTATGAATTTGAAGTTTTAAACCCATAATTCGTAATTCAATACTTATTTTAACAGTCCAGCACGTTTTAACAAAGCATCTGGTTTTGGTTCTTTTCCTCTAAAGCGTTTATATAAAATCATAGGTTTTTCTGTACCGCCTTTAGACAGTATGTTTTCTTTAAATTTTGTGGCTACATCTTTGTTAAAAATTCCTTTTTCTAAAAAGTATTCAAAAGCGTCTGCGTCTAAAACTTCTGCCCATTTGTACGAATAATATCCAGCAGCATATCCACCTTGAAAAATATGAGAAAAAGAGGTACTCATACAATTTTCGGCAACATCAGGATATAATTTTGTTTCAGCAAAAGCCTCATTTTCAAATTCTTTTACAGATTTTATTGCTGATGGTTTTTCTGAGTGCCATTTCATATCTAAGAGTCCAAAACTTAATTGACGTAAAGTTTGCATTCCTTCGTGAAAACTAGCAGAATCTTTAATTTTTTCTACATATTTCATTGGGATAATTTCTCCAGTTTCATAATGTTTGGCAAAAATTTCTAAAGCTTCTTTTTCGTAACACCAATTTTCTAAAACCTGACTTGGCAATTCTACAAAATCCCAAGAAACAGAAGTTCCAGATAAGCTGTTGTAAGTTGTATTTGCTAACATTCCATGCAAAGCGTGACCAAATTCATGAAACAAAGTGGTAACCTCATTAAATGTTAAAAGTGAGGGCTTTGTTTCTGTAGGTTTAGTAAAATTGCAAACTATAGATATGTGAGGTCTTTCGTTAATTCCGTTTTTAATTTGTTGAGGTTTGTAACTTGTCATCCAAGCACCATTTCTTTTGCCTTTTCTTGGGTGAAAATCTGCATAAAAAACAGCAATAAACCTTCCTTTAGAATCTGTTATATTGTAAGTTTTTACATCTTCGTGATATTTATCAATATCATTAATTTCTTCAAAATTTAAATCATACAAGCGATTTGCAATTTCAAATACACCCTCAATTACATTTTCTAACTTAAAGTATGGTTTTAGTAATTCTTGATCTAAATCGAATAATTCTTTTTTTAGTTTTTCTGAATAATAGGCTCCATCCCATTTTTGAAGCTGATCTATTCCATCTAACTTCTTTGCGTAGTTTTCTAAATTAATAAATTCACGTTTAGCAGCAAGTTTCGCTTTTGCTAATAAATCATTAGAAAAAGACAATACTTTTTCTGGTGTTTCTGCCATTCTTTCTTCTAAAACAAAATGCGCGTGCGTTTTATAGCCTAATAAATTTGCCCTTTTGTTACGAAGATTCACAATGTCTAAAACAACTTGTTCGTTGTTAAATTCGTTTTTCTGAAAACCTTTTTTACCCATAGCAATCGCTAATTTTTTTCGCAATTCTCTATTGTCTGCATAGGTCATAAAAGGAATATAACTTGGGTAATCTAAAGTGAAAACCCAGCCATCTTTTTCTTTAGATTTTGCAATTTCTTTTGCGGCTTCTTTTGCACTTTCTGGTAATCCTGATAGTTTTTTTTCATCAGTTAAATGTAATTCAAAAGCATTGGTTTCTGCCAACACATTTTCTCCAAATTTTAAAGAAAGTTTAGATAATTTTGCATCAATTTCTCTTAAAGTAGCTTTTTTGTCATCATTTAAATTAGCTCCGTTTCTATCAAAACCTTTGTATTGCTTGTCTAAAAGCATACTTTGTTCAGGAGTTAAATTTAAGTTTTTTCTATTGTCAAAAACCAATTTTACTCTTTTAAACAAATCTTTATTTAAAGTGATATCATTTTTAAATTCGCTTAACCAAGGAGAAATTTCTTGCGCAATTTTCTGAATTTCATTATTGGTTTCTGCAGCATTTAAATTAAAAAAGATACTTGTAATTCTGTTTAATTTTTCACCTGTAAAATCTAAAGCAACTGTTGTATTTGTAAAAGTTGGTTTTTCTGGATTATTTATTATTTCTTGAATTTCTTCTTTGGCAATTTCAATTCCTTTTTTTATGGCAGGTTTATAGTGCTCAGGTTTAATTTGTGTAAAAGGAGCTGTATTAAAATCTTGTAAAAGTGGATTCATTTAAAAAATGTGTAATCGTTTATTTGTTTAAAAGTGTAATTGTAAAATACTGTTATTTTCTTACGCGTTCAGAAGTTTTTTCAACTTTTAGTTTTAAACCTTCTTTGTAGGCAATTATTTTATCTAACACACATTTGTCTGAAGTTCCTATAATTTGCGCTGCTAAAATTCCTGCATTTTTGGCACCATCTAAAGCTACAGTTGCTACAGGAACGCCACCTGGCATTTGTAAAATTGATAGTACAGAATCCCAACCATCTATAGAATTTCTACTTTTAACGGGTACACCAATTACGGGTAAAGGACTCATACTTGCCACCATTCCAGGTAAATGCGCTGCACCACCCGCACCCGCAATAATTACTTTTATACCTTTTTTTTGTGCATTTTTAGCATAATCAAATAATTTTTCTGGAGTTCTGTGAGCAGAAACAATATCTACTTCTATTTGAATATCAAAACTCTCTAAAATATCTATTGCTTCTTGCATTATTGGAAGATCAGAATCGCTTCCCATTATTATTCCTATCATAATTTCAATTATAAATTAAGTTTTCAATATAAATGATATTGTTTATTGTAATTAGTCTTTACTAATTACTTTTATCATTTCCTTTACTTTTTGCGCAATTTCTCTAGCTTTATTTACATTTTTATTTACAATAGTTACGTGCCCCATTTTACGGAAAGGACGTGTTTCTTTTTTACCATAAATGTGAGGCGTAACTCCATCAATTTTTAAAATATCATTTAAATTTTTATAAACAACACCTCCCGAAAAACCTTCTTCTCCTACTAAATTTACCATAATTCCTGCAACTTTACTTTCTGTGTTTCCTAAAGGAAGATTTAAAATACTACGCAAATGTTGCTCAAATTGATTGGTATAACTTGCTTCTATAGAATAATGCCCAGAATTATGTGGTCTAGGAGCAACTTCATTTACTAAGATTTTATCATCTATTGTTTGAAACATTTCTACTGCCAATAAGCCTACAAAATCTAAATCACTGACTACTTTTAAAGCAATTTCTCTGGCTTTTTCTGCAACTTTAGCATCTATTCTTGCTGGGCAAATTACATATTCTACTTGGTTGGCTTCTGGATGAAATTCCATTTCAACCACAGGATAAGTTGTAGTTTCACCATCAGCATTTCTAGCAACAATTACTGCCAATTCATTTTTAAACGGAATTAGTTTTTCAGTGATGCATTCTACATTTGGCAAACTGTTTAAATCATCAGTATTTCTAACAATTTTAACTCCATTTCCATCATAACCAAAACGTGCAGTTTTCCAAACAAAAGGAAAATCAATAATATTGTTTTCGTAAGAATGTTTTAATTCTTCTATATATGCGTAATGTAAGAATTCGGCAGTAGGTATTTGATGATCTACATAAAAATTTTTCTGCCTTGCTTTACTTTGAATAATTCGTAAATCTTTTGGTTTAGGATAAATAGTTAAACCTTCGTTTTCTAATTTATCTAGCGCATCTAAATTTACGTTTTCTATTTCTATAGTTAGCAAATCTACCCTTTTTCCGAAGTTATAAACTGCATCAAAATCTAACAAATCTCCAACAACAAAAGTATTACAGATTTCTGCACACGGTGCATTTTTATTATTGTCTAAAATTGAGGTATGAATATCGAATTTTTGAGTTTCTACCAGTAGCATTCTACCTAATTGACCACCACCTAAAACGCCTAATTTAAATTCTGAAGAAAAGTAGTTTTTCACGATTGATAAAGTTGAATTTAGGCAAAAATAAGGAACATAGATTAAGTATTCTAAATTTTAATTTTTTATTTCTATTGCTTCACTTCCTCTAGGGAAAACAGCATACATTAATAGACTACATCCTTCTTTTTCAATGGGTCTTCCTCCTTCTAAATAATTATAATTAGTATTATGGCATTTGCAGGTTATTGTTGGAAGATTTATTTCTAAAAGTTCATTGCATGTTCGTTCAGGGCACTCAAGGTCAAAAGCAATAAAGTCTGAAGAATTATTGCGAATAATATGTATTGTTCTTCCATTTATTCTACTTGTAACACTTCCTCCGTTAATAAATAATTTCTGATAAGCAGGAAGTTTAAATTCAATGAGTTTAGTTACATTAACATCTCTAAAACAATCATTAAAACTAGTATTATCAACACAAGAGAAAAAGAGAATAAAAGAGAATAAAAGGATTTTTTTTATCATAACAGAATATGTGTTTCTATAAAAACGATGACAATTTACAAATATTTTGTACATTTGTAGTACAATCTCATTCCTATTTAGGTAATGAGATTTCTTTTTCTTAAAAATATTCTTTTTTAGAAAAAGTAAATGAATTTTAAATACAAAAAAGATGAGCAACATATCTTATTATTCAGCAGAAGGATTAAAGAAATTGAAAGATGAATTGGTGCAACTAGAGCAAGTTGAAAGACCAAGAGTAACACAAGAAATTGCAGATGCAAGAGATAAAGGTGATTTGAGTGAGAATGCAGAATATCATGCAGCAAAAGAAGAACAATCTCATTTAGAATTTAAGATTGCAAAATTAAAAAATGTAATTTCTAATGCTCGTATTTTAGATGAAAGTCAATTAGATACTTCTAAAATACTGATTCATTCTAAAGTAAAAATTAAAAATACTACTAACGGAATGGAGTTTTCTTACACGTTAGTAGCAGATTCTGAAACCGATGTTAGAAACGGAAAACTATCTGTAAACTCGCCAATTGGTAAAGGTTTATTGGGGAAAGAAGTTGGTGAAATTGCAGAAATTAAAGTTCCTAACGGAATTATGAAGTTTGAAATTATAGAGATTTCGAGATAAAAAAATAAGAATAAAGACGAAAGATTAAATACTAAATTCGGGTTTTGGCTACGCCAAAACCCGAATTCTTTTTTATATTTAACTCATTATTAAAAAATAAACACTTAAACTTAAAAAATGAGCCTATTTACAAAAATAATTAATGGTGAAATTCCTTGTTATAAAGTTGCTGAAAATGAGAACTTTATTGCTTTTTTAGATATTAACCCAAATGCTAAAGGACATACTTTAGTGGTGCCAAAAAAAGAAGAAAACAAGATTTTTGATTTATCAAAACAAGAATATAGAGACTTAATGGATTTCTCTTACAGCGTTGCCAAAGCTTTAGAAAAAACGGTTTCTTGTAATAGAATAGGAATGAGCGTTATTGGTTTAGAAGTGCCTCACGTTCACGTGCATTTAATTCCGATTAATTCTATGGCAGATATGCAGTTTATACAAAAAGTACAACTAACTAATGAAGAGTTTTTGGAGTTGGCTAAAGATATTGCGAATAATTTTTAATTAAACCTTATCTAACAAAATCTGAAAAGTAGTTCCTTTTCCAATTTCGGATTTTTGCACAAATATTTTTCCTTTATGATAATCTTCAACAATACGTTTAGAAAGCGATAAACCTAAACCCCAACCGCGTTTTTTTGTGGTAAAACCAGGTTTAAAAATTTGCTTAAATAATTTTTTTGGCATTCCTTTTCCTGTATCAGAAATGGTAATTTTTACTTTTTTAGTGGAGTTTTCTATTTTTAAATCTACTTTTCCTTTTCCTGACATTGCATCAATTGCATTTTTAATTAAGTTTTCTATAACCCAACCAAAAAGTTCTGTATTTAGATTGGCGTAAATTTTATCATCATTTGTAAAAAAAGAAAACGAAATCTGTTTAGAACTTCGAGATTCTAAATAATCGAAAGCAGTTTTTGTAATCGAAACAATGTTGTCTTTTTTTAATTCAGGAACAGAGCCAATTTTAGAAAAACGATTTGCAATGGTGTTTAATCTGGTTACATCTTTTTCTATTTCTTCAACATATTTATCATCTACTTTTTCCATTTTTAAAATGGCAATCCAACCTAATAAAGAAGACAAAGGTGTGCCAATTTGATGCGCAGTTTCCTTAGCCATTCCTGTCCATAATTTATTGGTTTCTGCCGCTTTGTTAGAACTATAAAACAAGTAAACTACAGATAAAAACAAAATTAAAATTAAGATTAAAGCTAATGGATAATAAGTGAGTTTGTTTAATAAATCTGAATTTCTATAATAGATGAGCTTTTTATTTTTTCCTTTAAAACTTATTTCTATAGGATCATTTTCAGACTTCATTCTTTTTAGTTCTTTTTTTAGAAAACTAGGATTTTGAAGTTTTATAGAGTCTAAATGTTGATGTTCAATTTCGCCATTTTCGCTAACCATAATCATAGGAATGTTGTTAATATTCTCAATAATTTTAAGAGGTAAATCTACATTTGCATTTAAATCTGGGTTGTTTGCAACTTCTTTTTGAGCAGCCGCTAAAATTTCCATTTTTATCCTTTCTTCTTGTTTAAATTTTTGAAAGAAAATATAAGTGTTCCATAATATTAATGAAACAATAATAATAGAAATTAGAATAGCAATTCTTTTAAATAAAATACTGTTTGTTAAAAAATTCATTAAAACAAATATAAAGGTTTCACATTATAACTTGTTTAAAGATTTGATAGTATATTTACAATTGAATATTAATTTGTCATTGCGAGGAAAAATGACGAAGCAATCTTTAACTTAGAGATTCCTTCACTTTGTTCGGAATGACGGGTGTTAATTAAATTATAATGCTTACTATCAATCCAAAAGAAATATCTACAGTTAAATTACACAGTTATTTATTAGGTGCAATTGCGCCAAGACCTATTGCTTTTGCAAGTACTATTGATGCTGATGGGAATCCTAATTTATCGCCTTTTAGTTTTTTTAATGTGTTTGGTGCCAATCCTCCAATACTAATTTTTTCTCCGGCAAGAAGTGTTAAAAATAACACCACAAAACACACTTTAGACAATGCAGAAGTTACAAAAGAAGTGGTCATAAATGTGGTAAATTATGATATTGTACAACAAATGAGTTTGAGTAGTACAATGTACCCAAAAGGTGTAAATGAGTTTGAAAAAGCAGGTTTAACTATGTTACCTTCGGATGAAGTAAAGCCGTTTAGAGTTGCAGAATCTCCTGTACAATTTGAATGCAAAGTAATTGATATTATTTATACAGGAAATGAAGGTGGGGCAGGAAATTTAATTGTTTGCGAAGTTGTAAAATTACATATTAACGAAGCTGTTTTAGCTGATGATGGAAGCATAGACCAGCATAAAATAGATTTGGTTGCCAGAGCAGGAGGAAGTTATTATTCTAGAGCCAGAGATGGTTTTTTCGAAATTCCAAAACCAATTGCTACTTTAGGAATTGGGGTAGATGCAATACCGAAAGAAATTAGAAATAGTACTATTTTAACAGGAAACAATTTAGGAATGTTAGGTAATGTAGGGCAACTACCAACAGAAGAAACTGTTAATAACTTTGCAAAAGAACATCCCCAATTTATTGGGTTAGAAACCACAAAAAAACATACATTTGCCCAAGAGTATTTAAAAAAGAATGATGTAGAAAGTGCTTGGAAAGTACTTTTATTAAATTAGAAATTATGGAAGTTATTGGAAAAATAAAAATTATTGGAGAGGTACAGACTTTTGGAGCAAATGGATTCAGAAAAAGAGAATTGGTTGTTACTACTGATGATCAATATCCGCAAATGATAATGATTGAATTTGTACAAGACAAAACAGATTTGTTAAATAATTATTCTGTAGGTCAAGATGTAAAAGTATCTATCAATTTAAGAGGTAGAGAGTGGATTAATCCACAAGGAGAAGCTAAGTATTTTAATTCTATTCAAGGATGGAGAATTGAAAACTTATCTCAAGCTGCAGCTCCAAGTAACTTGCCTCCTGTAGATCAATTTCAACCAGCATCTAACGTTTCTAACGAAGAACCAGATGATTTACCGTTTTAATTGAAACAAGACTTTAGAAACAAGATAAAAACAAAGGGAGCATTTTAATTTGCTCTCTTTGTTTTTATAACTTAATCTTATTTTTTGTATCTGATAGTGAAACAACTGGAGAAATTATTTTATTTTCGTAAGAATATTTTAGAGACTTTTTTCCCTTTAGAAACTACTTCAATAATATATACTCCTTTTTTTAATTGACTAATATTAATCGTATCAGAGTCTTTAAATCTTCCTGTAACTAATGTAATACCCATAGAATTTGAAATTCTATAACTTGAATTTTGCCCATTAACTAACTCAACTTTTATAATATTTCCTTTTGCAGGATTTGGAAAAACTTTAAGTGTTAAAGGCTCTGATTTAATTTTTGGCGTAGTAACTTTAAAACTACGAGCTACAGGGGCATTAACAATATTTACGGTATAATCTTCAGTTTCCCCATTTAAATAATCACCACAGGCTGAAGGGTTACTATCCCATTGCATTACAATACGCATTCTAGTTTTACCGGTTTTGGCATTGTTTGGGATTGTAAAACTCTTTTTTATTTCGGCATTTGTTGTTTTTTCCTGAATAAAAATGGTTTCGTTTTCATCGTCAAAATCACCATCTTGATTATAATCAATCCACATACCGTAAGTTTCTTGGTATGATGGGCTAAATTTATACCCTTTTACAAAAATACTTTGTTCTTTACCAATGGCTAAATCCGTCGCTTTATTGCTGAAATCCTGATAACCAGAACCTGCTGAAGTATTGTTAATATCCCCTAAAACTACCTGTTGAATATATTCATCAACAGAACTTGAAGCCTTAGAGCCACAATATGTTTCGCTATCATTTTTTGTAGTTATCGTAATGGTTTCACTTTTGGAGACATTACCTGCCATATCTTTAGCGGCAACATAATAGATGTACTTTGTATCGGGTTTTAAACCAGTTGCTTTAAAAGTAGTTTTGTTTGTTTTTCCAACAACCACATCAAATATACCTGGTCGTGTTAAGTGAATTTCATATTCGGTTACAGCCACGTTATCTGTAGAAGCTGTCCAAGATAAATCGAATGAGTTTAAAGCTATATTGGATGCTGTTAGGTTTGTCGGAATTGTCGGAGCTGTGGTGTCTTTATCAGAGATAATATTTATCGTATAGTCTTCGGTTTCGCCATAATCATTTATACCACAAGGTTTAGGAGTGTTTTCTATATGAAGAACCACACGCATTTTTGTTTTTCCGCTTTTTGCTGATTCTGGTATCGTAAACTCTTTACTTATTTCAGAGATATTTGTTGGTGCTTGGTCCAGAACGTGTTCTCCTGCGTCATCAAAATCACCATCTTGGTTGTAATCGATCCAAACGCCATAACCGTTACTAAATTTAAATGAGGTTATTTCTGAAGTTTGCTCAGGTACAATAGTTATTGTCTGCTTTGTATTCTTTTTCAAATCTGAAGACAAATGTGCAAAATTTGAATATCCTGAAGTTTCGTTTGATGACGTATTATCTATACTTCCTACTTTTACATTTTTAATTTTTACAGAAAGGATATCATTTCCTTTAGATTCGCAATATTTAGAAATAGCTTTTACGCCTTTACTTTTATCCGATTTCAATCCTGAAGCATCTTTTGCTACAACATAAAATGTATTTCCATTAGCTGCATTAAGGTTTTTTAGATCTATGGATGTTGCTTTAGAAGAACCTATTTTTTTTGTGCCTTGATAAACATCATAACCGGCAATTGCGGCATTATCTGTAGAAGCTGTCCATTTTAATGTTATGGCCGTTAATAAAAGATCTTGATTTGTTACCAAAACATTAGTAGGTGCAGTTGGTTTTTCGGTGTCCGGTACTATATTAACGGTATAATCTTCAGTTTCTCCATTAGCATAATCTCCGCAAGCTTTTGGAAGTTCTCCTCTTTGCATAACAATACGCATTCTGGTTTTTCCTATTTCTGAATATTTTGGTGCGACAAAAGTGCCTGTAATAGAAGCTTCAGTTGTCTTTTCTTTTGAAAAAACAAGCTCTTTAGCATCAAAATTACCGTCCTGATTGTAATCTATCCATACACTATAAGACTCATTTTTTGGTGTGCTGTTTCGTTTAGGTGTAATACTAATTGTGTGTGGTTTTCCTTTTAAAATAGTGGTTTCTATTGCGGTGTAATCGCTATAACCATTATTCTTGTTAGATGTATTATTTATACTTCCTAGTTTTATGTTTTGAATGTATTCGCTACTTGAATTTGTGCTTTTAGAATCACAATAAGCAACTTTAGTAAGTTGTACCTTTTGTTTTTTAGAAAATGAACTATTTACAAAATCTGTAAAATCATTATCTTCTAAACCTATCATAGCAGCAACTTGTACGCTATATGATTCGCCTGATTTTAAATTTTTAAATTCAAATTCATTTTTATCGGTTATAATTTCAACAAAACCTTTATCTGCATTAAACAATCTAATTTTTGAGAAAGTGGCTTTTGTATGTTTATTCCAAGTTAATTTGAATGAATTACGGGTAATATTAGAAGTTGTTATATTAGTTGGAACAGGATATTCTACCGGCATTTCGGCGGTGTTGCTTGTTATACGAACTTCATCTGACATAAAACGGGAACTATGTACACTATTGTAAGCCCTAATAGCGATGTAAAAAGCGGCATTTTCACTGTCTTTTAAAATTTCTGGATGATTAAAAATAGTACTCGTAGTAGTTGCAGTTTGCACAACAACAGTTTCACTGCTAATTTTCATTGAAACTTCGTAATGTGTAGCACCTTCTACGGCATCCCAACCTATCTCAAGTCTTCCTTTTTTGTGAGATATGTATTTGGCTCTATGGGGAGGTAACATCTTTTTATTTCTAGGAGTAGAAAATTGATTATTAACTCTCGATTTGCAAACAGGACAAAAATGTTTGTGAGCATTTGGCGTCATAGAAGAAATCCTCATAATACATTTATCACTTGGAATATATACTTTTGCACCAGGATGTACTTCAATGATATCTACTTCTGAAGATGATAAAAAATCTTTCCATCTTATGGTAGAAGGATTGTTATTCACAGATTTGTTAAAGCTTTCTTCTTTTGTAGGCGAATAAGCATCAGCAAAACCGAACATAGAATGCCCTAGCTCGTGGTTAATAACATATTTATCTCTACCATCCATATCACTTCTATATCTTGTTGCAACCGATACATTTTCTTGAGCGGTTGCTCTTCCTGAAATAGGGTGTTTACTGTCGTTCACAAGAATTAGTATGTTATCGGTAAACGGAATGTGTTCTGCAGCAATACGTCTCGCTTTTAGTACGGTTTTTTTATCATCCATAAAATGTGCTCTGAATGAATTCTGAAAATAGATACTAAACATCGTGTTTTTTATATCAGAAACTTTGATAGGATCTCGTGGTCCAGGTCTGTCAGCTACTAAACTTATTCCTGATTCTTGCGATTCTGTATGAATTGCAAAAATGTTGATGTTGTTTTGATTTGCTTTGTAAGTTTCATTTTCAAAAAATATGTTTTTTGCATTTTCTGCATCGGCTGCAAATAAAGCCATTTCATTTTTTGTATAGCCTTCGGCCATAATAACTAAATTGTATTTTGATTCTTCATGTCCTTTAAAGTGCAATGTGTCCACTTTAAATTGTTGCGCAAAGGATTGCATACAGATTAGTAGTAAAGTAATTAGTGTAATTTTTTTCATTTTTAGGTTTTATTTAATTGGTATTGATGTTGTTCGTTTTGGAAAAAGGTATTCCAATTTTTAGTATTAACAAGTAAAAACTAGTATACCCTATTTTTTTATTAAATTTTTTTCTACTGAAATTAAAAAAACCTTGGGACTGATTTTTTTCTGCTCCAAGGTTTAGTTTTAAAAGTATATAGGATTATTATTTTTTAACAAATTTTTTAGTATTTACACTTTTTTTATCAAAAACTTTAATACTGTAAAGTCCAGTTTTAAGATTACTTATGTTAATATTGTTGTTAGAAGTTAGTTTACCTTTTTTAACTAAAAATCCCGCACTATTATATATTTCGTATTGAATATTTTTAGTATTTTCTAATTTAAGCTTAATGTTTTCTGATGCAGGATTAGGAAAAACTTTAAATGCTAAAGGTTTTGGGCTAACTTGCGGTGTAGCCACTTTAAAGTTACGAGCTGTACTAGAGTTAATAATGTTTACAGTGTAATCTTCAGTCTCACCATAAACATATGCACCACAGGCACTTGGTTTAGTATTCCATTGCATAACAATACGCATTTTTGTTTTGCCTGTTTTAGCATTACTAGGAACACTAAAATTCTTTTTAATTTCTACCATAGTTGTTTTTTCTTGAACAAAAATGGTTTCATTAGCGTCATCAAAATCGCCATCTTGATTATAATCAATCCATACTCCAAAGGCTTCTTCATAATATGACTTAGATGCATATCTGGTTATTTTAATATTATGAGTTTTTCCTGTGGTTAAATTGGTCGATATTTTGCTGAAATTTTGATATCCAGAACCACCCTTAGAAGCATTGTTTATACTTTCTAGAGAAACGTGTTTAATATGTTCGTAAGCTGTATTAGAAGATTTAGAACTGCAATATGTAGCTTTATTGTTTTTGGTTGTTATGGTAATAATTTCACTTTTAGATGAATTGCCAGCTGCATCTTTAGCAGTAACATAATAAAGATATTTTGTATCTGGTTTTAAGCCATTTACTTTAAAAGTAGTTTTGTTTGTTTTTTCTACAACAATATCAAAAATATTAGGTCTTGTTAAGTGTACTTCATACTCAGTTACAGCAACATTATCTTTAGAAGCTGTCCAGGATAAATCGAATGAATTTAAGCCTATATTAGATGCTATTAGATTAGTTGGAATTGTTGGTGCTGTAGTGTCTTTACCCAAAATAATGTTTACAGCATAATCTTCTGTTTCGCCATGAGGAAAGTCTTCACAAGCATTTGGAATTCTATAAGTTCTTGTTGAAATTCTCATTTTTGTCTTTCCAGTTTTTGCTGTTTTAGGAATTATGATTTTGTTAGAAACAACAGATGCTTTGGTGGGTTTTTGGTTTAGTATTTGTTCGCCTTCATCATCAAAGTCACCATCTTGATTGAAATCTATCCAAGCACTATAACCATTATCAAAAATAAAGACAGTCCAATGTGGAGTTATATCAAGATTATAAGAATTTCCAATTTGTAAATCTGTGCTAATATGCGTAAAATCGCTATACCCTACTTTGTTTATATCATTTACACTTGGGTTGTTAATAGTACCAATTTTAACATTTTTAATAGAAGTTGAAACAGTTGTTAATCCTTTAGAAGAGCAATATTTTGAGGTTACTTTTACAGTATTACTTTTTTTAGAAAACAAATTAGCTTCATCTTTGGCTATCACATAGAATGTATTGCCATCTGAATTTTTTAAATCTTTTAGGTTTATAGCGTTTTTGCTTGTTGTTCCTACTTTTTTTCTTCCTTGATAAATGTCGTATGCAACTACAGCAATATTATCAGTAGATGCCTCCCAACTTAAACTTATATTAGTTAATAGTAAGTCTTGTTTTGTTAGTTTTAGGTTTGTTGGTGCTGTTGGTGGTTGTTCATCTCCAATTAAGTTTACGGTGTAATCTTGAGTTTCACCAAAATCATAATTATTACATATGTTTGGGGTATTATTTCTGCTCATAATTACTCGCATTCTAGTTTTTCCGTTTAAAGCACTAGCAGGAATTTTTATGTTACCATTAATTAAATCTTTACTAGTGTTATTTAGAGAAAAAACCTGTTCTCCTTTATCATTAAAGGATCCATTATTATTAAAATCAATCCAAATACTATATGAGGCATCAAATTTATTCTTATTCCATTTAGGTGTAATACCAATATTATAAGCTTCACCTTTTTTTAGATTTGTAATTATTGAAGTGAAATTAGAATATCCATTACTCTTTAAATGACTATTATTAATAGTGTTAAGGGTAAATTTTTGTATAAATTCATTAGAAGAATCATTAGCGCTAGAAGAGCAGTACTTGTTTTGTTTTAACTGTACAGGTTGTTTTTTTGTAAAATCGCTATCTTTAAAATCACTAGCTTCAAGATCACTATAGTTTACTTGTGCAGAAACTTGCACGCTGTATTTTTCGCCAGGGATTAGATTTATAAATTCGATTTCATTTTTTAGAGTTAAAATTTCTGAAGCTACACCATAACTATTAAATATTCTTACTTTAGAGAATGTTGCTTTTGAATCTTTTGTCCAACTAAATTTAAAAGAGTTATTAGTAATATTAGTAATTTTTAAATTTTCTGGTATTGAGTAGAAACTACGAGGAGATGTTGCGCCATGTATTCTATAGCTTACAAAATGAGAACTATGAACGTTATTAAAAGCCCTTATTTGTGCTACAAAATTCCCTTCATTTTTTAAAATAAAAGGGCTTTTAAGTGTAATTTTGTTAGTTGTTGTAGTCTTAAAAACACTTTTGTAGTTAGCACCAATTAAAAGGCTTACTTCATAATGTGTAGCTTTAGGTACAGGCTCCCATGCTAGTTGTATTTCTCCATTTTTAATGTTTTGTTTGTACACTCTGTGAGGAGGTAATATCTTCTTCGTTTTTGAAGTACTAAAATGATTATCAACACGTGATTTACAAACTGGGCAAAAATATTTATGTGTACCCACTCTCATCATACATGTTTTGCTAGGAACATAAGTGTTTCCAACTTTATAAATACCTGCTTCTGAAGAAGATAAGTGCTTGCTCCAACGAATGGTTTTAGGGTTGTAGTTTGAACTTTTGTTAAAGTTCTCTTCTACTTGATTAGAATATTCATCTGAAAGACCAAACAGTGCATGTCCTAATTCATGGTTGATAACATAAGCATCTCTGTGGTTATTTCCTTTCCATCTAGAAGCAACTGCTACTTTTCCTGTAGATGAAGCTCTTCCAGATCCATATTTTGTATCGTTTGTTAAAATTAAGATTCCATCTGCAAAAGGAATATGTTCTGCAGCTATTTGTCTGGCTTTAACTACTGCTTTTTTTTCATCCATAAAATAAGCTCTAAAAGAGTTTAAAAAATATATGCCAAACAAAGTATTTTTAATATCATTAACTTTTATAGGATTTGAAGGAGATGAATTGTTGGTTTTTAAGCTTATACCTGATTCTTCTGAAATAGTTTCAACAGCGAAAATATTAATGTTATTTTCATTTTCTTTATAGGCATAATTTTCAAAAAATACATTTTTTACATTTTTTGCATCTGCTTTAAATAAAGCCATTTCTTTAGCAGTATAGCCTTCAGCTAAAATAACCAAGTTGTATTTAGATTCTTCATGACCTTTATATTGTATTGTGTCAATTTTAAATTGTTGAGCAAAGGATTGCAAACAGATTAGAAATAAGGTAATTAGAGTAGTTTTTTTCATTTTTAGGGTTAAGTTTATTGAAATTTAAGTTGTTTGTTATTGGAAAAATGCATTCCGATTTTTAGTAATAACAGGTGAAAACTTTTATACCCTATTAAAAAACAAGTCTTTGTTGCTTAGTTATAATAATAAAATTTGTAGGATTTTTTTACTTTTAACAAATGGATGAACAAAAAAAGACTTTCATAAAATGAAAACCTTTCTTCTTTATAAGAATAAATAACAACTTTTTCAAAAACTTTTACTTATTATTCATTATCGAAAAAAACTCTTACCAAAGCTTTTACTTGGTTGGTAGTCATACTATCGGCTCTTTGTACGGTTTTTACTTTTTGATTTATTTCTTTGTAAGAATTTTCTAATTCTTTTTTTAACTTTTCACAGGTTTTAGCAGGTCCAAAAATGGCGATAGCATTAGCATCTTTAATTTTAGAAATCAACTCTTTAAAGTATTTTTTTGTTTGATGTTTTTCTCTCTCTAAGTATTTGCTGTCCTGAACTACATCTTGAGGTCCTCCTTTTAATCGAGTTCCAGATCCTCCATGAATATGATAATTCTCTATAGAAGAAAAAATAGTTTCTATAGTTTCTACTTCATTTTTTATAGTTACAATAAAAGCTTTTTCCTTATCTAACCAAATTCCAATATTTTTCATATTTAAAGTTTTAATTTGTTAAATCTTGTAATGTAAATTCTGATATTTTTAAATTACACGCTATATACTTAAAAAGATTGTTGTAAAAAGCTATAAAAAATATAGTTTATCCTTTTTTATGGCTAGGAATTACTAAAAAAGGAAGCTTTAAATTAAACCCTATTTTATTAATGATTGGCTTAAAAAAAAGGTTATCAAAGAATGAATTCTTATTATTCATCATTACTAACAAATTGGTATGATTATCTAATAAAAAATCATTTACAGCATCAGGAATATATTTATGTCCTGTGTAATGATAAAAAGAGTTTACATCTTTTAAATAAGATTGTAATCTATACTTGTTTTTTTCTTTTATCTCAGATAATTTATCGGTATTTTTTTCTAATACATGTAAAATATGAACCTCAGAACTGTTTGCTTTGGCTAGATTAATAATTGTGTTAAGATGTTTTGGTTGATAAAACAAATCATAATCTGTTAAGAATAGTATTTTGCCGATTTCAGAAAATTTATAATTTTCAGGAACAGCTATGGTTGGGCAATCAATTTCATTAATTATATGAATTGTATTTGTGCCAAGCATAGTTTCTGTTACTCCTTTTGCACCTTTTGTTCCCATAACTATTAAGTCAATTTTTTTGTCATCAACTATTTGTTTTATTTCAGACATTAATGTGTTTAAAGAACTGATGCTTTCAATTTTACATTTGTTATTATACTTTTTAAAAATTTTCTCTTTAAATCTTTTCAATTTACTTAAAGAAACTTCCTTTAAGCTATCAGCCAATCCTGAATAACCAACTCCTGAAGGCATATAATCTATACTATAAATAGTGGGCATAAATGTGTTAAGAAGATAAAAGGTACATTTTTCTTTATAAAACAATTGCAATGCATATTCTATAGCATTCCATGAATTTTCTGAAAAATCTGTTGGTAATAATATATTTTTCATTTTGTAGATTTTTATGTTCTAGGAAACTAATAAGGCACAATTTTATAGGCTTCATTTAGCAAAAAAAGACCTATAAAAAATAAAAGCATATACAGAACCTGTATAAGTTTCAGATTTGTATTTTCGAACCAACCAATGGCATATTTAGGGTATGCAAAGAGCATAACTCCTTTTAATAAAGCTACCCAACCAAAAAGAGTAATAATTACTTTAGTATTTGATTCCCAAATATTATGAAATAGAATATTTAATAATCCAATAATAATTGCTAAAAGAGAAATTATAATTAAAAACTTTTCATCTTTTAAATCACTAATTATTTGTTTACTTCTTTTAGGATTTATACTGAGTATAAAAAAGAAAATTAGACAATACCAACCCCAAAACTTAAATAAAAAAACAGAAGATTCCATATCATTTATATTTATAGAGTTTTTCAAAAATACATATATAAAACATTGATTACTATGATTTTAGTCATATATTAAGAAGTTTTTATGAATTGCCTTTATTAGTTAATAGAGTAATGTAAAATGAAAAAAAGATTAAAAAAGAACCTTTCTTTTTATCACAACTTAGGTAAGTTATTTTATGCAATTGCTGCTATAGATGGTACTGCTAGAGAAGAAGAATACAAAACTTTAGTATCTCAAATAAATACGGTTTGGGTAGATTCTGATATGGTTGATGAATATTCAGTAAATCAAATAATAAATACGTTTGAGTTATTAAAAAATAAAAACTCAAATGCTAGAGTTTGTTTTGATGAGTTTGTAATCTATAAAAACAAAAACAAGGTTTTATTTTCAGAAGAAATAAAAAGGTTGATTTGGAAAACCGCTTGTGCCATTAGTTCTAGCGTAAATAGTAAAAACAAATCAGAATTAATTATTCTTGTTCATTTAGAAAAGCAATTACAAGAAAAGTAATTATAGAAGTTTGGTTTAAAAACCTTGCGCTATTTTTTCAAGCTCATTTTTATCAATAATAGAAATATCTTTTCCTATAAATTCAATAATTTTTTTCTTTTTTAAGTCTGATAATAAACGAATTGCAGATTCAGTAGCTGTACCAATTATGTTGGCAATATCTTCTCTAGAAAGATGTACATCAATAGTGTTTTCTTTATTGGTGCCAAATTTAGTATGCAGTTTTAAAATAGTTTCCGCCAAACGTTGTTTTACTGTTTTCTGAGCCATATCAACAATTACATTGTCTGCTTGTTTTAAAGTATTTGCCATATTTTTTAAAACACTCATAGAAAAAGCTGGGTTCTTTTCTAAATCTTTTAAAATCTCTTCTTTCGGAATAAAACAAACCTTCATATCATTTAAAGCAATGGCTTTAAGATTAGATGCCTCATCAGAAATTAAACTTCTTTCACCTAATAAATCACCTTTAGTAACTAAACTTATTATTTGGTTTCTGCCATTTTCACTCATTTTAGAAACCTTACAAACCCCTTCTTTTATACAAAAAACGCCTTTTAAGCGTTCTCCTTCTTCAAAAATGGCTTCACCTTTTTTTATAGTTTTAGTAGTTTTACAATTAGATATCCTCATTAACTCCTCTCTGTTTAAGTGTTTTAAGGTGTTAAATTGACGAATAATGCATTGTTCACATTTGCTCATTTGCCTGCGAGTTTGATGTTATCAAATATATTAAAAAAGTGATAAATATCATATTATTTTTAATATTCTTATTAGAAATTTGTGAAAGGCAAAAGAGTAAATATGAAATCTACACAATGTTATCACTGTGGTGATTCTTGTGATGATAATTTAATAAAATTCGACGAAAAACCTTTCTGTTGTAATGGTTGTAAGACTGTGTACGAAATTTTTTCTGAGAACGATTTAACTTGTTATTACGATTTTCAGGATAATCCAGGTGCAATTCCAACAGAAATTCAAGGCAAATATGACTTCTTAGACAATAAAGATATTGCTCAAAAATTATTAGATTTTAATGACGGTAACGTACAAATTGCAACGTTATTTATACCTCATATTCATTGTAGTTCTTGTATTTGGGTGTTAGAAAATTTACATAAATTAAACACTAAAATTTCATCTTCGCAAGTAGATTTTCCAAAGAAAAAAGTTAGAGTTACTTATAATTCTGATAAAACTTCATTAAAAGAAATAGTTCTTCTATTAAGTTCTATTGGCTATGAACCTTACATAAGTTTAGAAGATTACGAAAGTGGAAAAAAAGCAGTAGACAGAAGCTTAATTTATAAACTAGGAATTGCAGGTTTTGCTTTTGGTAATGTAATGTTTTTGTCTTTTCCTGAGTATTTTGAAGTAGATGGATTTTGGCTAGAAAAATACAAAAATGTATTTAGGTGGTTAATGTTTTTATTTTCACTACCGGTAGTTTTTTATGCTGGTAAAGACTATTTTATATCTGCCTATAAAGGGTTGCGTTCTAAAATTTTAAATATTGATGTGCCAATTGCACTCGGAATTGCGGTATTATTTATTAGAAGTTCTGTAGAAATTATTTTCGATTTAGGAACCGGTTTTTTTGATAGCTTAACTGGTTTGGTTTTCTTTTTACTTTTAGGCAAATTTTTTCAGCAAAAAACCTATAATTTTTTGTCTTTCGAGCGCGATTATAAATCCTATTTTCCAATTGCAGTTACCCGAATTTCATCAAATCAGAAAGAAGAAAATGTACAGATTTATGATGTTGAAAAAGGCGATAGATTACTCATTAGAAATCAAGAATTAATTCCTGTAGATGGTATTCTTATTAACGGAAATGCTGCAATAGATTATAGTTTTGTAACTGGTGAAGCAGCACCAGTAGCTAAAAAATCTGGCGATAAACTTTTTGCAGGAGGTAAGCAGCTTTCTGGTATTATAGAAATGGAAGTTTTAGCTTCAGTTTCGCAAAGTTATTTAACTCAGTTGTGGAGTAATGATGTATTTCAAAAAGACAAAAAATCGCACTTTAAAACGATTACAGATACTATCAGTAAAAACTTTACCATTGTTGTTTTGTTTATTGCATTTATCTCAACTTTTTATTGGTTATATGCAGATTCGTCTAAAGCATTAAATGTATTTACAGCAGTGTTAATTATTGCTTGTCCTTGTGCAATCGCCTTAGCTGCACCATTTACTTTAGGTAATATGTTGCGTATTTTTGGTAAAGAAAAATTTTATTTAAAAAATGCCACAGTTGTAGAGCAATTAGCTGCAATTAATACTTTTATTTTTGATAAAACTGGCACCCTTACAACGCATAAAGAAAACACGATTTCTTATGATGGAATTGCGCTAAACACTCAAGAAAAAAGTATTTTAAAAAGCTCGTTAAGAGCCTCAAATCATCCTTTAAGCAGAACTTTATATAACACTTTTAATAAGGTAGAAACGATAAGTATTTCTAATTATAAAGAAGTTGTTGGTAAAGGAATTGAAGTAACTTATAACGATATTTGTTTAAAATTAGGCTCATCAATTTTTGTAAAGAATATTGAAGATAAAAAAGCTTTAGATACCTCTGTTTATATTAGTTTTAATGACCAATATAAAGGAAAATTTACGTTTAAAAATTCGTATAGAGAAGGAGTAAAATCATTGTTTAATTCTCTAAAAAGTGAGTATGATTTGGCTGTTGTTTCTGGTGATAATGAAGGTGAAAGAATCTATTTAGAAGAAAATTTACCAGAAGGAACAAACCTGTTATTCAATCAAAAACCAGAAGATAAATTAGAAGTGATTAAAAAACTTCAAGATAAAAATAAAAAAATTCTTATGGTTGGAGATGGTTTAAATGATGCAGGGGCCTTAGCGCAAAGTAATGTTGGTATAGCTTTATCAGAAAACATTAATGTTTTTTCGCCAGCTTGCGATGCAATTTTAGATGCATCAAAATTTCATAAAATAGGAATTTTTGTAAATGCATCAAAAAAAGCAATACAAATTATTAAATATTGCTTTATTTTGTCTTTGTGTTATAATGTGGTTGGGTTGTATTTTGCTGTAACAGGGCAATTAATGCCAGTAATTGCTGCTATTTTAATGCCATTGAGTTCTATTAGTATTGTCGTTTTTACAACGATATCAACAAATTTATTAGGAAATAAAATAAAATAAGAAGTATGGAAATTGCATCATTTTTAGAAAACATAAAATTCAACGAAAAAAAACCAGCTTTATCTTTATTGTCAGACACTGCTTTTTCTAAAGAAATACGAATTGTATTTAAAAAAGGACAAGTAATGGAAGATCATCAAGCGCCATTTGCAATTATTGTTCAGGTAATAAAAGGAAGTATAAATTTTGGTGTAAATAATGAAGTAGAGCAGTTAAAAGATGGAGATTTAATTTCATTAAAACCGCAAGTTATTCATAATCTTAAAGCTACAGAAGATAGTGTTGTAAGATTAACTTTATCAAAAACAGATAGTATAAAAAGAGTAGAAAAAGTAGTATAAACTTTGTGTTAAATTTTAGAAAAAAAAGAATATATTAAAAATAAAGCATAGTAAGATGAGTGTACATATAGAAGCAAAAAAAGGAGAAATTGCAGAAACAGTTTTATTGCCAGGAGATCCTATGAGAGCAAAATGGATTGCAGAAACTTTTTTAAAAGATATTGTGCAATATAATGATGTTCGCGGAATGTTGGGTTTTACAGGAACCTATCAAGGAAAAAAAATATCGGTACAAGGTACAGGAATGGGAATTCCATCTACATTAATTTATGCAACTGAACTGATTACTGAATATGGAGTTAAAAACTTAATTAGAGTAGGATCTGCAGGTTCTTATCAAAAGGATGTAAAAATTAGAGATATTGTTTTGGCAATGGCGGCTTCAACAAATTCTGGACTAAATACCATTCGTTTTAACGGAGCAGATTATGCACCAACAGCGAGTTTTAAATTATTTCAAAAAGCAATTGAAGTAGCTCAAGAAAAAAATATTAAAGTAAAAGCGGGTGGAATTTTAAGTTCTGATGAGTTTTATGCAGATGATTTTGATAGCTATAAAAAATGGGCAGATTATGGCGTTTTATGTGTAGAAATGGAAACCTCAGGTTTATATACAGTTGCAGCAAAACACAATGTAAATGCATTGGCAATTTTAACAATTTCAGATAGTTTGGTAACCAAAGAAAGAACTACTGCAGACGAAAGAGAGCAGACTTTTAAAGAAATGATTGAAATAGCTTTAGAATTGGCTTAGTTTAGATGTCAGTTCGAGTGATTTTGTAAAAGAATGAAACAAAATTGTATCGAGAATAAATGAAATCATTAGTACAAAAATATAATATTCCTGGACCAAGGTATACAAGTTACCCAACAGTACCTTATTGGAATAAAGAAGGAATTGATAAACAAGATTGGATTCAATCTTTTCAAACTTCATTCAAAGAAAGCAATCAATCAGAAGGAATTAGCATTTACATTCATTTACCATTTTGCGAGAGTTTATGCACGTTTTGTGCGTGTCATAAACACATTACAAAACGCCATGAAGTAGAAGACGATTATATAGAAACCGTTTTAAAAGAATGGAAATTGTATGCAGATTTGGTTGATGAAAAACCGATTGTTAAAGAATTACATTTAGGTGGTGGAACTCCCACTTTTTTTTCAAAAGAAAACCTAAAATATTTAATGGATGGCATTTTTTCTATAGCAGAAAAACATACAGCATCAGAGTTTAGTTTTGAAGGTCATCCTAATAATACCACTAAAGAACAGCTGCAAACTTTGTTCGATTGCGGTTTTACAAGAGTTAGTTTTGGGGTACAAGATTATAACGAAAAAGTACAAAAAGCAATTCATAGAGAGCAACCTTTTGAAGCGGTAGAACAAGCTACAAAATGGTCTAGAGAAATTGGCTATACCTCTGTAAGTCATGATTTAATTTTTGGATTGCCATTTCAAACCAAAGAAAATGTAATTCATACCATTAACAAAACCAAAGAATTACAGCCAGATAGAATTTCTTTTTACAGTTACGCACACGTTCCTTGGGTAAAAGGAGTAGGGCAAAGAGGTTTTAAAGAAAGTGATTTGCCAAAGAATGATGAAAAAAGAGAGCTCTATGAAATTGGCAAAGATCTCTTTGCAGAACTAGGATATGTAGAAATTGGTATGGATCATTTTGCATTAAAAACAGATAGCTTATATCAGGCAACCATTAACAAAACATTGCACAGAAATTTTATGGGCTATACAGCCAGTAAAACGCAGTTAATGATTGGTTTAGGAATGTCTGCAATTTCCGATTCTTGGTATGCATTTGCCCAAAATGTAAAAACCGTAAAAGAATATCAAAAATTGGTAAATGCAGGAGAAATTCCAATTTTTAGAGGACATTTATTATCAACAGAAGATAGAATTATAAGAAAGCATATTTTAAATATTATGTGTCATTTTTCCACTTCGTGGGAAGATGATTCTATGAAAATCAATAATGTAGAAAATCATTTAGCATTGTTAAAAGAGATGGAGCAAGATGGTTTGGTTACAATTGATGACAAAACATTAATAGTGCCAGAGAAAGCGAGACCATATGTTAGAAATATTTGTATGGCTTTTGATATTCGTTTATTAAAAAACAAACCAAAAACACAATTGTTCTCAATGACTATTTAATATTTTTTTAAGATATTCACATTTTATATGATATTTGTCATATTTTAAGAATCTAGGCAATATTAAATTTGGTTAATTAATTATCAGGCAAAATATGAGCGTAATTTACCTACTACTTTCTATAAGTATTATTGTAGCAATAGCTTTTTTTATAATTTTCATTCTATCTACAAAAAGTGGGCAGTATGATGATATGTATACGCCATCTGTAAGAATGTTGTTTGATGATGAGCTAGTCAAAGAAAAAAAAGAAACTAACTAAATAGAATTAAATTTAAGTAAATATGGAAATGCAACAATTTTATTACGATAATAAAATCGTAAAAAATTTCATCTACGCAACATTACTTTGGGGTATAGTAGGTTTTACAGTTGGGCTAATTTTAGCTTTAATGTTTTTATTCCCAAATTTAACTGACGGTATTTCGTGGTTAAGTTTTGGTCGTTTAAGACCATTGCATACCAATGCAGTAATTTTTGCTTTTGTTGGTAACGCAATGTATGCTGGGGTGTATTACTCTTTACAACGATTGCTAAAAACTAGAATGGCAAGCGATTTTTTGAGTAAGTTTAACTTTTGGGGTTGGCAATTAATTATTGTTGCTGCCGCAATTACACTGCCTTTAGGATATACAACTTCTAAAGAATACGCAGAATTAGAATGGCCAATAGATATTGCCATTGCTTTAGTTTGGGTAGCTTTTGGTGTAAATATGATTTGGACCATCTTAAAAAGAAGGCAACGTCATTTATACGTGGCAGTTTGGTTCTATTTAGCAACTTTTGTAACAGTTGCGGTTTTGCATATTTTTAATAGTTTAGAATTACCAGTAAGTGCTTTAAAAAGCTATTCAGTTTATGCGGGTGTACAAGATGCACTCGTACAATGGTGGTATGGACACAATGCTGTGGCATTTTTCTTAACAACACCTTTTTTAGGGTTGATGTACTACTTTGTTCCTAAAGCTGCAAACAGACCTGTTTATTCTTATAGATTATCTATTGTTCACTTTTGGTCATTAATCTTTATCTATATTTGGGCAGGACCTCACCATTTATTATACACAGCTTTACCAGATTGGGCTCAAAATTTAGGAGTAGCATTTTCTGTAATGTTAATTGCGCCATCTTGGGGTGGTATGATTAATGGTTTACTTACCTTAAGAGGTGCTTGGGATAAAGTTAGAACAGACCCAACTTTAAAATTTATGGTGGTTGCAATTACAGGTTATGGTATGGCAACTTTCGAAGGTCCAATGTTATCGCTTAAAAATGTAAATGCAATTGCGCACTTTAGCGATTGGATTATTGCACACGTTCACGTTGGTGCATTAGCTTGGAACGGATTCTTAACCTTTGGTATGCTGTATTGGTTGATACCAAGAATGTTTAAAACAAAATTGTATTCTACAGCTTTAGCAAACTTCCATTTCTGGATTGGTACTTTGGGTATTATAATGTATGCACTGCCAATGTATGTTGCAGGTTTTGTACAAGCTTCTATGTGGAAACAATTTAATCCTGATGGTTCTTTAACCTATGGTAACTTCTTAGAAACCGTAAACGAAATTATACCAATGTATTGGATGCGTGCTATTGGTGGAACTATGTTTATAATTGGAGCAATTGTAATGTTGTACAATGTTGTAAAAACTGTAAAATCTGGTAGCGGAGTAGAAGATGAATTAGCAGAAGCAGCAGCTTTAACTAAAGTGCCTAAACATAGAACAAAAGGAGAAGGATGGCATACTTGGTTAGAAAGAAAACCTATTAAATTAACAATCTATGCAACTGTTGCTATTTTAATTGGAGGTATTGTTCAAATTATTCCTACACTATTGGTAGAATCTAATATACCAACAATTAGTAGTGTTAAACCTTATACTCCATTAGAATTAGAAGGACGAGATTTATATATTAGAGAAGGTTGTGTAGGATGTCACTCTCAAATGGTAAGACCTTTTAGAAGTGAAGTAGAACGTTATGGAGAATACTCTAAAGCAGGTGAGTATGTGTATGATCATCCATTTTTATGGGGGTCAAAACGAACAGGACCAGATTTACATAGAGTAGGTGCAAAATATTCTGATAGTTGGCACTTAAACCATATGTACGACCCACAAAGTACATCACCAGGTTCTATTATGCCGTCTTATAAATGGTTAATTAGAAACGAGCTAGATAAATCATCTACAGAAAGTAAGATGCAAGCTATGGTTACTTTGGGTGTTCCTTATACAGATAATGATATTGCAAATGCGCAACAAAGTATGTTAGAGCAAGGAACTCAGATAGAGAAAAACTTATATGCAGATCCAGATTTTGCTAGTAATTACGAAGCAGATAAAAAGTATGCACAAGAAAACGGTGAAACTTTTGTTGAAATGAAAAACAGAGAGATAGTAGCTATTATTGCTTACATTCAACGTTTAGGAACAGATATAAAAGTAAAAGACGAACAAAAAACTGCTAAAAACTAAGATTATGTTAAAGTTTGTAAAAAATCATATGGAGAGTATTATCGGAATAGAAATTTATCCGATGATATCTTTAATCATTTTCTTTACTTTTTTTGTAGTCTTATTTTGGTGGGTTTTTACCGCAAAAAAAGAATATATAAAAAAAGTAAGCAACTTACCTTTAGATCATTAAAAACGAAATAAAATGAAAAAATCTTTTCAATCTATAATTTATATAATCTTTGTAATTGTTACGTTTATTGCACTTGCAAAGTCGTTTATGGTGTACGAAAACCCATTTGATGTTTCAGAAAATCCGTTAGTATGGTTAGCTTTAATAGGATTTTTTTTAGTTGTTGTTTTAAAAGAAGTAGTCAATGTAGTTGCCTACAGTAAAGCTAAAGAACTTCAAAATGAAAAAGACGGTATTGTTCCAGAAGAAAGCAATGCTTGGGTAAGAAGATTATTAAAATCTTGGACCAAAGCCAAAGATATTGATGACGAAGAAGAAATTGTATTAGACCATAATTACGACGGAATTAGAGAATTAGATAATTCGCTTCCACCATGGTGGGTATATATGTTTTATGCAACAATTATTTTTGCAGTAATTTATCTAGTAAGGTTTGAAGTTTTAGATGGAGACAATCAAGTAGTAGAATACAATAAAGCAGTAGCAGAAGCAAAAGCTGAGTTAAATGAATATAAAAAAACAGCACCAGATTTAATTACAGCAGAAAGCGTTACTTTACTAACAGATGCTAAAGATTTAAATAGAGGTAAAGCTGTATATAATTTAAACTGTGCATCTTGTCATTTAGCTGATGGTGGAGGTTCTATTGGACCAAATTTAACAGATGAGTATTGGATTTTAGGAGGAGGAATTAAAAACGTTTTTACAACGATTTCTAATGGAGGTAGAGATGGTAAAGGTATGATTGCTTGGAACAAAACTTTAAAAGCAGCAGATATAGCAAAAGTATCTAGTTATGTAATTTCTTTACAAGGCACTACACCTGCAAAACCAAAAGCCCCACAAGGAGATAAATGGGAAGAATAAACTAATTAAAAGAAAAGTATCTTTCAATTTTATTGATAATGGATAAGCCCAAGAACGAACAATTTAGAGATAGTATTGCTACTATAAATCAAGAAGGGAAACGTTCTTGGGTTTTTCCCAAAAAACCAAGTGGTAAGTTTTATAAATATAGAAGCTATGTAAGTTACCTTTTACTATTTATTTTACTTTCTGCTCCATTTATTAAAATTAACGGAAATCAATTTTTACTCTTTAATGTATTAGAACGTAAATTTAATATTTTTAGTTTTCCATTTTGGCCACAAGACTTCCATTTATTGGTAGTTTCTATGATTGTTGGTGTTGTTTTTATCATTCTATTTACAGTTGTTTTTGGTCGTATTTTCTGTGGATGGATTTGCCCGCAAACCATATTTATGGAAATGGTTTTTAGAAAAATTGAATATTGGATTGAAGGAGACAGAGGAAAACAAATTCGATTAAGCAAGCAACCCTGGAACGCAGAAAAAATTAGAAAAAGACTTTTAAAATGGTTTATTTTCTTTTTCATTTCTTTCATTATTGCCAACGTTTTTTTAGCTTATTTAATTGGTGGAGACACTTTAATAAGTTACATAACAGGCAGTCCTTTTAACAATCTTAGCACGCTAATTTCGTTAATTATTTTTACCTGTGTTTTCTATTTTGTTTTTGCTTGGTTTAGAGAACAAGTATGCATTATTGCATGTCCTTATGGTAGATTACAAGGTGTTTTATTAGACAATAAAACCATAAATGTAGCTTACGATTACAAACGCGGAGAAGGAGAAAAAGGGAGAGCAAAATTTAGAAAAAACGAAGATAGAGCTTCTCTCGGAAAAGGAGATTGTATAGACTGTAAACAATGTATTGTAGTCTGCCCTACAGGTATAGATATTAGAAACGGAACACAGTTAGAGTGTGTAAATTGTACAGCCTGTATAGACGAATGCGATCATATGATGGAAAACGTTGGCTTGCCAAAAGGATTAATCAGATACGCAAGTGAAGATAATATTGATAAGAAAAAACCTTTCAAATTATCCGCAAGAATAAAAGGTTATTCTGCAGTGTTATTTATTTTAGTAGGAGTTTTAATAGGAATGTTATTTTTAAGAAATGATGTAGAAGCTACAATTCTAAGATTACCAGGGCAACTATATCAACACAAAGAAAACAATATTATAAGTAATGTTTATACCTATAAAGTTATTAATAAAACATCTAAAGATATAAATGATGTTAGCTATAAACTAATTTCTCACAAAGGAAAAATAAAGTTGGTTTCTAACCATCATTTTATGATTCCTAAACAAGATTTAGCAGAAGGAACTTTATTTATTGAGATAAATGCATCTGCTTTAAAGAAAGATAAAGAGAAGCTGAAAATAGGTGTATTTAGTGGCGATAAATTGATAGAAACAACAGTAACTAACTTTTTAGGACCAAGAAGTTATAACTAATCTCTTATTAAGATAAAAGTTACTTTATTTAATTTGCAATGACCTAAATAATAGAAGTATGAAATTTAACTGGGGAACAGGAATTGTAATTGCCATAGCAAGTTTTATAGGTTTTATTATGTACTTCGTAATAACTATGAGTACAGATAAAACGTATAGTCATGATTTGGTTACCGATAAATATTATCAACAAGAATTAGAATATCAACAACAAATTGATGCAGAAAAAAATGCATCAGCATTAAAAGAAAATATTACGTTATCTAAAACCAAAGAAGGTTTAAAAATAAAGTTTCCAGAAGAATTTTCTTCAAAAGAAATTAAAGGAAAAGTGTTCCTGTATAGACCATCTAATAAACAATTAGATTTCGAAATGCCTATTTCGATAACTAATACATATTTGCTCGTGCCTGAGAAACGTTTGTTAGATGGTCGTTGGAACATTACTGTTTCTTGGAGCCATAAAAATAAAGATTATTTATTTAAGGAAGAGCTTCATTTTTAATGTTACTTTCTGCTATCATATTTGGTTTATTGGGCAGTTTTCACTGTGTAGGTATGTGTGGGCCAATTGCTTTTATGTTACCAATTGATAGAAAGAATAAAACAAAAAGTTTTTTTCAAGTTTTAAGTTATCACTTTGGTAGATTATTTACTTACAGTCTTATAGGTTTGTTATTTGGATTTTTAGGAAAAGGCTTTTATTTCTTCGGATTTCAGCAACAATTATCAATAATTGTAGGAGTTAGTATGATTTTAATTATCATTTTTCCAAAAATTTTTTCTAAAATAAATTTTTCAAAAAGCATCAATAAAGTCATTTTTAAAGTAAAAAATGCTTTAGGAAAAGAACTTAAAAAGAAAGGAAATGACACTTTTTTTGCCCTCGGTTTTTTAAACGGATTTTTACCTTGTGGTTTGGTGTATATGGCTGTTTTTGGTGCTTTAGCAACTACAAATGCATTTTCTGGTAGTTTGTATATGTTTTTATTTGGATTAGGTACAATACCATTAATGACTACAGTAGTTTTTTTAGGAAATTTTACCAAAGGAGCTTTCAGAAAAAACATACAAAAAGCAATACCAATTGTTGTTGTTTTTATTGGAGTTTTATTTATTTTAAGAGGTTTAGGTTTAGGAATCCCTTATGTTTCTCCAGAACCAGTAATAGATTTAGTTTCTGTTGCTAAGCCTTGTCATTAATGATTTTGTAAAAAACAATATTTAATCGAAAAAAAACCCTCAAGGCTTTGCCTCGGATTTCCATTGAAATTGTCATCCCCGTGAAAACGGGAATCTAAATACTTTTATTACTATGTTAAAACTTAATCATTAAATTGTTTCTTATAAGAAAAACAATATATTTGATAGTTTTAAATTTATTTGCCTTTAATGAAGTTATTTTTTCTCAGATTAAATATTCTCTTTTTAGTTTTTTTTGTAGGAGTTTCTTACTCACAAGGCACTTTGCCTATTTACCAAGATTATTTATCCGATAATGTTTATTTATTACACCCATCTGCTGCAGGTATTGGTAATTCTAGCAAATTAAGATTAACAGGTAGAAAGCAATGGGCAGGGATACCTAATGCGCCAGAATTACAAACAATTAGTTTTCATTCTAGATTTAATGAATATTCTAAAGCTGGGTATGGCTTTACGTTTTTTAATGATGAAAATGGATATCATTCTCAAAAAGGAATTCAAGGAAGTTATGCTTATCATTTACCTATGAGCACAAGAAAAGTTTTTAGTCAATTATCTTTTGGTTTGGCATTTACTTTTGTTCAGAATCAATCAGATCAAAGAACTTTTACTGGCGATAAAAAAGTTGCATCCATTATAGAAAGCACCAGTTATTACAATGCAGATTTTAGTATGGCGTATCATTACAAAGGATTTTCTTCATATTTTACAATAAGAAATTTGTTTTTAACAGCTAAGAATAATCAAAATATTAGTCAATCATTAAACTTAAGAAATTATATTTTATCTGCTGGATATTACTTTTGGGAAGATAAATTTATACAATTAGAACCGTCTGTAATGCTTCAAATTAAACAAGGAACAGCTGAAAGAATTGCCGACGCTAATTTAAAAGCGTACAAAAAAGTAGGAACTTCTAGTAGTATTTGGGCGGCGTTATCTTATAGAAGAAGTTTTGATGGAAGTTTATTAGAAGATTCACAATTTATTTCGCCAATCATAGGCTTTAATTATAAGCATTTAATGATTTCTTACACTTACACTAATCAAATGAATGATGTGCTGTTAACTAACTCTGGTTTTCATCAAATTTCTTTGGGTATTAATTTATGGACAAGAGAACTAAGAGCAGCAGCTTGCCCAAATATAAATTCTCCTTATGGTAGATTTTAGGGAGTATCCAAAAAACAGAAAATCCGTTAGAATTTCTAACGGATTTTTATTTTGAAATATAATTTTTGCAAGAATGAGATACTTGCAAACCCACGCTTGTGGGTTACATCATTCCTGGCATTCCACCACCCATTGGTGGCATTCCGCCAGCAGGTGCATCTTCTTTAATGTCTACCAAAGCACATTCAGTTGTTAGAATCATACCAGCAACAGAAGCAGCATTTTCTAAAGCCACACGTGTTACTTTTTTAGGGTCTATAATTCCAGCATCTAACATATCTACATATTCGTCAGATTTTGCATCGTAACCAAAATTCTTTTTACCTTCTAGCACTTTGTTGATTACTACAGAACCTTCACCACCCGCATTTTCTACAATAGTTCTTAAAGGAGATTCAATAGCTTTATTAACAATTTGAACTCCTGTAGTTTCATCTAAATTATCTGTAGGTAGTTTTTCTAACACTTTTTTTGCGCGCACAAAAGCAACACCACCACCTGCAACAATTCCTTCTTCAACTGCAGCTCTTGTAGCGTGTAAAGCATCATCAACTCTGTCTTTCTTTTCTTTCATTTCTACTTCTGATGCAGCACCAACGTAAAGAACAGCAACACCACCAGCTAATTTAGCCAAACGCTCTTGTAGTTTTTCTTTATCATAATCTGAAGTGGTAGTTTCTATCTGCGCTTTAATTTGATTCACTCTTGCTTTAATAGCATCAGCATCTCCAGAACCATTTACAATAGTTGTATTGTCTTTATCTATTGTAATTCCTTCAGCAGTTCCTAATAAATCTAAAGTTGCGTTTTCTAAAGAAAAACCTCTTTCTTCAGAAATTACAGTTCCGCCCGTTAAAATTGCAATGTCTTCTAACATTGCTTTTCTGCGGTCTCCAAAACCTGGAGCTTTTACAGCAGCAATTTTTAATCCACCTCTTAATTTATTTACAACTAAAGTGGCTAAAGCTTGCCCGTCTACATCTTCAGCAATAATTAATAAAGGTCTACCTGATTGAGAAACGGGTTCTAATATTGGAAGAATTTCTTGTAAGTTAGAAATCTTTTTATCGAATAATAAAATATAAGGATTTTCTAAATCAGCAATCATTTTATCTGCATCTGTAACAAAATATGGAGATAAATAACCTCTATCAAATTGCATACCTTCTACCACATCTACATAGGTTTCCATACCTTTTGCTTCTTCAACAGTAATTACACCTTCTTTACCAACTTTGGTAAAAGCTTGTGCAATTAAATCTCCAATTGTATTATCATTATTTGCAGAAATTGCAGCTACTTGCTGAATTTTATCTGAAGAATTACCTACTTTTTTAGTTTGTTTTTCTAAATCAGAAACAATTGCAGTTACAGCTTTGTCAATTCCACGTTTTAAATCCATTGGATTTGCACCAGCAGCTACGTTTTTTAATCCTTCTTTTACAATTGCTTGTGCAAGAACTGTTGCAGTTGTAGTTCCATCACCCGCTAAATCGTTCGTTTTAGAAGCCACTTCTTTTACCATTTGAGCTCCCATATTTTCGAGCTCGTTTTCTAATTCTACTTCTTTTGCAACAGAAACGCCGTCTTTAGTTACTGTTGGTGCACCAAAAGATTTAGAAATAATTACATTTCTTCCTTTGGGTCCTAAAGTTACTTTTACTGCGTTTGCTAAAGCGTCAACGCCACGTTTTAATCCGTCTCTAGCTTCTATATCAAATTTTATGTCTTTTGCCATTGTTTTTAAATTTTGCATTTAGCTTTTAGCACTTGGCTTTTCGCTAAAAAGATTTTACTATTTTTTTATTTTCTTGCTAAAGGCTAATAACCAAGAGCATATAGCTTTTTTAAATAATTGCTAAAATATCGCTTTCGCGCATCATTAAATAATCTTTACCTTCTAATTTTAATTCAGTTCCACCATATTTTCCATAAAGAACAGTGTCTCCAATTTTTACTGTTAAAGGTTCGTCAACTTTACCATTACCAACTGCAACAACAGTTCCTTTTTGTGGTTTTTCTTTTGCGTTGTCTGGTATAATTAATCCAGATGCAGTTTTTGTTTCTGCAGGAGCAGGTTCTACAAGAACTCTATCTGCTAAAGGTTTAATGTTTAATCCCATTTTTATAAATTTTGATTAATTAAATTAATTTTTTCAATTAGTGTTTTGTCAGAAATTATGCCATTAATAGAAAACTGACAATTTTTCTTTTGATGAATTTTAAGTTTAAAATTTAGATATAAAAAAATGCCAACGTGTCATTTTCGTTGGCATTTTTTTATTCAATATTGTATTTGTTAAATACTGTCTTTAGTGGTTGATGGTGTTGTGTTATCAACAGGAGTTGTCGTTTCTACTCCGTCTAAAGTATTATCTAACTTAAAATTATTGTTGCCTTCTCTTGGAATTGCAAAGTTTGCTAATAAAATTAACGCAAACATAGCAATAGCTAAGGTCCAAGTTGTTCTGTCTAAGAAGTTATTGGTGTTTTGCACGCCACCTAAAGACTGTGCTCCACCACCTCCAAAAGAAGAAGATAATCCTCCACCTTTAGGGTTTTGTACCATAACTATTAAGATTAGAGCGATTGCAACAATCAAAATTAGGATTAAAAATGCTGTATAACTCATAATTTATTTTTTTTGTAAAATTTGTACTCTTTTAATTTGGTCTGCAAAGAAACCACTTTTTTCTGGATATTTCAAACTTAAAATTCGATATGCTTGTATTGCGTTTTCGTACTTTTTTTGTTCTAAATATACTTTGGCTAAAGTTTCTGTCATTAAAGACGAATTTTGCTTGTTTTTAGAAATAGGAACAGCAATTGTTTTATCTTTAGCTAAGGGTTCTATTTTAGGGTTGTTTTTTATAAATTTGTTAATTAATTCCTCTTTTTTGTCAATAGTTTTTTTAATTTTTTCTTCTCTAACTATTGGTTTTTGGGTTGATAATTGTAACCACTCACTAAAAGAATGATTTTCTGAAGATGAGAAAGAAATAGGTTTTCCAATATTTAATTCTTCTTTAGCTTTAACAATTATTTTTTCTTCTGTTTTCAGTTTTTCTTTTACAGCATCTAAAACCTCTTTTGTAGTTTCTAGAGTTTTTTGCTCAGAAATTTTCTCTGAAATCTGCTGATGAATATCTTCTTTTTTGGTGTTAAAATCATTTGCAGTAATAAAATCGAACAAAACCGTTCTGTCTGTTGTATAGGCTGCAGCTAGTTTTAATTCATTATTGTATTTAAAACTATCTTGATTTTTTAATCCTTTTAAATACAAGGCTTTTGCGGCCTGAAAATAAGGGAATTCTTCTACAATAGATTTTAATTCAACAGTTTCTAATTGTTGAATGTTTTGCTTTTTTTCTAAAACTTCTATGAATTTATTTGTTTTCAAATTCTTAAATTTCTTCTAACTTCTAACTTCTAACTTCTAACTTCTAACTTCTAACTTCTAACTTCTAACTTCTAACTTCTAACTTCTAACTTTAGCTACCATTTTGCTACAGAAGCGTTAAAAATATCTTGTGTAATTCGTTCTAAAATTTCTTCTAAAGCTGTTTCTAAAATGCCTCCTGTTAATTGTGCAGTAGCGTCAACATCAGCATAAAAAGAGAATTGTTTTTCAAAATCGTCTTTTTCGTTTAATTTATTTGTAAATCTAACATTTACAGTTACAGTTAATCTGTTTTGAGCGGAAGTTTGTTGCGATGTTGCGCTCATTGGGTTAATTCTGTACCCTGTTATTTCTCCACTAAAATACAAATCGCCATTAGAAGTGACTAAGGTTAAATTGGTTTGACGCGTAAATAAATCTCTTAAATTTTCTGTAAAAGTTTGGCTTAAAGTAGGTTCTACTAACGGAGCTTGATTCGGAAAAAAATCAACCTGAATTGTTTTTGCTTTCCCCGTATTTCCGCCAGTAAATGAGTATGCACCACAAGCAACAAATAAGATTGCACTTAAAGAAAATAAAATAATAAATGTTATTTTTTTCATCGATTATAAATCGTATTGTTTAATTTTTCTGTATAGCGTTCTTTCAGAAATTCCTAATTCTTTGGCAGCTAATTTACGTTTATTGTTATTTTTTTCTAAAGATTTTTTAATCATTTCTATTTCTTTGTCTTGTAAAGATAAAGATTCATCTTCTTCTATAGTCTCAATAAAATCATAATCTTTTTCTGCGGATGTTTTTTGCGGAATGTTTAAAACTTCTACATTTGTATTTTCTGCTTCTTGATTTCTGTATATTTTTTCTATTAATTGATGATGTTCTTCTTGTACTTTATCAACATTTCCGTTTTTCATTAAGTCTAATGTTAATTTCTTTAAATCGTTGATATCATTACGCATATCAAACAAAATTTTGTACATAATATCGCGTTCAGTAGAAAAATCATTTTCTTTTTTACCTCTAATTACGGCAGGTAAATTTCCGTTATTATCAGGAAGATATTGTTGCAATTTTGAAGCACTTAAAGTGCGATTTTCTTCGATGACAGAAATTTGTTCTGCTAAATTTTTTAACTGACGGATGTTTCCTGGAAAACGATAATTTAGCAAAACATTTACTGCATTTTCATCTAAACGAATAGAAGGCATTTTATATTTCTGCGCAAAATCTGCTGCAAATTTTCTAAACAATAAATGAATATCTTCATTACGTTCTCTTAATGCTGGTAAATGAATTTCAACGGTACTAAGTCTGTAATATAAATCTTCTCTAAATTTTTCTTTTTCAATGGCAGATTGCATATTTACGTTGGTGGCAGCAACAATTCTAACATTGGTTTTTAATACTTTTGATGAACCTACTTTTATAAATTCGCCATTTTCTAAAACACGTAATAAACGCACTTGGGTGGTTAGTGGTAATTCTCCAACTTCATCTAAAAAAATAGTACCTCCATCTGCAACTTCAAAATATCCTTTTCTGTCTTGGGTTGCGCCTGTAAAAGAACCTTTTTCGTGACCAAAAAGTTCACTATCAATAGTTCCTTCTGGTATTGCACCACAGTTTACAGCAATATATTTTGCGTGTTTTCTGTGTGATAAAGAATGTATAATTTTTGGAATATTTTCTTTACCCACACCACTTTCTCCAGTTACCAAAACAGAAATATCTGTAGGTGCAACTCTAACGGCTTTTTCTAAAGCACGATTTAGGTGAATATCGTTACCGATAATTCCGAAACGTTGTTTTAATGTTTGTAAGTTTTCCATTTCTTTTTTGAGTATCAAAGTTTCATAGTTACAAAGTCTCAAAGTTTAAAAAAAAGGTAAAACCAAACTTTGTAACTTTTTTTTACTTTGTAGCTTTGAAACTCTTATTTTAATTATTATCAGAATATCCAACAGCAGTTCCTTTTAAAGTTGCTGAGGTACAATCTTCTACTTTTACATTTACAAAATCACCTAATTTATAATGCTCTTTTGGAAAAACAATTACGGTGTTTTGTGTATTTCTTCCTTTCCATTCATTAGGATTTTTCTTAGAAGTTCCTTCAATCAAAACTTCTTCTGTTTTTCCTAAATGTTGCTGAGTTCTGTATAAACTGTGTTTTTGTTGTAGGTTGATGACTTCTGTTAATCTGCGTTTTTTTACATCCGCAGGTACATCATCTTTCATCTTTTTTCCGGCTAAAGTTCCTGGTCTTTCAGAGTAGGCAAACATAAAGCCAAAATCGTATTTTACGCTTTTCATCAAGGCTAAAGTATCTTTATGATCTTGCTCAGTTTCACCACAAAAACCAACAATCATATCTTGTGATAATGCCATTTCTGGAATAATCTTGTAGATATTATCTACCAACTCCAAATATTCTTCACGAGTATGTTGTCTGTTCATTGCTTTTAATATGGCGTTGCTTCCACTTTGTACAGGTAAATGAATGTATTTACAAATGTTTTTGTGTTTAGCCATTGTGTGAATTACATCTAAACTCATATCCTGAGGATTTGAAGTTGAAAATCTGAAACGTGTTTTTGGGAATTTGGTAGCACACATATCTAACAATTGCGCAAAATCTACTGCTGTTGCTTGTGCCATTTCAGAAGCTTTTTTAAAGTCCTTTTTCAATCCGCCACCAAACCATAAAAAACTATCTACATTTTGACCCAAAAGTGTAATCTCTTTAAAGTTTTTATCAACCATAGATTGAATTTCCTCTAAAATACTTTTTGGGTCTCTACTTCTTTCGCGTCCACGAGTAAACGGAACTACGCAAAAAGTACACATATTGTCACAACCTCTTGTAATAGATACAAATGCAGAAACTCCATTAGAATTTAATCTTACAGGAGAAATATCTCCATAAGTTTCTTCTTTCGATAAAATTACATTTACAGCATCTCTACCTTCATTTACTTCTTCTAATAAATTAGGTAAATCTTTGTATGCATCTGGACCAACAACTAAGTCAACAATTTTTTCTTCTTCTAAAAATTTTTCTTTTAAACGTTCAGCCATACAGCCTAAAACACCCACTTTCATTTTTTTGTTAAATTGCTGTTTTACTCTATTGTATTTTTGTAATCTTTTACGGATGGTAGTTTCAGCTTTTTCACGAATAGAGCAAGTATTTACTAGAACTAAATCTGCATCTTCTAATACCTGAGTTGTGTTGTAACCTTGTTTGTCTAAAATTGATGCAACAATCTCGCTATCATTCATATTCATTTGGCAGCCATAACTTTCTATGAATAATTTTTTAGAATTTTGTTCCTTATTTTCGGTTACAAGAGCTTTGCCTTGTATTTTTTCATTTATGATTTTTTCTACGTGTTCCATCTTTCAATTTATCATTTAAAGGTGTACAAAGATACAACCAAATTTAATTTTTTATGACAAATTGGCAGAAAAAATAATGTTGTATTTCTGTTAATAATTGATTGAAAATTGACGAAAAAATTTTTTTTTACAAAAAACTGTCTACTTTTGCAATCCAAAAACACGCAGTTAGTGTTGTGTTTTATGCAGCAAAAGAAAGATAAATGGCAAAAAATTTAGTAATTGTAGAATCACCAGCAAAAGCAAAAACCATCGAAAAATTTTTGGGAAAAGATTTTCTTGTAGCATCTAGTTATGGGCATATTGCAGACTTACCATCCAAAGAATTAGGAATAGATGTAGAGGGCGATTTTAGTCCTAAATACATTATTTCGGACGATAAAAAACCCGTTGTTAAAAAATTAAAAACCTTAGCAAAAAAAGCAGAAACAGTTTGGTTAGCAAGTGATGAGGATAGAGAAGGAGAAGCAATTGCATGGCATTTAAAAGAGCAATTAGATTTAAAAGATGAAAACACAAAACGTATTGTTTTTCATGAAATTACTAAAAAAGCCATTCTAAAAGCAGTCGAAAACCCAAGAGATATAGACTATAATATGGTAAATGCACAACAAGCACGTAGAGTTTTAGACAGACTTGTTGGGTATGAGTTATCGCCAGTTTTATGGCGTAAAGTTAAAGGTGGCTTATCTGCTGGTAGAGTGCAATCTGTAGCAGTGCGTTTAATTGTAGAAAGAGAAAGAAGTATTTTAGATTTTAAAGCGGAAACACATTATAAGGTTGTTGCAGAATTTCTGAACAATGAAGGGAAGAAGTTTAAAGCAACCATTCCTAAGAATTTCGATTCAAAAAAATCTGCTGAGGATTTCTTAAAATCGTGTGCAAATGCCGATTTTTCTATTGCTGATTTAACAAAAAAACCAGCAAAAAAATCGCCAGCAGCACCATTTACAACATCAACATTACAGCAAGAAGCTTCACGTAAATTAGGATATCCAGTAGGTAAAACAATGCAAGTTGCCCAACGTTTGTATGAAGCGGGTTTAATTACTTATATGAGAACAGATAGTGTAAATTTATCTGTAGATGCAAGAAATGAAGCCGAAGAAGAAATTGTAAATTATTACGGAAAAGAATATAGCAAACAACGTGTTTTTAAATCGAAAGCAAAAGGAGCTCAAGAAGCGCATGAAGCCATTCGTCCAACCAATATGAAAATGCATACTATTTCATCAGAATATGATCAAAATAGATTGTACGATTTAATTTGGAAAAGAACTTTGGCATCGCAAATGAGTGATGCACAATTAGAACGTACCAACGTAAAAATTGAAAATTCTGAAAACGAAAAAATCTTTACGGCAAATGGAGAAATGATAAAATTTGATGGTTTCTTAAAAGTGTATTTAGAAGGAACAGATAATGAAGAAGATGAACAAGCAGGAATGTTGCCAAACTTAAAAGTAAATGATCAATTAGACTATAATTTTATCAATGCAACACAGCGTTTTACAAGTCCACCTTACAGATTTACAGAAGCGTCTTTAGTAAAACAATTAGAAGAATTAGGTATTGGTAGACCATCAACTTATGCACCAACAATTTCTACTGTACAAAGAAGAGGATATGTAGAAAAAGGAACGAATGAAGGAGTTGAACGTAATTATGAGCAAATTATTTTATCTGCTGGAAATGTTAAAAGTGAAACTTTGACTGAGAAAACAGGTTCAGATAAAAATAAATTAGTTCCTACCGATATTGGCAATATTGTAAATGATTTCTTAGTAGCCAATTTTTCTAATATTTTAGATTTTGGTTTTACGGCAAAAGTAGAAAGTTCTTTTGATGATATTTCTGAAGGTGATGAAAATTGGACAGAAATGATAAAAGATTTTTATCAGAAATTTCATAATAATGTAGAAGATGTTAAAGAAAATGCAGACAGAGAAAGTGGTGAACGTATTTTAGGAAAACATCCAGTTTCTGGAAAAACAGTTTTGGTACGTTTAGGAAAATTTGGACCCATTGCTCAAATTGGTGCTCCAGAAGATGAAGAAAAACAATTTGCAAGCTTAAATAAAGATCAAAATCTAGGAACCATTACAATGGAAGAAGCTTTAGAATTGTTCTTGCTTCCAAAAACTTTAGGAACTTACCAAGGTGAAGAAGTTGTAGTTGCTAACGGGCGTTTTGGACCTTATATTCGTTTTGGGCAACTATTTGTTTCTCTTGCAAAAGGAGAAAATCCTATGGAAGTAGATTTGCCAAGAGCAGAAGAATTAATTGTTGCCAAACAAAAAGCAGATGCACCAATTTATCATTACGAAGATTTACCTGTGCAAAAAGGAGTAGGGCGTTTTGGTCCTTTTATAAAATGGAATTCAATGTTTATCAACGTTAACAAAAAATACGATTTTGATAATTTATCTGATGATGATATTGTTACTTTAATAGAAGAAAAGAAGCAAAAAGAAATAGATAAAGTGATTCATAATTGGGAAGATGTTGGCATTCGTGTAGAAAAAGCAAGGTGGGGTAGATTTAATGTTTTAAAAGGTAAAATTAAGATTGAATTACCCAAAACAACTAAGATAGAAAAGCTCTCTAAACAAGAGGCTATTAAGATGATTGAAGCGAAAACCCCAAAGAAAAAAACGACTAAAAGAAAAACTACTGCAAAAAAAACAACTAAAAAGAAATAGTATTTTTATATATTGCATCTGATTTAACAAAAATTGATGAGCCAAGACTTTTTAACCCCTATAAAAGATTCGGTTGTAGCACATTTGGTGTTGCAATCTCCTTTATGTTTGGGAAAAAAAATAAGATTTCACTCTCAACAAGATGGTTTTCCTGATTTAGAAAATGTTCAAATAGCAATTTTTGGAGTTCAAGAAGATAGAAATTCTGAAAATAATTTTGGTTGTGGAGAAGATTTGCATTTTATCAGAAGAAAGTTATACGCTCTATTTCCTGGAAATTGGCATACAGAAATTGCAGATTTAGGAAATGTTTTAAAAGGAAGTTTAGTTACGGATACTTACTTTGCGGTACAAGAAATTTTAAAAAATCTTTTAAGAAAGAATATTATTCCAATTATTATTGGTGGTGGGCAAGATATTACTTATGTAAATTATAGGGCTTATGATGCTTTAGAACAATCTGTAAATATAACAGCCGTAGATAGTCGTTTTGATATAGGGAATTTAGATGATGAGTTAACCTCACAATCTTACTTGAGTAAAATAATAATGCAAGAACCTAACAATTTGTTCAACTATTGCAATGTAGGTTATCAAACTTATTATAATGCTCAAGATGAAATTAAATTATTAGACAATTTATTTTTTGATGCTTATAGATTAGGTAAAGCTAAAGAATTAGAAAATATAGAACCCGCTTTTAGAAATGCAGATATAGTTTCTATAGATTTAGGAGCAGTAAGGCAAAGTGAAGCTCCAGCAAACAACAATGCTTCACCAAATGGGTTTTATGGCGAAGAAATTTGTGCAATTTCTAGATATGCAGGTTTAAGCGATAAAGTCTCATCTTTTGGTATTTACGAGTACAATTCAAAGTTAGATAACAATCATCAAACTGCCAATTTAATTGCGCAAATGATTTGGTATTTTATTGAAGGAGTTAATTTTAGAGTAAAAGATTACCCGTTTTCAGGTAAAGATAATTATCAAAAATTTACAGTATTGTTAGAAAATGACGATCCTATTGTTTTTTATAAAAGCAATAAATCTGGAAGATGGTGGATGGAGATAAATATTTTATCAGATAATAAATACAAAAGACATACGTTAATACCATGTACATACAAAGATTATACAAATGCAACGAATCATCAAATGCCAGAAAAGTGGTATAAAGCAATGAGAAAGTTGATATAATTAAATAAATTAAGAAAAATAGTACGTAAATTCAATTTGAACATTGTTTTTTAACAAAAAAAATAATAGGTTTACGAACTTTTTAGTAAAGAGATATTAAAATATGAAGAAAGCAGCAATTTTTGCACTTTTAATAGTTGTTATTTACAGTTGTGGCTCTAATGATAGAGGTGAGTTAGTAGGGGTTAAAGCCAAAAAGAAATGGTTTTCAGAAAAACCGTTTGGTATGGCATTAATACCAGGAGGCTCTTTTACAATGGGTAAACAAGATGAAGACGATTTAGGAGCTATGAATACTCCACCAAAAACAGTTACTGTAAGACCTTATTTTATGGACGAAACAGAAGTAACTAATAACGAGTATAAAGAATTCGTATTTTGGGTAAGAGACTCTATAGTTAGAACTAGATTGGCATATCAACAAGAGTTTGCAGAATTGGGAGGAACTCCTAACCCAAATGGTGAGCCTTTATCTGGAGGTATACACGAGTTTAAATTTGCGGTTGCAGATACTATAAATGCAACACCTTACCAAAAGTATATGTACGAAAACTACTATAGTTTAGGCGATGGTATAGACTCTATTAAACCATTAAATTGGGAACCAGAAATTATTTGGAAAAAAGAAGATTTCCCAGATGTAGACTATGTAGAAGTAATGGATTCTCTTTTTATTAGTAGAGAAGAAGCAATAGACGGTATAAGAACTTTTAATACCAAGTTCTTAAAATACAGATATTCTTGGTTCGATAGAGACAATGCAGCAAGAAAAGGAGGCAGCAGAAAAGATTTTGTAAAAACAGAAGTACTAAACATTTATCCAGATACTACAGTTTGGGTAAAAGATTTTAATTACTCTTATAATGACCCAATGCATCAAGATTATTTTTATCATCAATCTTACGGAGATTATCCAGTAGTTGGTGTAACTTGGGGGCAAGCAAATGCTTATTGTAATTACAAAACAAAAAAGAAAAACGATTATTTAAGAGGACGAAAAAATGCAACTTCAGTTCCAGATTTTAGATTACCAACAGAAGCAGAGTGGGAATACGCTGCACGTGGTGGATTAGAGTTTGCAACCTATCCTTGGGGTAGTGGAGGAACTACTAGCGACAGAGGTTGTTTCTTAGCCAATTTTAAACCAGTAAGAGGTAATTATGCAGTAGACGGTGCTTTATATACTATGGAAGCAAAATCTTTTAATGCAAATGATTACGGACTTTATAATATGGCAGGAAATGTTTCTGAATGGACAAATACAGCTTATAACTTATCTTCATATTATATGGCATCAACAATGAACCCTAATGTTGAAGATAGAAAAAATAAAAGAAAAATTATACGAGGTGGTTCTTGGAAAGACGTAGCTTATTACTTAGAAGTTGGTTCTAGAGATTTTGAGTACGCAGATACCGCAAGAAGTTACATTGGTTTTAGAACCGTTCAAAATTACATAGGTACAACTAACAAATAAAAACAATTCTGAAAAAATAAAATTATGGCACAATCAAGATCTACAAAGAAATTATTTAATATGGCCTATGGCCTTGGAGCTGCAGTTGTTATTGTTGGAGCGTTATTCAAAATTCAACATTGGAATTATGGTTCTGAAATATTAACAATTGGTATGATAGTAGAAGCAATTGTATTTGCAATATCTGCATTTGAACCTATTGAAGATGATTTAGATTGGACCAAAGTATACCCAGAGTTGGGTGATGATGGATTAATAGCAGAAGAAAAAGTTGGAGCAGAAGGCTTATTGTCTCAAAAATTAGACAACCTTTTGCAAGAAGCTAATATAGATGCTGAATTAATGGGAAGCTTAGGTAATAGTATGAAAAACTTTCAAAGTGCCGCCGAAGGTTTGTCTGCTGCATCAGAATCTGTTTCATCTACAAATAAATACAATGAGCAAATGTCTTTAGCTGCGATTCAAATGGAGTCTTTAAATAATTTATATAAAGTTCAAGTAGAAAATGCTGATCAACAAACACAACTAAATGCTGCAGTAGTAGAAAATACAGAAAGGTTAAAAGAACAAATGGAGTCTTTAGCACAGAATTTGTCTTCTTTAAACGGAGTTTATGGAGGAATGCTTTCTGCAATGTCAAAAAACTAATTAAGTTAGATTTAAATGAATATTAACTTGAAAAAAACTAATTAGAATGGCTTCAGGAAAAATGTCACCAAGGCAGAAAATGATTAACTTAATGTACCTTGTGTTTATTGCAATGTTAGCATTAAATATGAGTAAAGAGGTTTTGTCTTCTTTTGGGTTTATGAACGAAAAGTTAACTGAAAACAATAAATCTACCACAGTAAAAAATAATGAAGCCTATGCTAATTTAGCCACAAAAGCTTCAGAACAAAAAGAAAAATTTGGTAAGCTAAATGAACAAGCAAATCAAATTAAAAAATACTCTGCAGATTTTTACGCTTATATAGATAAGCTAAAAAGTGAAATGATGACGAGTGTAAAAGATAAAGAAGATTACGAATCTATGGATAAAACCGCTTTCTTAGACGAGTATTTTTTTAAAGGTGATAGCTATACTTCTGCAGGACAAGAATTTATCAATAAAATTAATGGATATAGATCCAATGTAATTGATGTTTTGGGTAATGATAATAAGTTTGTTTCGGTATTAAATAATAGATTCTCTACTGAAGACGAAACAAACAGAGATGGAAAATCGATAAAATGGCTAGATTATAGATATAAAGGATATCCTTTAATTGCTTCTTTAACGAACTTAACACAAATGCAAGCAGATATCAAAAATACTGAAGCAGATATTGTTACTGATTTATTAGGAGGTAAATTAGAGGAAGCATTATCTTTAAATAATTACGAAGGAATTGTTAGCTTAAATAAAACTGCATATTTTGCAGGAGAGAGAGTAAAAGGTCAAATAGTTTTAGGACGTTATGATGCTACTTTAGTACCAAACAAAGTAACTCTAAATGGAAAAGATGCTACTAATAATGTAAAAGACGGACAAGTAATCATTGATATGCCAGCAGGTAATGTTGGAGAGAAAACCATAAAAGGAACCATTTTCTTTACAGAAAACGGCGAAGAAATTCCTGTAAATTTTGAAAGTAAGTACTCAGTAATTGCAGAACCAAGTAGCGCAGTTGTTTCTGCCGATAAAATGAATGTGGTGTATAGAGGTTTAGATAATCCTATTTCTGTATCATTGCCAGGCGTTGGTTCTAACAATTTAAGAGTTTCAGCTACAGGGGGTAAATTAACCAAAAAAGGTAAAGGATATATAATTAAACCAGCAGCAGGTAATATTGCTACAATTAATGTAAGTGCTAAATTAAGTAGTGGTAAAACTGTAAATTCTAAAGCAACTTTTAGAATTAAAGATATACCAGCAGCTATGGGTTCTGTAAGAGGACAGTATGGTACCGTAAGAATGCCAAAATCTGGGTTGGCAACAGCACCAATTGCAGCGGGCTTGCCAGATTTTGAGTTCGATTTAAAAATTAAAATTCAAAGTTTTAAAATTAAAGTACCTGGGCAATTAACTATTTTAGTTAATGGAAATAAATTAACTGCAGCAGCAAAACAAAAACTATCAAGAGCAAAAAGAGGAGATATCATTAATATTTATGGTATAAAGGCTACAGCTAATGGTTATAACCTTAAAAGAGTATTGCCAGTTAATATAGAGTTAACAAATTAGAAGCAAAAAAATAGAATATGTTTAAAATTTTTTTAATATTATTTTTCAGTTTGATGATTAGTTCTTCAATAAATGCACAAGCAAATTTATTGAACGCTAAAAATATAGATCAAATAGGAAAAAAGAGTCAGCAACAATTAGCTGCGGATAATGACGGTCCTATACCTTACGGATATATAGATGATAGAGATGTTATGTGGTCTAAAGTAGTTTGGGAGTTTATAGATTTAAATCAAAAAATAAACCTTCCTTATTATTTTCCAATAGATACCGTTAATATTTCTAACGGAAGAAGATCTTTGTTTGATACTTTAATTAAAGGGATAAAACAAGGTAAAATTAAAGAAGCTTATTCAGATTCTTTCTTTACTTCTAAAATCACTAAAAATGAGATTGACAGCAGATTAACAAGTATTAGAGATGAAAACGGATATACTGATACTCTTAGACTACAAACTCAGGATGTAGAAGGTTATATGATTAAAGGAATGTGGTATTTTGATAAACGTCAAGGTGAATTAAAATACAGATTGTTAGCCTTAGCACCTATGGGTAAAGATGTACAAACTATTGGAGTACAAGATATTGAAGATGATAATTTGTATGAACTTTTTTGGGTTTTTTATCCATCTACAAGAGAAGTACTGCATAATGCAAAAGTATTTAACCCTAAAAATGCATCTCAACCAATTTCTTTCGATCATATGCTAAACGCAAGAAGATTTAGTGCTACAATTGTTAGAGAAGAAAATATTTATGGTAACAGAGCTATAGAAGATTATGTTAGAGGAAATTCTTTATTTCAATTGTTAGAAGCCAATAAAATAAAAGAAGGAATCAGAAACAGAGAAATGGATATGTGGAATTATTAAAATTCTAATAAAAATAGTTTAAAAAAGCGTTTCAATTTGAGACGCTTTTTTGGTTTAAAATAATTACTTTTAAAGTGTGAAAGTAGATTATATTATTGTTGGTTTAGGTTTAGCTGGGTTGGCTTTTTGCGAAGAATTAATTGCAGCAAAAAAAACATTTATTGTTTTCGAAGACAATTCCCAAAATTCGTCTTTAGTTGCAGGTGGAGTCTATAATCCTGTGGTTTTAAAAAGGTTTACACCCGTTTGGAATGGTAAAGAACAACTAGAAACAGCAATTCCTTTTTACAAAAAATTAGAAGAAAAACTGTCTATACAAATTGATGAAAAATTTATAACTAAAAAATCTTTTAAGTTTATAGAAGATCAAAACAATTGGTTTACGGCATTAGACAAACCAAAACTAAAAGATTTTTTAGACCCAAAATTAGATACTGCAAATTATAAAGGAGTTTTAGCAGAGTATAATTTCGGCAACGTAAAACATACAGGTAGAATTAAAACCAAAAAGTTAATTGAGGCTTACAGAAATTATTTGGAGAAAACCAATAATTTAATCAACGAAAGTTTTTTGCATCAAAATTTAATGATTGAAGAAAAGAGTATTGTTTACAAAAACTATGAAGCTTCAAAAGTTGTTTTTTGTGAAGGTTTTGGAATTCAACAAAACCCATATTTTAATTACTTGCCTTTAAATGAAGCAAAAGGAGAATTGTTAACAATATACGCTCCAGATTTAAACATCAATTTTTTACTAAAATCAACGTTGTTTGTGTTGCCTATTGGCAACCATCATTATAAAGTGGGAGCAACCTTTAATTGGAAAGATAAAACCTCTAATCCATCTAAAGAAGGAAAAGAAGAATTGGTAGGAAAATTAAAAAAAGTAATCAATGTTTCTTATAAAATAATCAATCAGTCTGCCGGAATTAGACCCGCTGTAAAAGACAGAAGGCCATTGTTAGGAAAGCATCCAAAGTATAAAAATTTAGCTGTTTTAAACGGTTTAGGAACTCGCGGAGTTATGATTGCTCCAACCGTTGCAAAACAATTATTTTATCATTTAGAAACTCATACAGATTTAGATTTAGAAACAGATATTAAAAGGTTTTCTTAGCTACCAAACTTTTCACTTCAAACTTCCATCTTTAAAACACACAAACATATTTATCCAAAGAATTCTAGACAAACGCAAATTAAAGGGAGCAAAAATTAATAAAGCTGCAATAATTGCGGCAAAACTTTCTAACAGAGTTAGGTTAAAAACAAATGAACTTATAAAAAAAGTAATGATAGATAAAGCCACTGTTATTGCATAATTTACATACATAGCGCCATAAAAAAAGGAAGGTTCTATCATATATTTAAAATCACAATTTGGGCAATTATTATGCAGTTTTGTAATTTTAGCAGGATTAAAAGTAAAACCATATTTAAAAAAATTACCAGTATGGCATCTTGGGCATTTCCCTTTTACAATGCTGTATAACTTTGTTCCCTTTTTAAACATCTTAATCTTAAATTATATACTTTTGCAAAGGTAATTTTTTTACCACTTTAAATCTGTAACTATTATTACAATTTATGCTAAATGTACACAACTTAACAGTTTCTTTTATGGGAACGGATCTGTTTTCTGGAATCACTTTTAAACTAAATAAAGGCGATAGAATTGGACTGATAGGAAAAAATGGGGCAGGAAAATCGACACTTTTAAAAGTACTCTCTAAAGACATAGAAAGTAGTGGAGGAACAATGGCTTTTGATAAAGAGATTAAAATAGGTTTTCTACGTCAAGACATAGATTTTGTACAAGGTAGAACCATTTTAGAAGAAGCCTATCAAGCTTTTGAAGAGATTAAAGAAATTGAGTTAAAGTTAGATGAAATTAACAATCAATTAGCTACAAGAACAGATTACGAAAGTAATGCTTACAGCGATTTAATTCACGATTTAACCGATTTTCAAGAGCGATATGAATTATTAGGCGGTTACAACTATCAAGGAGATACAGAAAAAATTTTACAGGGTTTAGGTTTTCAAAGAGAAGATTTTGATAAACTCACAGATACTTTTTCTGGCGGATGGAGAATGCGTATAGAATTGGCTAAATTATTATTACAAAATAATGATATTTTATTGTTAGATGAACCCACAAATCACCTAGACATAGAGTCAATTATTTGGTTAGAAAACTTCTTAAAAAATTATGCAGGTGCCATTGTGTTGGTGTCGCATGATAAAATGTTTTTAGACAATGTAACCAACAGAACTATAGAAATTTCTTTGGGTCAGATTTACGACTACAAAAAACCATATTCTCAATTTTTATTATTGAGAGCAGAGATTAAAGAAAAACAATTACAAGCGCAGAAAAACCAAGAAAAAGAAATAAAACAAACGCAACAACTTATAGATAAATTTAGAGCTAAAGCCAATAAAGCATCAATGGCGCAATCTTTAATAAAAAAACTAGATAAAGTAGAACGAATTGAGGTAGATCAAGAAGATAATGCAACTATGAATGTACGTTTTGCAATATCAAAAGAACCAGGTAAAATTATTGTTGAGGCAGAAAATTTAGCAAAAAGTTATGGTAATAAAAAAGTGTTAGAAAATGTAGATTTACTAATAGAAAGAAATAGTAAAATTGCATTTGTAGGTCAAAATGGTCAAGGAAAATCAACTTTAGCAAAAATGATGGTTGGCGAAATTCCTTTTGATGGTAAATTTAAACTAGGTCATAATGTAGAAATAGGATATTTTGCGCAAAATCAATCAGAATATTTACCACCAAACAAAACTGTGTTAGAAATTATGGAAGATGCTGCTACAGATACTAACAGAATGCGTGTTAGAGATATGTTAGGGGCGTTTTTATTTGGAGGAGATGCAGTAGATAAAAAAGCAAAAGTACTTTCTGGAGGAGAAAGAAACAGACTCGCGTTATGCAAATTGTTGTTGCAACCATTTAATGTTTTAATAATGGATGAGCCAACAAATCATCTAGATATAGCCTCTAAAAATGTATTAAAAGAAGCATTAAAAAAATTTAACGGAACGTTAATTTTAGTTTCTCATGATAGAGAATTTTTACAAGGTTTAACCACAACAGTTTATGGTTTTAAAGATAAAGTGATTAAAGAATATTTGGGCGATATAGATTATTTCTTAGAGCAACACAAAATGGAAAGTTTGCGTGAAGCTGAAAAAAGAACGGTTGTAAAAACGGATAAATCCTCTGATAAAAAGCAAGCTTATAAATTATCTAAAGAGCAAGAAAAAGAATTAAAAAAACTAAACAATAAACTATCAAAAATAGAAACAGAAATTGCAGATTTAGAAACAGAAATTGAGAAGATAGATTTAGAATTGGCTCAAAATTACGATGAGGTTTCTACTAGACCCAACTTTTTTGAAATCTATAAAGCTAAAAAAGCAAAAGTAGATTTGCTTATGGAAGAATGGGAAAAAGTCGAAGAACTGATTTCTAGTTTTTAGGTTGTTTCGCTAACAGTCTAGTATAAGAATAGTAGCGAATTTTTATGCACTAACTTTTCGGTTAGACACAGACCTTTTTATATTTATTTACTTTCGATTTAGCAATTAAACAGATATTACTTTTTACTTTTATACATTATTGTGTTTTCGTACTATTTTCATTCTGTTTATCTGTCAGCGTTGGCGTGAAAGCTCTTTTAAATTTGTGAGGCACGAACAAACTTTAAATGTGCTTGAACTTTGCGTTGGCTATTCATTCTTAAACTTCAAATACTCAGTCAGTTTTTTGTATTCTAAGTTTTTCATATAGTTTTCCATAAATTGATAATCAGGCTCACTATGTTTATTTATAGGAAGCATTATTTTTTGTCTTTTCATTCTAGTTGAATTGAACTTATAACCATACCTGTATTTTACCTTTAGCTTTAAAACTATTGTCTTTATAAACAAGTATAAAAATTCATTCCCTTCAATGTTTTTTAATGTAAGCCTTTTAACATCATCAGAAAAAATTGCAGTATAAGGGTGGTAAAAATTTTCAACGACACTACCATTATAATTTACACCAAGTACATTTTTATCTTCAGAGCTGTTTATGTTTGAAACAAATTCAGTAACACCATTGTTCGAATCAGTTGCACCAATAAAAGGTTTATTACCCTCCTTCATATCAGACTTTGTTAATCTTACACCAGATTTAATATTAAAAATAGATTCTAATTCAAATTCACCCCATTCTTTTTCGTCTAAAGAAGTTGTTTTAGGAGTGCTTTTTAATTGGCTTATTTTTTCCTTTATAAACTGCTGGTATTCTTTATGTTTTTCTTGTTCTTTATGTCGCATATATTGCTCCATAAACTCGTAGTCAGGTTCACCTTTTAATGTTGAAGGAAGAAGAATTTTATTTTTAGGCAAATCTTTACTAGATAATTGGTTACCGTAAGAGAATTTAGCAGACATCTTTTTAAAACACAAAACAAGAAATTCAGCTAAAAATTTATTTAATTCAATGTTTGGTATTCTAACAGAATGTATTTTCATATCTAAACTTGCAAGATATGGGTGGTAAAAAACACTCCCTAAAAAAGAAATAGAAATAAAATTAGTCTCAATTCTATTATTTTTATGATTAGTTTCTTTATAAAAATCAAACACTCCATTATTATTGTCTGTTGCTGTAATTCTTGGAATGTTTCCTTTTTGTAATATATTCTTAGGAATATTTGCTCCTGTTGATATTCTGAAAACATCACTTATTTTAAACGCTAACCACTCTCTATTTCCTAAAGTTAAATCCATCTTAGTTTTCATTATCTTTAAATAAATCAGAACGACCTTGTGCTACCATATTAAACTCAAAAGTTAAATAATCAGCAATTGTTTTTTCAAATTCTGCTTCGGTTGGTATTTCGTCATTGAAATAGTAAAAAGAATGTAGCCATTCGTCTGTATCTTCTATTGTGGTTTTTACACAAAACTTGGTTTGAGCATCAATTCTATTAAACCAAACATCTAATAAATGTTGTTTTCTGTCCCTAGCGTTTATGGTTTCTACTAAACCTCTATGTTTTTGGACTTCAAAACCATCATTTTCAAAATTGATAAACTTAACTTCTTTTTCTTTGTCGTGTGGTACACCAGCAGTAAATATTGCAATACAAGGATTTGTTCCTACTCCATAAAAAGTGTTTTTATTTAATGTTATTACACCTTCAAGAGAATGCTTTTTTAATACATTAGCTTTAATGGTTTTTTCTTCTTTGGTTTTACCAACCATTGAAGATTGAGGAACAATAACAATTACTTTACCATCTTCAACAATAGAGTCCAGTAAATGTTCTGTAAAATTGATTTCATATAAACTTGGGTTGTTTTTGCTACCCATAGAATATGGTGGATTCATCATTCCTATTGTACAAGACTTTTCTTGAAGCTGAAAAGAATTATTTTTTAAGAAATCTTCTTGTTCTAAATTACTTTTTCCATCACCACGCAAAATCATATTTGTAGTGGCAATGGTAAACATATATGGCTGTAATTCTAAACCGTGTAATTGATTTTTTCTTATGCTTCTTTCTTGGTGAGAATTTTCTGCTTTTTGAACCATATCGTGCATTGCTGCAATTAAAAAACCGCCAGTACCACAACAAGGGTCTAAAACTTTATCTATAGGTTTTAATTCTGCTAAATCACAAAACAATTCTGTTATGTGTTTTGGTGTTAAAACAATACCTAAAGATTGTCCATCACCACCAGAGTATGACATAAACTCCCCATAAAACCGTCCTAAATAATCTTCGGCTGATTGTATGTATTTTATATTTTTGTAAATATTCTCATAGAGAAATTCTGTAAAATGCTTTAAAGGGGTTTTGTTTAATCCCTTGTCTATAACATTAATAGCCTTAGTATCTTTAATAACTAAAAACTGACTTAATAATTTGTCTTTTTTTACTTGAGGAGAAACATTAACTCTTTTTAGGTTTTTTTCAATGGCTTCATAAATTTTTTCACCATCTGTTGAAATTTTATCTCCTATAAGATCGTCAATTCTAAAGCCTTTGTATTCCATTTCACGCAAAGCTAAAAGAATACCCGAAACAATTAAGGGTTTGTCTTTATCTTGAATACTTCCGTAATTTCTTAGGTCTTCGTGTAAGCTCTTAGCATTTTTTAAAATTTCTTCCGTGGTTTGTTCTTCAGGAGTTTGTTCTTTTAGAATGTTTTTAGTGTAATACTCATCAATGTTTATTTCATTGAAAAGTGTAAAAGTTTCTACATCTTCTAATTCTTTATACTCTCCTCTTTCATTGATAAATAAAGGTGTTATTCTGTGTCTCTTTTCATTCCCAGAAACACCAAAAGCAATGATTTTTTTGTAGGTTGTGTTTTTAGCAAGGTGTTTTCCATAATGCAAAGCTCCATTTATAGCATAATCTTTTTTACTTTTAATATTGCTACAAATTATATCTTTTGAATTTCTTTTAATGTGAAAAGAAACATCCGCCTTATCTTCGATTACTAAAAGAAAGTCTTTTACTACGCCACAATATTCAGGAAACCCAATATTTCCAGTATCCGATTTAGAAGCGGTTTTTAACGCTTCGTCAATTTCTCTAATTGTACTTCCTTGTGGGTCAAGTTTTATATTAGCCTCTTTGAGTAAGTCATTTACCCACAAATCTGTTACAACTTCCTTTTTAGCCATTACTTTCTTTCTTGTTGTCTATAATTAGTTCGGTAACGCTTACATTTAAAATGTCTGCAATCTTGTTTAGAATTGCTAGGTTTGGTTGTCTACGATTTTTCACATAACCATTGACCATATTGTAACTTTTCCCTAATTCCTCCGCAAGCCAAATTTGTTTAATTCCTTTCCTGTCTAAAACTTCTTTAATTCGATTCATTTTAGAAATGATTTTATTCAATCTGCTAATATAGCAAAAGTTTGTTTTTTATATCATTTTATGAGTATTTAAATCCACTTTATCATTATCGAAGCGTTGGGTAAAAACAATGTGTGCGATAGCACTCTTTGTTTTGTGGGTTGGCTTTTCGGGTATGAAACACAAGATTAAAACGAATATGCAACGTTTAAATGTTATGCTCGAAGTTAGCGAAGTTCGTGTTTTAAATTTAGAAAGTCAAGTTAGTTTTGTTCGTTTTCAAAAATATATCTATTATTTTTGTTGTTAATGAAAAGCACACAACATCAGTCTATTTTTAATTCGGAAATAAAGGTTGAAAACCAACAAATAAAGCTTCCTATTCTTGATGAAAAAAGCATTAAGCTTTTTATAAAAAGAGAAGATTTAATTCATCCTTTTGTTTCGGGAAATAAATTTCGTAAACTAAAATACAATTTACAAGAAGCTAAAAATCAACATAAAAAAACAGTATTAACTTTTGGGGGTGCATTTTCTAATCATATTCTAGCAACAGCAGTTGCAGCAAATTCAAATGGTTTTAAATCTATTGGAGTTATTAGAGGTGATGAACTTGCTAATAACTTAGAAAAAGTACTTTTAGAAAACTATACGTTAAGAGAAGCTCGTAAAAACGGAATGACTTTTGAGTTTGTTTCAAGAGAAAATTATCGAAATAAAACCGATGGTTATTTTATCAATCAGTTAAAAGAAAAGTTGGGTGATTTTTATTTGGTTCCAGAAGGCGGAACCAATAATTTTGCTATAAAAGGTTGTGAAGAAATTTTAACAAAAGAAGATTCTAAATTCAATTATATTTGTTGCGCTGTTGGTACAGGAGGTACTATTTCTGGGTTGATAAATGCATCAAAAAAACATCAAAAAGTAATTGGTTTTCCTGCTTTAAAAGGTAATTTTTTAAATCTTGAAATTCATCAATTTGTAAAAAAAGAAAATTGGAGTTTACAAACCAATTATCATTTTGGAGGTTATGCAAAATATAATTCAGAATTAGTTCGTTTTATAAACGATTTTACAGCACAAACAGGTGTTTTGTTAGATCCTATTTATACGGGTAAAATGATTTTTGGAATTATAGATTTAATTAAAAAAAATCATTTTAAAAAAGAAACAAAAATTTTGGCAATCCACACAGGGGGAATTCAAGGAATAGAAGGATTCAATCAAAAATTAAAAAAGAAAAGTCAACAGATAATAAAGTGTTTATGAAGTTAAGAATTATATTTTTTTTATGTTCGGTATTATTTTTGTCAAGTTGTGGGGCTAAGAAAAAAGCGGTACAAAAAAAGAAAAATCCGGGTGTCGTTTTAAATGAAACAAAACCTGTAAAATTACCAAGTGTAAAAGAAAATAAACACATTAAAAAGCTTGTAAAAGCGAACAAAAGGCTTAATAAAACAACGCTAAAATATATAGAAAAATATGCTGCAATTGCTGTAAATGAAATGCATATTCATAAAATTCCTGCAAGTATAACTTTGGCGCAAGGTATTTTAGAATCTGGCAGTGGTAAAGGAAATTTGGCGTTAAAATCTAACAATCATTTTGGCATAAAATGCCATACAGGTTGGAAAGGAGAACGTGTTTATTATGATGATGATAAAGATCAAGAATGTTTTAGAAAATATCAATATGTAGCAACTTCTTACAACGATCACTCAGAGTTTTTAACCAAAAGAAGGCGTTATGCTTTTTTATTTAATTATAAGACAAAAGATTATAAACGCTGGGCAAGAGGATTAAAAAAAGCGGGTTATGCTACAGATAGAAAATATCCTTCTAAATTAATTGGTATTATTGAAAGGTATAAATTGTATGAGTTTGATAAGATTAAGAAGAAGGATTTTAAATACGCAAAAAAAACAAACAAACTGCCAAAACCAGAATATACAATTGGCAATTATTATCAAGTAAAAAAAGGCGATACTTTATATTCTTTGGCTAAAAAATTTAACACAACTGTTGCCAAATTAAAAGAAATAAATGGTTTAAAAAGTAACGAGTTAAGCATTGGTCAGCATTTGCTTACTAAGTAAAAAGTTCGTAAAACTTATGCTTTACGAACTTACGCTAATCAATCATCTTACAGATTTTACCAAGAATAATTTTTAAGTTTTGCTTGTCTTTTAATGGCTTTAATCATCACATTATCTAATTTATTATTCTTGCTACCTTCTTTTTGTTTTTTTGCAATATAACTTCTTCTTTTTTTATCTAATTCTTTAATTTTTTTCTGAATATCAGCCCGTTGTTTTGCTTTTGTTTTTACATAAGCTTTAATTTCTACATCAGATTTATTTTGTAAATTTTTTGGCAATCTTTTCTTTTCAATTTTCTTATAATTTATTTTTCCTTTTTTATCAGCATCCACCAAATCCCAACTAGAATTGTCATACAATCTAGAACTTTTACTAATGGTTCTTTTAACGGCAATAGCTTCTTCTAATTCTAAAGCATTAGAATCTTGTATTTTTTGATTAGAATATTTAGAAAAACCTTGACTCCCAAAATAAATATAAGTCTTATTTAATTTTTTATTTAAGATGATAATTTCATCATCATAAGGCGTTACAATATGTACAATTTTTTTATTTTGATTGATGGTCATATAATCTCCTCCACCCAAATCTGCGCCATCTTTCCACATTCCAGAAATTCCGTTATTGTAATTTCCGCAAAAAATAGTATTTACTAAAATATCTTTTTCTTTGGCTTCAGAAATAGCTTCTTTGTAATTTATTTTTCCTTGGGTAAAAGGTTCGTTTCCGGCAATAAAAATTAAACGTAAATCGTTTTTGTTTTTTCCCCAAGAAAGTTCTTTAAGTGATGTTTTAATTACTTGTCCACAAAACTCATTTCCGCCATTTGTAGTTAAAGAAAACAGTTTTTCAGAGATTTCATCTAAATCGCTACTAAATTGTAAAACCTGTCTGATATAGCCTTCTCTAGAAGATAAATTCGAGTTTCCATATTCATACAATGCAATTTCTAAATTAGGTTTTTGAATGCCATATTTTGCATACGATAATTCGTTTACAATTTCCCAAAGTTGTGCTTTTGCTTGGTTAATTAAACCATCCATACTATTGCTAGTATCTAATAATAGCGCAACTTTTATGGTTTGTTTCTTTGTTTTTTTGGGTTGATGATTTGCAAAACTATTTGTGGTTATTATTAACAAAAAGAATGCAATTACTTTTAATACAAGTGTTTTCATAATTAAATTGTTTTTTTGAGTTTACAGATGTTTAAAAGTTTGGTTTTTAGTTTGATGCATCAATAATACCACCAACTTATTTCTTATAAAAACCACAATGAGCAAACACTCTTTTTGAATGAGTAAAAAGGCGGTTGAATGAGTAAACCTATATTTTAAATGCTTTTTTGATTTTATTTAAAACCAAACACGTTTTTTTGGTTGATTTTTTGTGTGTATGTTTACAATAATAATTAAGAGAATGAATTTTAAAAAAAACATATTTTACATTCTATTACTTTTTAATTCTGTCATTTTTTCTCAGAATACTAATAGTTTTAAAGAAAAAAAAGAGTTCTTTCTTCAAGTAAAAGTTGAAGAAAAAGAGTCTGGTAAATCTATAAAAAATGCCGATGTTACTGTTAATGGAATTGTATTCTATTTTTCTGAAATCTATAATTGTTATAAAGTAAAAGCAAAAATTGGCGATCAATTACAAGTTTCTCATCCAGACTTTGAAACCATTTATTATACCATAAAATCTGATGAAGAAATAAAAATTTTAGTAGAAGGATTTGAAGATAAAGAGCGTTTTTCTTCGAAAAGAAAAACCATTCCTAAAAAAGTAGATCATTATTTTTTATACTTAGATTCTGCCAAGTTTTATAAAAAACAAGACATTAATAAAAGTATTTCTTTTATAGAAAAAGTGCTTAGAAAAAAAGAATCTAAAAAAAGAAATGCTGCAACCTATAAATTGTTGGGAGATATTTATTTGTTTTGGAAACAATACGATTTAGCTGCGTATAATTACAAACTTTCTAATCAGATAAAAGAAAATATTACTACAAAAATTGCACTGGGTAAAGCACAATTTCTTTTAAAAGAGTATGAACTTTGTGAAGATAATTTTAAAGATTTATTAAGCCAAAAACTAAGTAATTATCAAAAAATTATTGTTTTAGAAGCTTTAGGAGATGTAAGTTTTGCTATCAAAAAATATAATAACGCTAAAACAAATTATAATAAAGCATTAACTATTGCAAAAGAAAATTTAGTAACGCCAAAAATTACAGATTTAAATTCAAAATTAGCAGACGTTTTTGCGGCTGAAGGCAATACAACTCAAGCCAATATTCGTTTTAAAAATTCACTAAATTTAGCCCTAAAAGAAAACGTAAATAGAGCTTTAAAAGAAGAAGAAAAAGTAGCTGATTTCTATAACTCTAACAGGCGTTTTGATGATGAAATTAAGCTTAGAAAAGAAAGTTTGATGAAGACCAAGAAGAACAAATCAACTCAAAAAAGATTGATAGAAACGGATTCTATAACATCACAAAAAATAAATTATAAAATAGGAAATGCTTATATTTTAAAAGAAGAATACAGAGAAGCAATTCCGTTTTTAAAAAAGAGTATAAAAGATGCAGACAATAAAAAAGATATTGTTATTCAAAAAGATGCAACACGTAAATTGTCTGAAGTCTATGCCAATTTAGGAGAAGAAGAAAAAGCTTTAAAAAATTACAAAGAATATGTTGCGTTGGTAGATTCTTTATACATTAGAAAAGAACAAGAAATACAACAAGTAAAACGTTTTTCTAAAACAATTTCTGATCATCAAAATAGAATTACAAGTTTAGAAAAAGACAAAGAATTGGCGCAAAGTAAAATTAGTTTGGCATATATAGATCGTAAATTGTCTGAAGAAAGTAATCAAAAACAACGTTTAATTATTTACTCTTTAATTGGCGGTTTTTTGTTGATGATCTTGTTGGCTTTTTTTATGTTTAGAAATATAAAACAACAAAAATTAGCCAACAATTTATTGGCGCTAAAATCTATGCGTTCGCAAATGAATCCGCATTTTATTTTTAATGCTTTAAACTCTGTAAATAGTTTTATTGCTGTAAATGACGAAAGAAATGCCAACAGATATTTAAGCGAATTTTCGGTTTTAATGCGCTCGGTTTTAGAAAATTCTGACGAAGATTTTATCCCGTTATCAAAAGAAATTGAATTGTTAGAATTGTACACAAAATTAGAACACAATCGTTTTAAAGAAAAGTTCGATTATACAATTTCTGTTGATAAAAACATCAACTTAGAACAATTTTCAATTCCGCCAATGTTATTGCAACCTTATATAGAAAATGCTATTTGGCACGGATTGAGATACAAAAAAGAAAAAGGTTTTTTAGAAATATCCATCAATAGTAAAGATGAAAAAACGGTTGTAATTATGATAAAAGACGATGGAATTGGAAGAAAAAAATCGCAAGAAATAAAAACGAATCATCAATTAAAACAAAAATCAAAAGGAATGAGTACCATAAAAAACAGAATTGCTATTTTAAATGATATGTACAAAGAACGAATTTCTGTAAATGTTTCTGATGCATTAAAAAGCGGAGAAGGTACAAAAGTTGAATTGTTATTAAAGCGTGAAGATTGAAGTAGGGAGTTGGAAGCAGGAAGCAGGAAGTTGGGGGTAGGAAGTTGGAGGTTGGAAATAAGAAAAGTAACTTCACACTCCACACTTCACTCTTCACACTCCCATCTACAAACCTAAAACACAAAAACTATGAAACTAAAAGCAATTATTGTAGAAGACGAACAAGTTAGTAGAGCTATTCTCCGAAATTATATTGGCAAATATTGCCCAAATGTAAATTTGTTGGGCGAAGCAGAAAATATAGAGGAAGCTTATCAATTAATTCAAAAATACGAATTAGACTTGGTCTTTTTAGATGTAGAAATGCCTTTTGGTAACGCGTTTGATTTGTTAGAAAAAATAGCAAACAGAACTTTTGAAACTGTTTTTGTAACCGCTTACGATCATTATGCAATAGAGGCTTTAAACAATCACGCAAGTTACTATTTACTAAAACCCATTTCTATAGACGAGTTGATAAAAGCCGTAAATATTGTTACAGAAATTAAAGAAAAAGAGAACGAATTACAACATCAAATTTTAGCTCCAAAAACAAATTCAGCAAAAGGAAAAATTACCATTCCGCAACAAGATGGTTTTGAAGTTTTAGATATAAATGACATCGTTTTTTGTAAAGCAGATGACAATTACACAGAAATTCATTTAACAAATTCCAAAAAATTGGTAAGTAAAACGCTAAAGTATTTTGAAGATGCTTTAAAGGATTATACTTTTGCAAGAATTCATAAATCGTATTTGGTAAATGTAAATGCAATTACAAAATACAAAAAAGGAAAAGGTGGAAGCGTAATTGTTTCTAATGGAAAAGAAATTTTGGTTTCTGCTTCAAAAAAAGCTAATTTGCTTTCTTTTTTTAAGTAACTAAAAGACCTCACAGGTTTTCAAAACCTGTGAGGTCTGTAAAATTAAATCTATGCCCATAATAAAACCCGTAAATAACAAGCATCCACAAATACCAGAAGATTGTTATGTTGCAGAAAATGCCACAATTGTTGGTCAAGTTTCACTTGGTAAAGAATGTTCTATTTGGTTTAATGCCGTAATTAGAGGAGATGTTCATTATATAAAAATGGGCAATAAAGTTAACATTCAAGATGGTGCAGTTATCCATGCAACCTATCAAAAATCGCCCACAAATATTGGTAATAATGTTTCAATTGGGCACAATGCTATTGTACATGGTTGCACAATTCACGATAATGTTTTGGTGGGTATGGGCTCAATTATTATGGATGATTGTGTGGTAGAATCCAACTCAATTATTGCTGCAGGAGCTGTTGTTACGAAAAATACACACGTAGAAAGCGGAAGCATATATGCAGGAGTTCCTGCTAAAAAAGTAAAAGATATTTCTGAGGAATTAATTTCTGGAGAAATAGACAGAATTGCCAATAATTATGTAAAATATTCTGGTTGGTTTAAAGAGTAGATTTTGGGCGTTACACAAGGTCGGGCTTTACGTTATATCTTTTATTCATTCTTCATAAAAGGATGCCACTTCAATCCCTAACGCAAAAGAAATGCTGTTAAAATCAAAACCCTAATTTCAACTAAGAAATTAGGGTTTTGCAATCAACTAAACCAATCAAAATAGATTATTTTCTGTTATCAGAATTTTTACGATTTCTTTTTTTCTTTTTCATCATTTTCATCATTTTCATTCCTTTCATTTTTCTCCTTTTCTGCATTTTTTCAAACTTCTCAAATTGTTCTTTATTCAGAATGTTTTTCATTCTGTTTCTCATCACAATTTGATTGTCTAACTGCTTGCTTTTCATTGCATAAATTTCATCGGTAGTAGGTTTTTGTTTGTTTTTTATGGCTTCTTTTCTTTTATTCATTGCAGCTTTCTTTTCTGCAAATTTTGTCATCAAAATTGGTTTTATTTGTTTTTGTTGTTTTTCAGATAAATCTAAGGCTAATGTCATTTTTTTAATTGCCAAATTTGCGTGTTGTTCTACCGTAAAATTTGGTTTTTTAAGCATTCTTTTTTGCTGAGCTTGAGCAGTAAATGTAAATGCGAATACGAAGGCTAAAATAGATGCTAAATTTTTCATAAGTATAAATGTTATTTTTTAATTACATACCTAAGACAGAAAGAATTTAAAAAAGTTTAATCTAGTTTTTACTTTAACAGATGCTTAACATATAATTGTTACAAAAAATAAAAACTCGATTTCAATTAAGAAACCGAGTTTTTTAAAAAACTAATCAACCCAAAACTAGTTATTTTTTATATTATCTACATTTCTTTGACACATAAAAAAGGAAAAGGTTTAAATTTGCATTCTTTATTAACAAGATTTTAACATAAGTAGTTATGGGTAAAGTGTTTTGGATATTTTTATGTATTCCTTTTTTAGTTTTTTCTCAAACAAATAGTAAAGATAGTATTCGTGTAGATTTAAGCAATCCTCACGCAGCAATTTATACGCATTTATATTTTTTACAGTCAGATTCTTATCAACCTAAAAAAGCAGCAAAAACTATTTTTGGACTTTCTGAAGAACAAGCTATTGCAAAAGCCATAAAAATTAAACAAGTTTTAGATGGCAAAGGGTTGTTTGTAGATTTAAACAGAATTCCTACAAATGCAAATTATAAAGATACTATTGGTTATACATCTTACAAAAGGTATGTGTTATTCCCACAAAGAATGCCTCAGGTTTTTGTAGAAAAAATAGGCGAAAATTGGTATTATTCTACAGAAACTGTTGCAAAAATAGAGGGTTTATATAAGGAAGTTTTTCCTTGGTACGTTCAAAAATTGCAAAAAATGATTCCAGTTTCTGGTCATAAAAAAATCTTTGGCTTAGAGTTGTGGAAGTTTGTAGGATTGTTGTTACTCTTAAGTTTAGGGTATCTTATTTTTTTAATTGTAAAAAGAATCGCTTTTTTTATTCTAAAAAAGATTCAACATCAAATAACCAAAAGCACAAATTTAGAAGTAAATAAAGTAATTAAAAAGTTGGCACATCCTATAAGTTTATTAGTTGTGGTAGCTTTTATAGATAAAATTTTTCCGTCTCTACAATTTGGTTTAGATATTAATACTTGGGTGTTTTTAGTTCTAAATATCGCAAAAACAGTTTTCTGGATTTATGTTTTCTTAAAGCTGGTTCAAGTAATAATGCGTGTTTATGCAGAGTTTACTGAAAGAACGCATGGCAGGTTAGATGATCAATTAGTGCCAATTTTACACAGTTTTTTTACAGGAATAGTATTAGTGGTTGGGTTGTTTAGATTGCTTATTCTTTTTGGGGTTGATGCCACTACAATGTTAGCAGGTGCCACAATTGGAGGTTTGGCTTTTGCATTAGCATCTCAAGACACTGTAAAAAATCTGATAGGAACTATTATGATTTTTCTTGACAAACCTTTTCATATAGAAGATTGGATAGAAGCTGGTGAGGTTGTGGGTACCGTAGAAAAAGTAGGTTTTAGGTCTACAAGAGTACGTGCTGCAGATACATCAATATATCAAATACCGAACAGTAAATTATCTGAAATTGTGATTAATAATAAAGGATTAAGACTTTTTAGAAGATACAATACTAAGCTAGGTTTACGTTATGATACGCCACCAGAATTAATAGAAGCTTTTGTAAAAGGAGTTAGAGAAATTATTATTGCGCATCCAGAAACAAGATCTGATTCGTATAATGTTGAGTTTACTGGTTTTGGTGATTCTGCTTTATTGATTATGGTAAATGTATATTTTAAAAGTTTGGCTTGGGGCATAGAGCAATCTTCTAAACACAGATTGCATATTGCTATTGTTAAATTGGCTGCTGAATTAGGTGTAGATTTTGCTTTTCCATCAACAACGGTTACTATTGAACAGTTTCCAGAAAAGAAAGGATTGTTGCTAAAATATGATACCAATCAAGATAAAATAAATGCTTCTATTTTTAAAGTTTTAAAAGATTTTAAGGATGAAAATTCTAAAGAAAAAATAAAAGATTAATCAATATTTATTGATTTTTAGAGATAAAAAAACCTCATCAAATTTGATGAGGTTTTGTGTAAAATAAGAGGTTTAATTATTTTGGATCTAGAATCATATCAATTCTATCTACTACATCTTTTAAGTGATATCGCGTAAGCGTATTACCGTTGTTAGAAGCAGTTTTTGCATCACGTTGTAAACGTTTTAACTCTCCTCTAACAATAGATTTAATATCAGATTGATTTACTGTAATTCCACTTTTTTTAAGATATCCTCTATTAAGACCTTTTTGGTTTTTTGCTTTATTTAATAAGTAGTCTAACCTGTCTAAATGTACTCTTTGTAAGTTTCTTCTATAAGTGTCTATAGAACGTCTGTTATATAATTCAGACCAAACACCTTTGCGTAAATCACTCATCATATTAACTAAAGTATATGCTTTAGAACCGTTTAAAGTTTGGTTTTCAATCATTCTAGCCATTCTTCCAGGATCTAAAAGATTGTTTAAAGATCTTGCTTGCAAAGCTCTAATTCTTTCTACTGAACCAGAAAATTCTATTTTGCTAAAAATATTTTTATCTAATAGCCAAGTTGGCGTTTTAAACAATTCATCAATAACAAATTTTAAAGCTTCTTTTTGAGTAGCTTTATCTATGTGCGTGTAAACTGCCCCATCTTGGTCTGTAGTTTTAAAGAATTCTGTAACACCACCAACATTTGCAGAAACGTGCCCCATATATCTGTTAAATTGACTTAAAACTTGCCCATACATAGTAGATAACTCACTATAATTTTTACCTTTTTCTGAAGTCCATTCTTCTAGTCTTGGTAAAATTCTTTGTAAGTTTTTAATTCCATACATAGAAGCTTTCATAGCATTGTCTCCTAAATCTTCTGTTTGAGAAGTTGGATCTACAACTCCACCTGCTTGTTGGTGTCCAAACCTATACATTGGGTCTCCAGCATTTTTTAAAATCCAACTATCTAAAATTGGTTTTTCTTCTTCTGCAGTTTTATCTAAAATAGGTCTATATCCCCAAGAAATGGCATACTTATCATATACACCAATATTTGGCATTAAAGCAACCCCTTTATCTTCTGGTTGCGCAACATAATTAAAACGGGCATAATCCATAATAGAAGGAGCTGTTCCGTATTTTTTAGTGAAGCTAGCAGAGCGTAAAGAATCTACAGGATAAGCAGAAGAACTTCCCATATTATGAGGCAATCCTAAAGTGTGACCTAATTCATGTGAAGAAACAAATTTGATTAATTCTCCCATTGTTTCCGTCTTAAAATTGTTACTTCTTGCATCTGGGTTTATAGCTGCAGTTTGAATAAAAAACCAGTTATGTAATAATGTCATTACATTGTGATACCAGTTAATATCAGATTCTAAGATTTCACCAGAACGTGGATCACTAACATGAGGTCCGTTTGCATTTGGTATGGGTGAAGCTAAATAACGAATTACAGAATAACGAATATCTTCTGGGCTATATTCTGGGTCTTCTTCTTTAGTTGGCGCTCTTTTTGCAATTATTGCATTTTTAAAACCAGCAGCTTCAAAAGCTACTTGCCAATCATTTACACCCTGTATAATATAAGGCACCCATTCTTCTGGAGTTGCTCTATCTACATAATACACAATTTGTTTTTTGGGTTCAACTAATTCGCCTCTTTTAAATTTTTCGATGTCTTCATCTTTAACCTCTAGTCTATACCTATCTAAATAGGTTACAGTTTTACTTTTTTGCGCTTTTAAACCATAATCAATTTGTCCGCGAGCAAACCAACCAACACGTTCATCAAAATAACGACGTTTCATAGGTACTTTAGGTAATAAAATCATAGAATTGCTCATCTCTAGGGTAATAGAACCTAAAGCGCTGTTAGAAGGAGCTTTATTTGCAAAATAAGTTTTTATATGTCTTATTTCAATATTTTTTGGATAACTACTAACTCTATCTATGTAAGAACGACTTTTATCCATTCTTGTAGCTTGGTATCTTTTTCTGTAAAAACTAGGAAAACCTAAAGGCTTTACATCTGTAGAAAATAATGCTGTTGCATCAATTACAGTAGCATTAGAATCTTTATTGAAAGCTTTTATTGGAAAAGAAAATAGTATTGGTTCTAAATTCGAATTAACTACTGCTTCATGAACTGGTAAAATTGTGTCAGCCACCACATTGTGTGATACAACTCTTAAAAGAATTTTCTTATTTTTTTTCTCCCAACGTAAAACTTGTGTGTTGGTTTTTCCTCCACCAAAACCAATTCCGCTTGCGGTTTTAGCAATTCTAGTAACCATTAACATTTCTCTTCTTAAAAGAGAGTCTGGTATTTCGAATAAGTAAGAGTTGTCTTTTGAGTGAACTTTAAAAAGACCTTCATCTGTTTTGTGGTCTTTTGTAACTACCTTATTGTAAGGCTTAATGGCTCCTTTCTTAGGTTTTGGTTTAGGAGCAACTTTTTTGGTTTCTTTTTTCTTTTTTTTCCAGAATTGCGCATCAGCATCAAGAGAAAAACCAAAAACAAGGGCAACAAAAAGCAGTTGCGAGAGTACTTTTTTAGTCATAATTTAAGTTTGTTTTGAATTATTTTCGAAGGTAAGAAACTATAAAAGTAAGCTCTCTTAAATAAATGTTAAAGAGAGATTATTTTTAAGTGATATGTATCAACAAAAAAACCTTCAAAAAATTAATTTTGAAGGTTTTAAATATGTATTAAAGATAGGATTATAAGTTAAAAGCTTTTTTTACTTTGTCTATATAATCTAATTTTTCCCAAGTAAAAGTTTCTACTTCTTCAGAAACAGTTTCTCCCATAGGGTTTGTAAAAGTTACTGTTTTTATTTCTGGAGTTCGTCCCATATGTCCGTAAGCAGCAGTTTCAGAGTAAATGGGTGTTCTTAATTTTAATCGTTTTTCGATAAAATAAGGACGCATATCAAAAAGTTCTTCTACTTTTTTGCTAATCTCACCATCAGTTAAATTTACTTTTGAAGTATCATAAGTTTCAACATTTATACTTGTTGGTTTTGCAACTCCAATTGCGTAAGAAACCTGAACTAAAACTTCTTTACATAAGCCAGCAGCTACTAAATTTTTGGCAATATGTCTTGTGGCATAAGCTCCAGATCTATCAACTTTACTTGGGTCTTTACCCGAAAATGCACCACCACCATGAGCGCCTTTTCCACCATAAGTGTCTACAATAATTTTACGTCCTGTTAAACCAGTATCTCCATGAGGGCCACCAATTACAAAAATACCTGTTGGATTAATGTGATAAGTAATATCATCCGTAAATAACTTTTGAATATGTGTTGGCAATTTAGCCACAACTCTAGGAATTAAAATATCAACAATATCTTTTTTAATTTTTGCTAACATTACTTGTTCAGAAGTATTAAAATCATCATGTTGTGTAGAAATAACAATGGCATCAATTCTTTGCGGAACATTATCATCAGAATATTCTATAGTAACTTGGCTTTTAGCATCTGGGCGCAAGTAAGTTATGTCTTTATTTTCTCTTCTTAGTTCTGCTAATTCTATTAACAATCTATGAGAAAGTTCTAAAGCCAAAGGCATATAGTTTTCGGTTTCATCAGTTGCATAACCAAACATCATTCCTTGGTCTCCTGCACCTTGTTCTTCTGGGTTTACTCTGTCTACTCCTTGATTAATATCTGGAGATTGTTCATGAATGGCAGATAAAACTCCACAAGAATTTCCATCAAACATATACTCGCTTTTGGTGTACCCAATTTTGTTAATTACATCTCTAGCAATTTTTTGTACATCTAAATAGGTTTTAGATTTAACTTCTCCTGCCAAAACAACTTGACCTGTTGTAACAAGCGTTTCACAAGCAACTTTACTCGTTTTGTCGAACGCTAAAAAATTATCGATTAAAGCGTCAGAAATTTGATCTGAAACTTTGTCTGGGTGTCCTTCAGAAACACTTTCTGATGTAAATAAATATGACATAATTTTCTTCTTTTTTTTTGATAGGAAACTAAGATTGATTGCAGGTTGCTAAAAGAAGTAGATAATTACTGCTTTAGCATTTTGTTCTGCTGAACTTGTTTTTAGTATCTAAAACATTTCAACAAAAGAGGTTGCAATCAGTTCAAATTTTTCCTCTTAAATTCTGCACAAAGTTACATTATAAATCTAAATATTATAATTTTTTTGATAATATTTTTTTATGGTTTCATCAATATAAAAGTGTTCTAAGTTTATATTTTGATTGATAACTAAATAATATGCAACTAAATTGAGAAATTCTTATTTCTAAAAAAATAAATTCCTTTTTATTTGGATATTAAATTTTTCTGAACATATATTTGCACTCACAAAGTTCAATAACTTATTGAAATGTTATCAAGAAAGGTGGAGGGATTAGACCCGTTGAAGCCTTAGCAACCCTTTGTAAATGCTGAAATCTGTTCAGTATCTATAAAGAAGGTGCTAAATTCTACCTAAGTATTTTATATTTGGATAGATAACACAAAAATGAATTTCTTAACCAAGAAATTTATAATTCTTAATAACATTTTTCTAGTAAGTACATCAAATTTTTTGATGCATTTGACTTTTGTTTTAATTATTTATTAACTCAAAAAAAAATAGAAAAATGAGTACACACAAATTAGCAACGAATGCGTTGCACGCAGGTCATGATGTTACAGCTACAGGAGGAACAAGAGCTGTTCCTATTTATCAAACTACATCGTATGTTTTTAACGATTCAGAACATGCAGCAAATTTATTTTCGTTAGCAGAACTGGGGTTTATTTACACACGTTTAAACAACCCAACAAATCAAATTTTACAAGAACGTTTAGCTGCCATTGAAGGCGGAATAGGAGCCGTAGTTTTTGCTTCTGGAACCGCAGCAATATCTACAGGATTGTTAACCCTTTTAAAAGCTGGAGATCATATTGTAGCTTCAAGTAGTTTGTACGGAGGAACCTATAATTTACTAAATGTAACTTTACCAAGATTAGGAATTACAACTACGTTTGTAGATGCTTCAAACCCAGATAATTTTGCAGATGCAGTGCAAGAGAATACAAGAGCCTTTTTTGTAGAATCTTTAGGAAACCCAAAGTTAGATGTATTAGATTTAGAAGCTATTGCAGCGCACTCTAAAGCTGCAGAAGTTCCTTTTATTGTTGATAATACTGTTGCAACTCCAGCATTATTAAACCCAATTAAACACGGTGCAAATATTGTAATTCACTCGTTAACAAAATATATTGGCGGACAAGGAAATTCTTTAGGAGGTGCAATTATTGATGCAGGAACTTTTAATTGGGCAAATGGAAAATTCCCAGAATTTACAGAACCATCAGCAGGTTATCACGGATTAAAATATCACGAAGTTTTGGGAGCAGCTTCTTACACTTTTAAATTAATTTTAGAAGGTTTACGTGATTTTGGTGGCGCAATTAGTCCAACAAATGCGTTTAATATTATTCAAGGTTTAGAAACTTTACCAGTAAGAATAAAACAACATTCTGAAAATGCATTGGCATTGGCAAAATGGTTAGAAGCACAAGAGGAAGTTGCTTGGGTAAATTATCCTGGCTTAGAAAGTAGCAAATACAAATCTTTAGCCGATAAATATTTGCCAAAAGGACAAAGCGGAATTGTAACTTTTGGTCACAAAGGCGGCTTTGAAGCTGCTAAAACAATTGCAGATAAAACAAAAGTATTTTCTTTATTAGCCAACATTGGCGATACCAAATCATTAATCATTCACCCTGCAAGTACAACCCATCAACAATTGGATGAAGCGCAACAAGCAAGTGCAGGAGTCTCTCAAGATTTGATTAGATTATCTGTGGGTATTGAAGATTTAGAAGATTTAAAAGCAGATTTAAAAGCGGCTTTTTTAGAGATATAATTGGCTTAAAAGACCTCATAGGTTTTAAAACCTATGAGGTCTAAAAAGAATACATATTGAAACACAGACTAGAGCATATCAAAATTAAAAATTTTACCACAGAAGCTGGTGCAAAAATTTCTGAACTTAATTTAAGCTATCAAGTTTTTGGTAAAGAATTAGGTTTAGCTCCTGTGGTTTTAATCAATCATGCATTAACAGGCAATAGCCAAGTTGGAGGTAAAAATGGTTGGTGGCAAGATATTGTTGGTAAAAATAAAGCAATAAATACGGATGTTTATACCATTTTATGCTTTAATATTCCAGGAAATGGTTTTGATGGATTTTTAATTGATAATTACAAAGATTTTATTGCAAGAGATGTTGCAAGAATTTTTTTAGAGGGATTATCAAAATTGAAAATAAATCAATTATTTGCCTTAATTGGAGGTTCTTTAGGGGGTGGAATTGCTTGGGAAATGGTTGTTTTGCAAAACAATTTAACGCAACACTTTATTCCGGTTGCAACCGATTGGAAATCTACAGATTGGTTAATTGCCAACTGCCAGATTCAAGAACAGTTTTTGGTAAATTCTAGCAATCCTGTGCATGATGCGCGTATGCATGCAATGTTGTGTTATAGAACACCAGAATCATTTAAAGAGCGTTTTCAGAGATCAAAAAATGAAGATTCTAACTTTTTTAATGTAGAAAGTTGGTTGTTACATCATGGAAAAAAATTGCAAGAACGTTATCAATTATCTTCTTATAAGTTGATGAATCAATTGTTAAAAACGATTGATGTAACTGTTGCAGGTAAAAAAACGATAGAAGTTTTAGATAAAATTCATGCGAATATTCATATTATTGGTGTGAATTCTGATTTGTTTTTTACTGCAGAAGAAAATAGAGAAACGCATAAAAAATTAGCAGTAACCAAAGAAAATGTAACGTATAACGAAATTAATTCTGTTCATGGTCATGATGCTTTTTTGATAGAATACGACCAGTTAGAAAAAATAATTGAACCCATTTTTAATAAAGATTTTAGAAATAAAAAAATGAAAGTTGTAAAATTTGGAGGAAAATCTTTAGCCAATGGAAAAGGTTTAGAAAATGCAATTGAAATTATTGCAAATAAGTTCAACCAAGGACAAAAAATAGCCCTTGTTGCTTCTGCAAGAGGAAATTCGACCAACAATTTAGAATCTATTTTGCAAAAAGCTGCTGCAAAAAAAGATTATAAAACTGACTTTGAAAAGTTTAAAGCATATCAATTAGAACCTAATACTAAGGTTAATGTATCAAAAGAATTTTTAAAATTAAAAACCATTTTTGAAGGGGTTTCTTTATTGGGAGATTATAGCCAAAAAATTAAAGACGAAGTTTTAGCACAAGGAGAATTACTTGCGGTAAAAGTAGTGGCGAGTTTGTTAAAGCAACAACAAATTCCTGCAAACCCTGTAGATGCTAGACGTTTAATTATTACTGATGAAAATTTTGGAAATGCGCAACCAATTACTGCGGTTTCTAAAGAAAATGTTGTTCATCATTTTAAAGAAAACAGTAATACAATTAATATTGTAACTGGTTTTATTGCAGCTAACAAAAAAGGAGAAACTACAACTTTAGGTAGAAACGGAAGCAATTATACAGCAGCACTTTTAGCAAATTATTTAGATGCAAATGAGTTACAAAATTATACCCACGTTAGCGGAATTTTTACCGCAAATCCAGATTTAGTGGCAGATGCAAAAAAGATTGAACAATTATCGTTTTCTGAAGCCAATGAATTGGCCAATTTTGGAGCCACAATTTTACACGCAAAAACGATTATTCCATTAATAGAAAAAAACATTAACCTACGGATTTTAAACACGTTTAATAAAGAGGATAAAGGCACTTTAATAACATCAAAATCATCAACAAAAGGAATCAAATCTATTTCTACCATTAATAATGTTGCATTATTAAATTTTGAAGGAAGAGGTTTGTTGGGTAAAGTTGGCGTTGATGCAAGGATTTTTAGAGCTTTAAGTGATAAAAACATCAGTGTTAGTATTATTTCGCAAGGTTCTTCAGAAAGAGGAATAGGTTTAATTATTGATGCAGACAGCGCTCAAGAAGCAGTTACTGCATTAGAAAAAGAGTTTGAAAACGATTTTTATTCACAAGATGTAAATCAGATTTCTGTAGTAAATAACGTGGCTGTAATATCAATTATTGGTCAAGATTTGAGTGAGTTTCATCATCCTTATAATGCTTTAATCAAAAATCAAATAGTACCAGTTTTATTCAATAACACAGTTACCGGTAAAAATGTGAGTTTGGTGGTAAAAAAGGAAGATTTGCACAAAGCTGTAAATGTAATTCACGGACAAGTTTTTGGAGTTACCAAAAAAGTGAACATTGTTATTTTTGGCAAAGGTTTGGTTGGCGGAACTTTAATTGATCAAATTATAGAAAATACACAATCTGTTTTAGAGCGAAGAAAAATTCAGCTGAATGTTTTTGCAGTTGCAAATTCTAAAAAAGTATTGTTAAAAAAAGATGGGGTTTCTAAAAATTGGAAAAAAAATCTTTTAGAAAAAGGTGATGAAAATACATCCGTTCAAGATATTATTAACTTTGCAAAAAACCATCATTTTGAGAATTTAATAGCGGTAGATAATACAGCAAGTGTAAACTTTGTAAGCAATTATATTCCTTTAATAGAAGCTGGTTTCGACTTGGTTTCTTGTAATAAAATTGCCAATACATTGTCTTTTAGTTTTTACAAAGAAGTAAGGGCAAAATTAAAAGAATACAAAAAACAATATTTATACGAAACCAATGTTGGCGCAGGTTTACCATTGATTGATACAATTCGATTATTGCACGAATCTGGAGAGAATATTACTAAAATTAGAGGTGTTTTTTCAGGCTCTTTAAGTTATTTGTTCAATACTTTTTCTGCTGAAAATGTTCCGTTTTCAAAAGTTTTAAAAGAAGCAATAGACAAAGGTTTTACAGAGCCAGACCCAAGAGAAGATTTAGGTGGAAATGACGTTGCTAGAAAATTATTAATTTTGGCAAGAGAATTAGATTTAGAAAACGAATTGGATGAAGTTGAGATTAAAAATCTAATTCCAGAAAATTTAAGAAATGGTTCTGTGGATGAATTTTTAAGTAATTTAGAATTGTTAAATGATGAATATCAAACCTTAAAAGACCATCAGAAACCAAATCACGTATTGCGTTATATTGGGGAATTGAGTGGAGATTTATCCAAAGAAAAAGGAAATTTAGAAGTAAAATTAGTGTCTATACCAGAAAGTACTCCATTAGGTTCTTTAAAAGGTTCTGATGCCATTTTTGAAATTTATACAGAATCTTATGGAGAGCAACCCATTGTAATTCAAGGAGCAGGAGCAGGAGCAAGTGTAACTGCAAGAGGCGTTTTTGGAGATATTTTACGATTAGCAAAACATAATAATTAATTAGTAAATAGTTTTTAGTAGTTAGGTTTTAGTGTGCAACTAATCCCTAAAACCTAAAACCTAATCCCTAAAACCTATAAAATGAGCAAACATTTCGAAACACAGGCAATTAGAAATCAAACAGAAAAATCTCAATTTTCTGAACATTCTACACCTTTATATTTAACTTCTAGTTTTGTTTTTAATGATGCAGAAGATATGCGTTCATCTTTCGCAGAAGAGAAAGAACGCAATTTATATAGCAGGTTTACAAACCCAAATACTACCGAATTTGTAGATAAAATTGTGGCTATGGAAGGTGCAGAAGCTGGTTATGCTTTTGCAACAGGAATGTCTGCCATATTTTCAACCTTTGCTGCGTTGTTAAATGCAGGAGATCATATTGTTTCTTGTCGTTCTGTTTTTGGTTCTACACACAGTATGTTTACAAAATATTTGCCAAAATGGAATATAGAAACTTCTTATTTTAAGGTTGATGAAGTAGATTTGGTAGAAAGTTTAATCAAAGAAAATACCAAGATTCTTTATATAGAAACGCCAACAAATCCGGCAGTAGATATTTTAGATTTATCTGTAATAGGTAAGATTGCAAAAAAGCACAAGCTAATTTTTATTGTTGATAATTGTTTTGCAACACCTTATATTCAGCAACCCATTAAGTTTGGAGCAGATTTAGTAATTCATTCTGCCACAAAATTAATAGACGGACAAGGAAGAGTTTTAGGCGGAGTAGCAGTTGGTAAAAAAGATTTGATTAGAGAGATTTATCTTTTTGCAAGAAATACAGGACCTGCAATGTCTCCTTTTAATGCGTGGGTTTTGTCTAAAAGTTTAGAAACTTTATCAATTAGAGTAGAAAAACATTGTGAAAATGCCTTAAAAGTTGCTCAGTTTTTAGAAGATAATGAGCGTGTTGAGTTGGTAAAATATCCTTTTTTAAAATCGCATCCGCAGTATGAAGTGGCAAAAAACCAAATGAAATTAGGAGGTAACATTGTGGCTTTCGAAATTAAAGGCGGAATTGATGCAGGAAGAACTTTTTTAAATAACATAAAAATGTGCTCTTTATCAGCAAATTTAGGAGATACAAGAACCATTGTTACGCATCCATCATCTACAACTCACGGGCGTTTATCTGAAGAAGACAGGCTAGAAGTTGGCATTACAGATGGTTTAGTGAGAGTTTCTGTAGGATTAGAAAATGTTGAGGATATTATTTCAGATATTCAACAAGCATTGAATGCATAATAATTTTAATTGTGTAGTTTTGCTGTATGCTTTCTAAAAAAACAAAATACGGAATAAAAGCACTCACTTATTTGGCAAGACAGGAAAATAGAAATCCTGTGCAAATAGCTACTATCTCTAAAAGTGAAAATATATCATTAAAGTTTTTAGAAAGTATCTTATTAACACTTCGTAAAAATGGATTGCTAGGTTCTAAAAAAGGAAAAGGTGGTGGTTATTACCTTTTAAAAGAACCTAGTGAAATTCAAATGACTACCATATATCGAATTCTTGAAGGACCAATTTCTATGGTGCCGTGTGTAAGTCTTAATTTCTATGAAAAATGCGAAGATTGTCCTGACGAAAATACTTGTGCTGTTCATGGTTTAATGATTCAGGTAAGAGACAGTTCTTTGCAAATTTTTAGAAATACAACTTTAGCAGATTTGTGTAAATGCTAGGAGTAACTTTTTTTATAGTTTTTTCTTTAACTAAAACCTTGTAGTAATTTAATATTCTTAAAAAGAATTACTTTTTTTTATTAATCTACTAAAACTATAGGAATTAAATATTTTTTAAGGTTCTATGTCATTTTTTTACATTTTAATCATGTATGTTTGCATACCCTATTAAAACAGTAGGGTAATTATTTGAATTGATTTTTTTATGATTGTAGACCAAATCATTTTTAACAAAAAACACACACAAACTAGAGGTTTTAAAGATGATAAAAATTCTGAAAAGCCTTTAAGAAGTGTGGTAAAAGCATTGAGTTGGAGAATTGTTGGTACGTTAGATACATTAGTAGTGTCATACATTTTAACAGGTAAAATAGCTTTAGCAACTTCAATAGCATCAATAGATTTTTTAACAAAACTTGTTTTGTATTTCTTTCATGAAAGAATTTGGAACAAAGTAAAATGGGGTAAATAATGAGCTTAAATTTAGAACAAATTAATAAAGAATTAAAAGGTAAAAGTCCGTCAGAAATTATTGTTTGGGCAATTTCTTTTGCAAAAAATCCTGTAATTACAACCAACTTCAGACCTTATGAAGTGGCAATTTTAAATGCAGTTACAGAGGTAAAAAAAGAGATAAAAGTTATTTGGTGTGATACTGGTTATAACACTGTAGAAACCTATAAACACGCAGAAGAAATTATTAAAACATTAGATTTAAATATCCAATTATATTCACCAAAACAAACTGCAGCTCATAGAAATGTAGTGTTAGGAGTTCCATCTATAGATGACCCAAAACACGTTGTTTTTACACAGCAAGTAAAGTTAGAGCCGTTTGCAAGAGCAATGAAAGAGCATCAACCAGATGTTTGGTTTACGAATTTAAGAAAAGGACAAACTGCTTTTAGAAATAGTATTGATGTAGTTTCTCAAAGTAAAGATGGCATCATTAAAGTAAGTCCTTTTTACAATTGGTCTGATGAACAATTAGATGATTATTTAGAAGAAAAAGGTTTGCCAAACGAGTTTACATATTTCGATCCAACAAAAGTAGAGAGTAATCGCGAGTGTGGATTACATATCTAAAAGACAATATATTATGAGTCAAGAAACAATAAAAGTAGATGCTTTAGAGAGTGAAGCCATTTATATTTTTAGAGAAGTAGTAGCACAGTTTGAAAAGCCTGTCTTATTATTTTCTGGAGGAAAAGATAGTATAACTTTAGTGCGTTTGGCGCAAAAAGCGTTTTATCCAGCTAAAATTCCTTTTCCCTTAATGCATATAGATACTGGCCATAATTTTCCAGAAACGATAGAATTTAGAGACAGATTGGTAAAAGAATTAGGGGTTGAATTAATTGTAAGAAACGTTCAAGATAATATCGATTCTGGCAGAGTAAAAGAAGAAACAGGCAGATATGCAAGTAGAAATATGTTGCAAACAGAAACATTGTTAGATGCTATTGAAGAGTTCGGTTTTGATGCTTGTATTGGAGGAGCAAGAAGAGATGAAGAAAAAGCAAGAGCAAAAGAAAGAATTTTTTCTGTAAGAGATGATTTTGGTCAATGGGATGAAAAAAATCAGCGCCCAGAAGTTTTTGATATGTTAAATGGAAGAATTGATTTAGGACAAAATGTGCGTGTTTTTCCAATATCAAATTGGACAGAATTAGACGTTTGGTCATACATCAAAAATGAAAAAATCGAAATTCCATCTATCTATTTTGCACACAAAAGAAAAACATTTGTAAGAGATGGTTTAATCTGGTCTGCAGATGATGAAGTTGTGTATAGAGATAAAGAGGAAGAAGTGGTAGAAAGAATGGTGCGTTTTAGAACAGTGGGTGATATGAGTTGTACAGCAGCAGTATTGTCTGATGCAGTAGATATAGCAAAAGTAGTAGAAGAAATAAGAGATTCCTCTATATCAGAAAGAGGTGCCAGAATAGATGATAAACGTTCTGAAGCAGCAATGGAAAAACGTAAACAACAAGGGTATTTTTAAAATTTGTGAAACAAATTTTTAGCATTTAGCTTTTGGTATTTAGCCTTTAGCGAAAATTAAAACGATTACAAACTAAGCTAAAAGCCAAAGGCTAATAGCAAACAGCTAATAAAATGAAAGTATTAAAAATAGCAACAGCAGGTAGTGTAGACGATGGTAAAAGTACCTTAATTGGTCGTATTTTATACGATACAAAATCATTAACGGACGATAAATTAGAAGCCATAGAAGAAAAAAGTCGACAAAGAGGATTTGATTATTTAGATTTTTCTCTTGCAACTGATGGTTTAGTAGCAGAACGCGAACAAGGAATTACCATTGATGTAGCCCATATTTATTTTTCTACACCATCAAAAAGTTTCATAATTGCAGATACACCAGGTCATATAGAATATACCAGAAATATGGTTACAGGAGCTTCTACAGCGCAAGCTTCTATTGTTTTAATTGATGCAAGAAACGGAGTTGTAGAACAAACTTATAGGCACTTTTTTATCAATAATTTATTGAGAATTAAAGATGTTGTGATTGCCATAAATAAAATGGATTTGGTCAATTTTTCTGAGGAGAAATACAATATCATAAAAGGAGAAATTGAGTACTTAGCAAGTAAAAGCGAGTATAAAAATCAGAATTTAACATTCATTCCTTTATCAGCTTTGCAAGGTGATAATGTGGTTGAAAAATCTGAAAATATGCCTTGGTATAAAGGTGATACGTTAATGAATCACTTAGAAAATTTAGATGCAGAAGATATCAATGAAGTTTCTCAAACTCGTTTTCCAGTACAAACGGTTATCAGACCCAAAACAGAAAATTATCACGATTTTAGAGGATATGCAGGTAAAATTTATGGAGGTGATTTAGAAGTTGGAGATGAAGTTGCTGTGCTTCCATCATTAACAAAATCTAAAATAAAAAGCATTCATTTTTTTGATAAAGAATATGCAAAAGCAAAAAGAGGAAGCTCAGTTACAATAACTTTAGAAGATAACGTAAATGTGAGCAGAGGAGATATGTTGGTAAAAGTTGGTGAAGAACCCCTAATAGCCAAACAATTAGAAGCTAAAATTTGTTGGATGGATAAAGAACCTTTGCAAGCATCGCAAAAATATTACATCAAACACGGCGTAAATGATGCGCAGGCAAAAATTACACAATTAAATAGCATCATAAAAACCGATTTTTCTGGGATTGAAGAAAATCCATCAGAATTAGCCTTAAATCAAATTGGTGAAATACAATTAAAATTAAGCAAACCATTGTTGTTTGACTCCTATAAAAACAATAAATCTAATGGTTCTTTTATCTTAATAAACCCCAAAACTAACAATACAGTTGGCGTAGGTTTTATAAAATAAAAATCGTGTAATTGTAAAATTAAAAAGAAGAAAAAAATAAACAAATTTCTTATCGTCCAAGTAAGAATTCCTTCTCTAAAAAGGAGGTTAATAGGGAGATTTTATGCAAAGTTTTAGAACAGAAATCGAAAATCCGGTTGTAGAAAAAGACATTATTGAGTTGGCAGATAAAATTGCAAAATTCAATAATCTACAAATTGATGAAGAAAAATTTAGAAGTTTACGTTTAGCAAGAGGTGTTTACGGTCAGCGTCAGCAAGGCGTACAAATGATTCGTATAAAGTTGCCTTATGGTAAAGTAAAAAGCAATCAATTGCGCAGAATTGCAGATGTTTCTGATGAATATTCTAGAGGGAGATTGCATATTACAACGCGTCAAGATATTCAAATTCATTATGTAGATTTAAACAGAACTCCAGAATTGTGGGCAGAATTAGAGCGCGATAAAGTTACTTTAAGAGAAGCTTGTGGTAATACTGTAAGAAACGTAACAGCTTCAGAAACTGCTGGTATAGATGTTAACGAACCTTTTGATGTATCTCCTTATGCAGAAGCACTTTTTAAGTTCTTTTTAAGAAACCCAATTTGTCAAGAAATGGGACGTAAATTTAAGGTATCTTTTTCCTCTTCGGATGAAGATACAGGCTTGTCATATATCCACGATTTAGGTTTTATAGCAAAAATAAAAGGCGGAATTCGTGGTTTTAAAGTGATGATTGGTGGAGGCTTAGGATCGCAACCAAGACACGCAGATGTGTTATATGATTTTCTTCCTTCGGATAAAATTATTCCAACTATGGAAGGTGTTTTAAGAATTTTTGATAGATATGGTGAGCGTAAAAGTAGAGCCAAAGCTAGAATGAAATTCTTATTAAAAGATATTGGTTTAGAGGCTTTTAAAGAATTAGTTGCCCAAGAACAAAACGCTATAGAATTTAAAACAGTAGCTATAGATGCAAATGCTTATCAAGTTTCAAAACCAGTAGAAATAAAAGAGATTCCAAAAGCAATTATTAAAAACCAACAAGCTTTTAATAGTTGGAAATCAACAAATATTATTACCCAAAAACAAGAAGGTTATGTTGCAATTGGTATAAAAGTTTTATTAGGAGATTTTTATACAGATAAAGCAAGGTTATTAGCCAATTTAGTAGAAAAATATGCTGCTGGTGAAATTCGTTTAACCTTGCGTCAAAATATTTTAATTCCTTTTGTAAAAGAAGATTTAGTTCCGTTTTTCTATCAAGAATTAGAAAAATTAGGCTTTGCAGAAACGGGTTATAACAAAGCTGTAGATATTACTGCTTGTCCTGGTACAGACACTTGCAACTTAGGAATTGCAAGTAGTACAGGAATTGCAAAAGAGTTAGAAAGAGTCATTGCAGCAGAATATCCTCAGTATTTAAAAAACGAAGATTTAGTTATAAAAATTAGTGGTTGTATGAATGCTTGTGGGCAACATAATATGGCAAATATTGGTTTTCAAGGAATGTCAGTTCGTACGCCAAATAAATTAGTTGCTCCTGCTTTACAAGTGTTGTTAGGTGGTGGTAATTTAGGTAATGGAAATGCGCTGTTAGCAGACAAAGTTGTAAAAGTTCCAAGCAGAAGAGGCCCAGAAGCTTTGCGTAGAATTTTAAATGATTTTGAAAAAAACGCAAACGGAAAACTGTTTGTGGAATATTATAAAGAAAAAGGAGAGAAGTATTTTTACAATCTTTTAAACGATTTACAAGACGTATCAAATTTAAAACAACAAGATTTTATTGATTGGGGAGAACAAGAAAAATATGTAAAAGAAATCGGAATTGGAGAATGTGCAGGAGTTATTATCGATTTAATAGCAACGTTGTTTTTAGAGAGTGAAGAAAAAATTGATGAAGCAAAAGAAGCTTTTAAAAATAAAGTATATTCTCATTCTATTTATCATACATATCGTTCTTTGGTAAACTCTGCAAAGGCTTTATTATTAGCAGAAAATAAAAAGACAAATTCTCAAGCTTCCATCATTAAACAGTTTGATGAATTCTTTATTAAAACTCATAAAATAGATTTAGAAACCTCTTTTTCAGAATTCATTTATCAGATAAATAAAAATGCACCAACAAAAGAATTTGCAGAAAAATATATAGAAGATGCTACCCTATTTTTACAAAAAGTAAGAGCTTTTAGAGAAGGAGATTTAATAAAAACCACAGAAACAGTTTAATAATGTTAGAAAAAATTAAAGAAAATAAAAACCCATTATTTCCCCCTTTGGGGGATAAAAAGGGGCGCCTAACTGTAATAGGTGCTGGTCCTGGTGATGTAGATTTAATAACTTTAAAAGCAATTAAAGTTTTAAAAACTGCAGATGTGGTTTTATATGATGCTCTGGTAAATAAAGAATTATTAGAATATGTTAAACCAAATGCAGAACTAATTTTTGTAGGCAAAAGAAGAGGTTGTTACAGATATCAGCAAGAACAAATAAATGAGCTAATTGTTGCACGTGCAAATACACATAGACACGTAGTTCGTTTAAAAGGAGGTGACCCATTTATTTTTGGTAGAGGTGCAGAAGAAATGGAATATGCTGCCAATTTCGGTTTAGAAATAGCTGTTGTTCCAGGTATTTCATCTTCATTAGCAGTGCCTGCTTATCAAAATATTCCACTAACAAAAAGAGGAAGTGCAGAGAGTTTTTGGGTAATTACAGGAACCACAAAAGAGCATAAATTATCAAATGATGTGGCTTTGGCCGCAAAATCGAATGCAACTGTGGTTGTTTTAATGGGAATGAGCAAACTGCCTCAAATTGTAAAACTATTTCAAAAACAAGGTAAAAATGAGTTGTCAGTTGCCATAATTCAAAACGGAACAACGATAAAAGAAAAAATAGGAATAGGTACTGTAGATACTATTTTAGAAGTCGTTAAAAAACAAGAATTAAAAAATCCTGCAATTATTGTTTTGGGTGATGTTGTAAAACATCGTCAAAAAATATTGAATGTACAATATCAGCAAGAAAATTTGTTAAAAGAAGTGGTATAATGCAGCAAAACGAGTTATATCCTATTTTTTTAAAAACGCATCAATTAGAAACGTTAATTGTTGGCGGAGGTTTTGTGGCATTTGAGAAATTATCATTTCTGTTAAAGTCAAGTCCAAACTCAATAATAACAATGGTTTCTCCTTTTTTTAGAGAAGAAACAAAAGATTTGGCAAACAAGTTTGATGTTAAAATGATTGTTGATAGTTACAATAACGCTTATTTAAAAAACAAGCATATTGTAATTGCTACAACAAATAAAGTTGATGTAAATGTGCAAGTTTACAAAGATTGTAAAGAAAGAAATATATTGGTAAATGTTGCTGATAATCCACCCTATTGCGATTTTTATATGGGCGGAATTGTAACCAAAGGAAATGTGAAAATTGCGATTTCTACCAACGGAAAATCACCAACAACCGCCAAAAGATTACGTCAGTTTTTTGAAGATGTAATTCCAGAAAATATTAATGATTTGGTACAGAATTTAAATAAATATAGAAAAACACTCAAAGGTAACTTTGAAGAAAAAGTAGAAAAACTAAATAAATTTACAAAAAGTTTAGTAGAGAAATAAAATGTTTAGTAGCCTTTAGCTTTTTGCAATTAGCAATTAGCGAACGGCTAAAAGCAAATAGCTAAAAGCAAAAAAATATGATTACAACAGACATACTAATTATTGGAGCAGGACCCACAGGATTATTTACCGTTTTTGAGGCAGGTTTATTAAAACTAAAGTGTCATTTAATTGATGCATTAGCACAACCTGGAGGTCAGTGTTCAGAGATTTATCCGAAGAAACCAATTTATGATATTCCTGCATATCCAGAGATTTTAGCAGGAGATTTAACGCATAAATTAATGGAGCAAATTAAACAATTTGAACCTGGTTTTACTTTAGGAGAAAGAGCAGAAACAATAGATAAACAAGAGGATGGTACATTTATTGTAACCACCAATAAAGGAACAAAACATCACGCAAAAGTTGTTGCTATTGCAGGTGGTTTAGGTTCTTTTGAACCAAGAAAACCATTAATTCAAAATATTGCAGATTTTGAAGATAAAGGTGTAGAGTACATCATAAAAGAACCTGAAATCTACAGAGATAAAAAAGTAGTAATCTCTGGTGGTGGAGATTCAGCTTTAGATTGGGCAATTTTCTTGTCAGATGTTGCATCAGAAGTAACATTAATTCACAGAAGAAACGAATTTAGAGGCGCTTTAGATTCTGTAGAAAAAGTACAAGAATTAAAGAATTTAGGCAAGATAAACATTGTAACTCCTGCAGAAGTAAAAGGAATTTTAGGCACGGAAAAAGTAACAGGTGTTGCTGTTGAGAGAAAAGGTGAAGATGCTTTTATTATTGATACAGATCATTTTATTCCATTATTTGGTTTGTCACCAAAATTAGGACCCATTGCCAATTGGGGATTAGAAATAGAGAAAAATGCCATTAAAGTAAATAATGCTTTAGATTATCAAACAAACATAGAAGGAGTTTATGCTATTGGCGATGTAAACACGTATCCTGGAAAATTAAAATTGATTTTATGTGGTTTCCACGAGGCAACTTTAATGTGTCAAAGTGCATATAAAAGAATTTTTCCAAATAAAAAATACGTGATGAAATATACAACTGTTGGTGGTGTAGAAGGTTTTGATGGTACAAAAAAAGAAGCACCAAAAGCAGTTGTAAAAGCAATTCAATAAGATATTGATTGTTGTTAGGTTTGTGTAACTTTGCAGACAAATTTTAAAAAAAGAAATAGATGCAAGACATCAATATTAAAATTACAGATAGAAATGGTGAAACTCACCAAGTTGTTGCGCCAACAGATATGGCAATGAACCTGATGGAAGTTGTACGTTCTTATGAATTAGCAGAAGAAGGAACCATAGGGATTTGCGGCGGAATGGCAATGTGTGCTTCTTGTCAATGTTATGTAAAATCAGAGCACGAATTACCAGAAATGACAGATGATGAAGACGCAATGTTAGCAGAAGCATTTAACGTAGAAGACAACAGTAGATTGGGGTGCCAAATACAAATGACACCAGAAATGGAGGGGCTAGAAGTGGAGTTGGCACCAGAAAGTTAAGACTATAAATGAAAGAAGTAGCGCAAATAGTTGCATTTAAAAACTACAGTATGTGTTTAAGAGATGCTGTAGCAATTTTTACAAAGCAATTGATTAATAATTTATTTGATGTAAATAATTTATCAGAAAGTGGGGCAGAAACAAGAATCAAATTTTTAAAAATTTTAGAAAGATTATCTATTGATGATGGAGAAATTTTATGGAATAATTTTGAAAACTCTTTTATTTCTATCAGACAAAAATTAGATTTAGATGCAGAAGCAGCTCTTAAAAACGATCCAGCTGCAAAAAGTTTAGCAGAAGTTTATTTGGCGTATCCTGGTTTTTATGCAATTGCTGTTTACAGATTGAGTCATCAATTAGAAAAATTAAAAACTCCTATTTTACCAAGAATGATGAGCGAATTTGCGCACAGCATAACAGGCACAGATATACATCCAGGAGCAGAAATAGGAGAATCATTTTTTATAGATCACGCAACAGGAATTGTTATTGGAGAAACAACTGTTATTAAAGATAATGTACAGATTTTTCAAGGAGTTACATTAGGCGGAATCCAAGTCAAGAAAAGTTTAGCATCTACAAAAAGACATCCAACCATAGAAAATGGAGTGGTAATTTATGCAAATGCAACTATTTTAGGGGGTAACGTTGTTATTGGTAAAAATTCTGTAATTGGTGCAAATGTTTGCATTACAGAATCTATTTCAGAAAACTCGGTAGTTACTGTAGAATCTAATAATTTTATTACAAAAAGAAAGTAAAATGAAAACAAAAAGTATTATAGATTTTGTAGGTAACACACCTTTGGTGGAAGTACAAAATATTCTAAAAAAAGAAGGCGTAAAATTATTACTAAAATTAGAAGGTAATAATCCTGGTGGAAGCGTAAAAGATAGAGCTGCATACAATATGATTTCTGAAGCAATAAAAAGAAAAAATATTAGAAAAGGCGATACTTTAGTTGAAGCTACAAGTGGAAATACAGGAATTGCTTTAGCTTTAATGGCAAAGGTTTTAGGAGTCAATATGGTGTTGGTTTTGCCAGAAAACTCTACAGAAGAAAGAGTAAAAACAATGCGTTCTTACGGAGCAAAAGTAATTTTAACTCCACAAGAATTAGGTATGGAAGGCTCTAGAGATTATGCTTTAAAATTAAAGTATAAAAAAGGATATTTTAGATTGAATCAGTTTGATAATACAGACAATTCTAAAGCACATTACAATACAACAGGTCCAGAAATTTGGAAAGACACAGAAGGAGAAATTACGCATTTTGTTTCAGCAATGGGAACAACAGGAACAATAATGGGGGTTTCAGATTACTTAAAAGAACAAAATAAAGAGGTCACTATTATTGGTGTTCAACCAAATGGTGAATCTAAAATCCCAGGAATTAGAAAATGGGAAGGAGATTATATTCCTGCTATTTTTAATCGTAAAAAAGTAGATGAAGTTTTAGAAGTGAGTACGGCAGAAGCAAAAGAAATGACGCAAAGATTGGCAGCAGAAGAAGGAGTTTTTGCAGGTATGAGTAGTGGAGGAGCAGTTGCTAGTGCATTAAAAATTGCAGAAAAAATTGATAAAGGTGTTGTAGTTGCAATAATTTGCGACAGAGGAGATAGATATTTATCATCAACTTTATTCGAAAAAGAATAGTTTTTTTAAATACATTCTGCAAATAAAAAAATAATCCTTTTCTTTGCAAAATAGTTCATAAACTTATTGATTACGTTATCACGAAAGGCAGAGGGATTAGACCCGTTGAAACCTTGGCAACCTCTCATTTTAGAGAAAGGTGCTACATTCTACAGAATTTTTATTCTGACAGATAACAGCGAAAACACTTCACTTTTCCTGATGACATATTAAAAAAATAAAATATGTCAAACATATATAAAGCTTTACAAGAACGAATTTTAGTATTAGATGGTGCTATGGGTACTATGCTACAAGCTTACAAATTCACTGAAGAAGATTTTAGAGGAGAACGCTTTAAAGACTATCCAACACCTTTGCAAGGGAACAACGATTTGTTGTCAATTACCCAGCCAGAAGCTATCAAAACCATCCACGGAAAATATTTTGAAGCAGGTGCAGATATTGTAGAAACCAATACGTTTTCTGGTACTACAATAGCGATGGCAGATTATCAAATGGAAGATTTGGTGTATGAGTTAAATTATCAATCTGCAAAAATAGCCAAAGAAGTTGCAGTTGAGTTTACAGCAAAAGAACCACACAAACCACGTTTTGTTGCAGGTTCTATAGGGCCCACAAATAGAACTGCAAGTATGTCTCCAGATGTAAACGACCCTGGATATAGAGCTGTAACTTTTAATGAATTAAGAATTGCATACAAACAACAAACTGAGGCTTTAGTTGATGGCGGAGTAGATTTATTATTAGTAGAAACCGTGTTTGATACTTTAAATGCAAAAGCTGCCTTATTTGCTATTGAACAAGTAAAAGAAGAAAGAAATATAGAAATTCCTGTAATGTTAAGTGGCACAATCACAGATGCTTCAGGTAGAACATTATCTGGGCAAACAGCAGAAGCCTTTTTAATTTCAGTTTCTCACATTCCATTATTATCTGTCGGATTTAATTGTGCTCTTGGAGCTAATTTATTACAACCTCATTTAGAGGCAATTGCCAATAAAACCGACTTTGCAATTTCTGCACATCCCAATGCAGGATTACCAAATGCGTTTGGTGAGTATGATGAAACGCCAGAAGAAATGGGAGAGCAGATAGAAGAATATTTAAAGAAGAATCTCATCAATATTATTGGTGGATGTTGTGGTACAAGTCCAGAGCATATTAGAGAAATTGCAAATATTGCTGCAAAATACAAACCTAGAGAAGCTGTCACCTTGAGCGCAGTCGAAAGGTCTCATTAAAAGGAAAGAAAGAAGATGAAGATAAAACAAGAAAAATATATGCGTTTATCTGGTTTAGAACCCTTGGTTTTAAACGAGAATAGCAATTTTATAAATGTTGGAGAAAGAACAAATGTTGCGGGTTCAAAAAAATTCTTACGCTTAATCAAAGAAGAAAAATTTGATGAAGCACTTGATATTGCAAGACATCAAGTAGATGGTGGAGCGCAAATCATCGATATTAATATGGATGATGGTTTAATTGATGGAAAAGAAGCAATGGTTCGTTTTTTAAACTTAATTGCTGCAGAACCAGATATTTGTAGAGTACCAATTATGATTGATTCTTCCAAATGGGAAATCATTGAAGCAGGTTTACAAGTTGTACAGGGTAAATGTGTGGTGAATTCAATTTCTTTAAAAGAAGGAGAAGAAAAGTTTATTTGGGAAGCTACTCAAATCAAACGTTATGGAGCAGCAGTAATTGTAATGGCTTTTGATGAAGTTGGGCAAGCAGATAATTACGAACGTAGAATAGAAATTGCTAAACGTTCTTATGATATTTTAGTGAATAAAGTCAACTTTCCATCAGAAGATATCATTTTCGATTTAAACATTTTTCCTGTTGCCACAGGAATGGAAGAACACCGTAAAAATGCCATCGATTTTATAGAAGCCACAAGATGGGTTCGTCAAAATTTACCCAATGTTTCTGTAAGTGGTGGTGTAAGTAATGTTTCGTTTTCTTTTAGAGGTAACAATGGTGTTCGTGAAGCAATGCACTCTGTTTTCTTGTATTATGCCATTCAAAATGGGATGAATATGGGTATTGTAAATCCAGCAATGTTAGAGGTTTATGATGATATTCCAAAGGATTTATTAGAACACGTAGAAGATGTAATTCTCGATAGACGTAATGATGCCACAGAGCGTTTACTCGATTTTGCTGAAACAGTTAAAGGTTCTAAAAAAGAAAAAACTGTTGATTTATCTTGGAGAGAAAATCCTTTACAAGATAGAATTACACACGCATTGGTAAAAGGAATTGATGCCTTTATTATAGAGGATGTAGAACAAGCCAGACAAGAAGCTAAAGCACCAATAGAAGTCATAGAAGGTCATTTAATGATTGGTATGAATGTAGTTGGAGATTTATTTGGAGCAGGAAAAATGTTCTTGCCACAAGTAGTAAAATCTGCACGTGTGATGAAAAAAGCAGTTGGGTATTTAAATCCGTTTATTGAGGCTGCAAAATCTGATAAATCAGAGCCAGTTGGAAAAATCTTGATGGCTACTGTTAAAGGCGATGTGCACGATATTGGTAAAAATATTGTGAGTGTTGTTTTGGCTTGTAATAATTACGAAATTGTAGATTTAGGTGTTATGGTTCCTCCAGAAAAAATCATTCAAACTGCAATTGACGAGCGTGTAGATGCTATTGGTTTAAGCGGATTAATAACACCTTCTTTAGATGAAATGGTCTATTTAGCCAAAGAAATGCAACGTCAAAATTTTGAATTACCGCTATTAATTGGTGGGGCAACCACATCTAAAGCACATACAGCTGTTAAGATTGATACCCAGTATAAAAACGCAGTAGTTCACGTAAATGACGCATCAAGAGCGGTAACTGTTGTAGGCGATTTATTAAACAAAAAAACTGCTAATGAGTACGTTGTTAAGCTAAAGAGAGATTATGATGAATTTAGAAACAAATTTTTAAAACGAGGAAAAGAAAAAAAATATATTTCTATTGATGAAGCTCGTAAACGTAAATATAAAATTGATTGGCAAACATCAGAAATTGTAAAACCAAAAGAATTAGGAATTCAAACTTTAGAACAATTGAGTTTAAAAGAACTAGAGCCATTTATAGATTGGAGTCCGTTTTTTAGAAGCTGGGATTTACACGGAAAATTTCCAGCAATTTTAACAGATAAAGTTGTGGGCGAACAAGCAAGAGAATTGTATAATGATGCCCTAGAAATGATTCAAGAAATCATTGCTAAACAACTTTTAAAACCCAAAGCCATTTTTGGTTTGTTTGAAGCAAATGCAATTAATGAGGATGATATTGAGGTTTCAATAAAGCCAAATAGAAATAAAAATGTCATTTCGAGCCAAGTCGAGAAATCTAAAAACAATAAAGTTGTTTTTAGAACTTTACGTCAACAATTAAAAAAGCGCGAAGGAATTCCGAATATTGCTTTAGCAGATTTTATAGCACCCAAAGACTCTAATAAAACAGATTATGTTGGCGCTTTTTGTGTGGGTGTTTTTGGGGCTCAAGAATTAGCAGATGCTTACAAAGCAAAAGAAGATGATTACAATGCAATTATGGCGCAAGCCATTGCAGACAGGTTTGCAGAAGCTTTTGCAGAATATTTGCACAAACAAATTAGAACAAAACATTGGGGTTATGCTGCTAATGAAGACTTAACTAACGATGATTTAATAAAAGAAAGTTATAAAGGAATTAGACCTGCACCAGGTTATCCTGCGTGTCCAGATCATTTAGAAAAAGAAACCATTTGGAGTTTGTTAGATGTAGAAAATCAAATAGGAGTAAAGCTCACAGAAAGTTTAGCAATGTGGCCAGCAGCAGCAGTTTCTGGGTATTACTTTGCAAATAAAGAAGCTAAATATTTTGGTTTGGGTAAAATTACAGATGATCAAGTTACAGATTATTCAGAAAGAAAAGGAATTACAAAAGAAAAAGCAAGAAAGTGGTTGCACCCTACTCTTGCGCAAGAGTAAAAACCATCTTAATCTTCCAAAAGGGAGGAACACTCTTATGTAAATTAGTTTTTAAAAGAGTTTTGATGATGAAAAAAGTTAGTAAATAAGTTGCGTTAGCGATTGCATTGACAACCTTTTTAGAGGAACGAAAAAAAGATAAAACGAAAAGCGCGACCTTTAGGAAACGCCAAAAAGAATAAATTAAGAATTTAAAAATACCGAGTAAGAATTTCCCTCCTTTGGAGGGATTATGGGAGGCTTATGAAAGTTACAGATCACATTAAAAAAGCAAACGGAAAAACATTGTTTTCATTTGAAATTATTCCGCCAAAAAAAGGAAATAATATTCAAGATTTATACAATAATATAGATCCGTTAATGGAGTTTAAACCGCCATTTATAGATGTTACAACGTCTAGAGAAGAATATATTTATATCGAAAAAAATGGATTGTTAGATAGAAAAATAACCAGAATGCGCCCAGGAACTGTAGGTATTTGTGCAGCAATTAAACACAAATATAATGTAGATACTGTGCCTCATGTTTTGTGTGGAGGTTTTACAAAAGAAGAAACAGAATATGTTTTGGTAGATTGTCATTATTTAGGAATAGACAATGTAATGGCGTTGAGAGGAGATGCAATGAGTCATCAAAAATATTTTGAACCCAATAATGGAGGAAATCATTTTGCAAAAGATTTGGTAACTCAAATTCAAGATTTGAATTCTGGTAAATATTTACACGATGTTGTTGAGGCTTCTAACAAAGCAGATTTTTGTATTGGCGTTGCAGGGTATCCAGAAAAACATTTAGAAGCTCCGTCTTTACAAACCGATTTAAAACGCTTAAAAGAAAAAGTTGATGCAGGTGCAGATTACGTGGTAACACAAATGTTTTTTGATAATCAGAAGTATTTTGACTTTGTAGAAGCTGCAAAAAAAGCAGGAATTAATGTACCTATAATTCCAGGAATTAAACCCATTGCAGTAAAACGTCATTTGCAATTATTGCCGCAAGTTTTTAAGATTGATTTGCCAGAAACTTTAATTTCTGAAGTAGAAAAATGTAAAACAAATAAAGACGTTCGTAAAGTTGGTATTGAGTTTGCAATACAGCAATCTAAAGAATTATTAGCTGCAGGAGTTCCTGTATTACATTATTATTCTATGGGAAAAAGTGATAATGTGCACGCAATAGCAAAAGAGTTGTTTTAGTTGTAAGCATAAAGACTTTTGATAGACAAATAACAAAAAGTAATTTTAAGAAAATTGTTTTGGTAAAATATTTGATTACTTTTGTTTAAATAAAAATAGAGTTACAATTTAAAATAATTATAAAATGGCATTAGAAATTACAGATGCAACTTTTGATGAAGTAGTATTAAAATCAGACAAACCAGTATTAGTAGATTTTTGGGCAGCTTGGTGTGGTCCTTGTAGAATGGTTGGACCAATTGTTGATGAAATTCACACAGAATATGATGGTAAAGCTATTGTTGGTAAAGTAGATGTTGATGCAAACCAAGAATTTGCAGCAAAATATGGAGTAAGAAATATACCTACTGTTTTAATTTTTAAGAACGGAGAAGTGGTAGATAAGCAAGTAGGAGTTGCTCCAAAAAATGTATACACAGGTAAAATTGATGCTGTACTTTAATAGTATTAACATATAAATAAGATAAAGGTTTGGCTAACGTCAAACCTTTTTTTATTTTCGATACTTAATGATAAACTTATCCGAAATACATACTTCAGAAATAAAAAACCTCGATTTGTTGGCAAAACAAGTGGTAGAAGGTTTTATAACAGGAATGCATAAAAGTCCGTTTCACGGATTTTCGGTTGAGTTTTCTGAACACAAATTATACAATAAAGGAGAAAGCACACGTCATATCGATTGGAAATTATTTGCCAAAACCGAAAAACTATACACTAAAAAGTACGAAGAAGAAACCAATTTAAGATGTCATATTATTATTGATAATTCAGCTTCAATGCATTATCCTATTGTAAAAAAACAAACTGTAGATAATTTAAATAAGATTGGGTTTTCTGTTGCAGCAGCAGCCTCTTTAATGGAAATATTAAAACGTCAAAGAGATGCAGTGGGTTTAAGTATTTATTCAGATTCTTACGAATATTATGCGCCAGAAAAAGGGAGTGAGCGTCATCGAAAAATGTTGTTGCATCAATTAGAGCAATTGTTAGTTTCATCATCTAAAGCTACAACAGAAACGTATCAATATTTACACGAAATTGCAGAAAAAATTCATAGAAGATCTTTAATTTTTTTGTTTACAGATATGTTTCAAACTACAAAAAACAAAGAAGAATTATTTGATGCTTTACGTCATTTAAAATTTAACAAACATGAAGTGGTTTTATTTCATACTTACGATGCCGCAACAGAGTTTAACTTAATTTTTGATAACAATCCTAAAAAAATGGTAGATGTAGAATCGGGTGATGAAATAAATATTTTTGTAGAAAATATTCAAGAAAAGTATAAAGAAATGGTTTCGGATTTCTTTAATAACTTGAAAAATAAATGTTTGCAGTATAAGATAGATTATATTCCTGTAGATATTAATAAAGGTTTTAATATAGTTCTCACAAATTATTTAATAAGTAGAAGAAATTTTTTATAAATTTCTTTGTCAGATTAAAAAACAGGCTTATATTTGCATCCGCTATTAGCAACGGTCTGGTAGTTCAGCTGGTTAGAATACCTGCCTGTCACGCAGGGGGTCGCGGGTTCGAGTCCCGTCCAGACCGCAGAAAGTCTTGATAATCTTTTGATTGTCAAGGCTTTTTACTTTTTACAAAACTAATTATCCCCACATTTTCCCCACAATATTTTTTATTATTTTTAAAATTAAAAATGATAAAAACATACACTACAAAAAGAGCAATCATAGATTTAATGATTGTGAAAGAGCAAGTAATTAGGGTATTTGAGGGAAACAACAAGTATAAAGGTTTTATAGAATTCATCTTTACTAAAGATTATTTAGATGATAACGACTTAAAATTACCCACTATAAAAGAAATTTCTCAAGCTATAGAGTTAAGTTCATCTAAAGTAACTAAACTCATTAAAGAGTTTTATGAAGAGTTTTTTGAAAATAATCTTGATTTTACTAAAGTGGAAATTGTCTTTTACACAAATTATTTAGGGAACTTTTTTCAGTTTGAATGTAATGATTTAAAATATTTACCAAGAGTAGGAGAGCAAATTGATATTTCTTTTGTTAAAGCTAAAGTAGGTAGTGGAATGTTTTATGTAGATAAAATAGAGCATACTTTTCATAATAATTTGCAAAGAATATATATAACACTTACTGCTGGTATTTATAACAAGTATTTTCATTTCAGAAAAAGTAAGGCTTATGAGCAAAGAGAGATTTCTTTTGAGGACTTTTATTCAGGAAATGATTATACTATAAGAAATAAATTAAAACCTTATAGAGGTTAAAAAAACCGTTGCAGTATTACAACGGTTTTATAAGTGATATTTATTTCTAATAATTAAGCCACCGTACCAGAACCTAAAAAAGAAAAACCCAGAGCAAGTCTGGGTTTATAATTATTTTTTTTACTTGCAGCATTAAAGCAAATGAATAATGGTGCAATATGAGTACAAAGGTACTAAACATTATTTAATTAGCAATATCTATGCCTAATTAATATTTATATCCAATTTTATTTTCAATAATTTCTTTAATAGAATCGTTCTCTTTATAATTATCAAAAAGCCTTTTAATTTCAGTTTCTAATTCTAATTTTCTATCATTAGAAATTTTATCAAGGATAAATAAAATGATTTTTATTGAAGAATCTAAAGTACTTCTGTTATTGTTATTAAACTCTATACCTGGTACAATAGAAATACCTCTTGGTGTATTTAAATCAAAAATAACTCCACTATGTGCACAAGTATTTCTTATAAAAACTATTGTTTCCATAAGATTGGTAAACTTTTTTAGATTTCTTATTTCGTATATGTTAGAAATTCGTTCTTTAATTGAAGTATCATTTAAAGATTTAAATATTTTTAGAATAGCACCAAAAGTGAAAAATTCAAGAGTTTTCCAAGCTGGTGCATATTTATCATTTATATATTTTCTATGATGTAACTTTATTTGCTTGTTTTTACTTTTAAATTCTGTATTGTAGTGTTCATCAAAAGAATCTATTAAGTTTTGGCTAACTACTTTAGAATCTATAAACCAAGTTGGAGAGTCTTTGTATTTGTTAGAAACATAATAAACTACTTTAGTTCTAAAATTTATTTCTATTCTTTTAATATACTTCAGCAATAAGTTTCTCAAGTCTACATCTAAATAGTATAAATTAACAACATCAGAAAATTTAGTTCCTTCTTTAAATTCGTGGTTTTCATTTATTTCAAAAGGATTCCAATAAAAGCCAAGTCTATAATAGCCAATATCTAATAAGATTTCTTTAACTTTCTTTTCAGGAAAGTCTAAAATCATACCTCTTTCAGTTAGTTTTTCTAATTGTTGATTAGAGTTTGTTGCGATATTACCCATTCTTTTTCTCTTTCAATATTTATAAAATAAGTACTTAATTTTTTGAATAATAAATATTATTATACTTTTTTTTGTGATGCTAACATTTTTAATGGCGAAACAACAGGTAAGATCATTCCTTTAAAATTGGTTTCTTGAAGTTGCTGGTAAATAAGACCTCTTGCAGTTGAAAAACTAATACCTAAAAGTGTAGCTATAAACTGACCTGAAAAGATTGGTGTTTCATCTTCATTTAAGTTGTAATGATTATTTAGGTCAGTAATATTATAATGAAAATCAATATGAAACTTAACTCCAATTTCTTGGTGTGATAATAAGTTTATAAATAATTCTATTTTAACACGTTCGTCTTTGAGGTTGTGTCTTGTATTATGAGCAACGCTAAATTCAAGATTTAAGTTTTCATCAATAGTATTGTCATTAATATAAGTTTTGACAACCTCAATATGAAATAATTTTATCTTTTCTGGTATTATTAAGTTTTCTGCCATTTATACAGCCTCTTGCGTGTAATAAGTTTGTTCGTAATTGTCTATTGCTGTAGTTAAATTTTTAGAATCCCCTTCTACTTTTCCTAAATAAATGTATTGAGGTTCTGGATTCATTAAACTAACTCCTAAAGCAACTTCCATTTTTGTTATACTTTTTAATGTTAAGTTATGTAAGCCAGATAACCATTTTGTAACTTCGGAAGGTCTTTTGTTTAGCATTTTAGCAAACTCTTTCTTCTTGATATTTCTTTTATTCAAAACTGCACATACTTTTTGAGTAATTTCTAAATTACGTTCAATAAACCTATCAATTTCTTGGTTTGTATTTTCTTCTAACCAGTTATTTAGTATGTTTTCTTTAGGAAATTCCATTTTGGTTTTTTTAATAATAAAGGATAAAATCTTTATTGTAACTAATTAAAGTACAATTTTCATTCCAAATAATATCGCCTTCTCTAAAAGCATTATCAATGGCTTTTGTTAATGTATTTGCTAAATTAAAATGTTTTTTAACATTTGAACAATCTTGCGCTTTTTGTTTTTATGTCTCCACTAAAAAGAAAAACGACATTTGAATTAGCTTTTAAACAATATAATCTTAAATTATTTGCTTTTTTCTTACCATATTCTACATAATAAGGTTCTCTATCTTTGCCAATTAGCGGTAATGCTGGAGTGTCTGCATTTTTTGCTTCATTTCTAAAAAAACGATTTTGTGCACCATATTTTTCTCCTATAAGTTGTAACCATTTTTGAATATGATATAACTTGTTTTTATTTTTAATCGTATGTTTTTCAACAAATTCTTGATAAAGTGTTATGTCATTATCATCTAAACTAACAGAATAATATGCTACTGTTTTGAATTTAAATAATGGTTTTATGCGTGCATAAGTTATTCACTTATAAGTTAATTTACAAATTTATTTCACTTAAAAGTGAATTTTAACGTTTGTTTATGTATGCTGGAAATCAAAAATAGCATTAATAAAATAGTCTTTATTGTGTTTTAATTAATACTTATCAACTAATCGATTCTGTATTAAATTTACTAAATATTTCACTTGCAATATTATTACTATTTCTTAAACCTTTATCATTAATAATATTTATAAAACCCAATTTACATTGATTTGTTTCTTTTTCTTTTGGGGTATGATGATAATTGCCAAACTTACTGTCTTTTTGGTCTATTTTAGGATATAACAACATACTTTTTTCAGCTTTCCAATATAAGTTATAAGCAAACATTTGCTTTAAATCATCATCGGAAGGTTTATAGGTGCTTACTATTTTCCATTTTGTATCTATGATATACGTTTCTTCTTTATGCTTTATTACTATATCTGGTTTTATTCTTTTTGTTTCCCAAAATTGTGTTGAATTTTGAGGAGATATATAATACTCTTTTGGTTTGTATTTTTGTAATATTCTATATACATATTCTTCCCATAATTTATTCATATCAAATAATAATGTTAGCATATTATCATTGCCAGAATTGAGGTTTGGAGAGTAGTTTAGAATTATCATTTTAGCAATATCTATTGCTTTGTTATAGGGTGCAAATTCTGGGTAAAGTATACCACTAATTCCAGGTTAAACTGAGCCACTAATAAAGTCGATTCTATTTGCAGGTCATAAAATGTTTATTTGATAAAAACATTATGGCAAACAAACCATTGCCGATGCTATTTTAGATAGAATTGTTCACTCGGCACATAGAATTAATTTAAAAGGAGGATCTATGAGAAAAAAATTAAGAAAAAAACACTAAATTTAACATACAAATCGAATCGATTTTAACACTTGATTTTACCCTGCTCAATTTAATCCGGAATAGGTGGCTCAGTTTAACCGGACTTTCCAATTAATATGCATTTAACAGATTTATTAATTTATTCTAGTTAAGTCTTCTATATTTGTAACTTGTTCTACCGCTTTAAAAGATTAAATTCTAAAAGCATTTGTACTCCTATTTTTCAAAGTAGTTGAGTCTATTTTATGATTTGGTTTAGAGGTTTTAAAAAATAGTAATAGAGAGTAATTTATAATTAGTTACTTTTGAAAAGTAAATTTGAAACTTTTAAAGTATGATTTCATCAACAGATAAAATAGTAAAGTCAGAATTAGAACAATATTTTAATCAATTCAGAGAGAATATTGTGGGTATAAACCAAACATTTCAATCTCCCTATGGAGAACAAAAATTAATTTATACTGATTGGACCGCAAGCGGAAGGTTGTATTTGCCTATTGAAGATAAATTACTTCATCAATTTGGACCTTTTGTAGCCAATACACATACAGAAACTTCAACCTCTGGTGCTGCTATGACTTTGGCGTATCATGAAGCTAGAAATATAATTAAGAAACACGTTAATGCAAATAACAATGATGTTTTAATAACAACAGGTTCAGGAATGACAGGGGTTGTCAATAAATTTCAACGTATTTTAGGTTTAAAAGTTTCAGAGAATTTAAAAGATTATACTACCATACCAGAAGATGTAAAACCAGTGGTTTTTGTTTCTCATATGGAGCATCATTCCAACCAAACATCTTGGTTAGAAACCATTGCAGATGTTGTAGTTGTTCCTTGTAATGATGAAGGTTTATTGTGTTTAAAAGAATTTGAAAAAAGCTTTCAAGAGCATCAACAAAGAAAAATAAAAATAGTTTCTATTACCTCTTGTTCTAATGTTACAGGTATTAAAACTCCGTATCATGAAGTGGCAAAATTAATTCATAAGTATAACGGTTTGTGTTTTGTAGATTTTGCGTGTTGTGCTCCTTATGTAGACATTAATATGCATCCAGAAAACGAGGATGAAATGTTAGATGCAATTTTCTTTTCTCCGCATAAATTTTTAGGAGGCCCAGGGAGTTCTGGGGTATTAGTTTTTAATAAAAGTTTATACAAAAACACAGTACCAGACAATCCAGGAGGAGGTACAGTAAGCTATACAAACCCTTGGGGAGAACACGATTATTTTGACGATGTTGAGACCAGAGAAGATGGAGGTACACCTGGTTTTTTACAAACCATTAGAATTGCACTTTCTATTCAATTAAAAGAGGAAATGGGTGTAGAGAATATTAAAAAAAGAGAAGACGAAATTAATACAGTTGTTTTTGAAACTTTAGAAAGTTTACCAGATGTAAAAATATTAGCTCCCAATCATAAAGAAAGGTTGAGTATTTTTTCTTTCTATTTTGAAAAATATCACTTTAATTTAGTAGTAAAATTATTAAATGATAGATTTGGAATTCAAACCAGAGGAGGGTGTTCTTGCGCAGGAACTTACGGGCATTTTTTGCTAAACGTAGATCAAGAAACTTCGAATAAAATTAAAGATCAGATTTTGCACGGATGTAATACTGAAAAACCTGGCTGGGTGCGTTTGTCTGTTCATCCTACAGTAACTACAGAAGAGTTGAATTTTATTTGCAATTCATTAAAAAAATTATCAAAAAACATTGAAAAATGGTCTAAAGACTATCAATATGATGCAATAAAAAACGATTATTATCATAAAACGGTAACTCCTATCGAAAAACAATTAGTTAAAGAATGGTTTAAAATTTAGACTTTACTATTTTAAAATTGATTTTATTAAAGAATGTTGTAAATCGCAACTAATTAGTAATCAATTTTTACCAATTTGTCAAATCTTTTATAAAAGAAGATATATAATTTGTTTATATCAATTTAATCTTTAGATTTGTTGCTCAAAACAAGAGAATTAAGATGTTAAACACAACTTTTACACGTTTCTATTTTTACTTTTATTTTTTTAATAAGAGCAGAGACTTTGTATTATGTTGTTAAGTAACACATATAAAATATAAAGTCTCGAATTTACTTCGAGGCTTTTTTTTTGATATAAAATGAATAATAAAATAATAGCCATACAAGGAGCAGAAGGCTCAAACCATCATAAAGTTGCACGCGATTTTTATGGATCAACAATACAATTAAAAGAATGTATGTCTTTTGATGTTTTGGTAGAAAGTTTGTTAGATAAAACAGCAGATCAAGCAGTAATGGCTATAGAAAACACTATTGCGGGTTCAATTATACCTAATTATGCGTTAATAGATAAATATGATTTGCATATTTCTGGCGAAGAATATTTAAACATTCATCATCATTTAATGGCTTTAAAAGATCAAAAAATTCAAGATATAAAAGAAGTTTGGTCACATCCAATGGCGTTGTTACAATGTAAAGAATTCTTTAAAAAACATCCACATATAAAATTGGTAGAAGATGTAGATACAGCAGAAGTTGCCAAAAGAATAGCAAAAGAAAATTTAGTGGGAATTGCAGCAATTGCACCTAAAATAGCCGCAGAAATCTTTGATTTAGAGGTGATTGAAGACGATATTCAGACGATGAAAGACAATTCTACACGTTTTGTTTTAGTACAAACTGAAAAACCAAATAACGGAATTGACCAAATAAACAAAGCATCTTTAAAATTTCAATTAGATCACAAAAGAGGAAGTTTAGCAGCCGTTTTAAATGTTTTGAGCGATTGTAAAATGAATTTAACTAAAATACAATCATTACCAGTTATAGAAACTCCTTGGAAATATTCATTTTTTGTAGATGTAACTTTTGATGATTATAAAGATTACCAAAAAGCAAAATCCGTTATAGAAATTATGGCAGAAGATTTTAAAATTTTAGGAACCTACAAAAACGGTAGAAAAAAATGATACAACCTGCCAAAAGATTAGATACCGTTCAAGAATACTATTTTTCTAAAAAATTACGAGAAGTAAGAAACTTAATTGCTGCCGGAAAACCCATAATTAATATGGGAATTGGCTCGCCAGATTTGCAACCACCAGCAAAAGTTTTAGAAGCAATTCAAGGAAGTTTAAGTGATGTAAATGCACATAAATATCAATCATATCAAGGGTTGCCAGAATTAAGAGCGGCAATTTCTAATTTTTATAAACACAAGTTTTTTGTTGATTCTAATCCAGAAAGTGAAATATTGCCATTAATGGGAAGCAAAGAAGGAATTATGCATATTTCTATGGCTTTTTTAAATGAAGGCGATAAAGTATTGATTCCAAATCCAGGATATCCAACCTATACTTCTGTTACTAAATTGGTAGGAGCAGCACCGCTTTTTTATAATTTGAATGATGCAAATAATTGGCAACCCAATTTTGACGAATTAGAACAATTAGATGTATCAGAAGTAAAAATAATGTGGGTAAATTATCCGCATATGCCTACAGGAACAAATGCAACTTTAGAAACTTTTAAAAAATTGGTAGCTTTTGGAAAAAAACACAAAATTTTAATCATTAATGACAATCCGTATAGTTTTATTTTAAACGACAAACCTATCAGTATTTTACAAGTTGAAGGAGCAAAAGAGATTGCTTTAGAATTAAATTCTTTAAGTAAAACCTTTAATATGGCTGGCTGGAGAGTGGGAATGTTATTAGGAAATGCAACTTTTATCAACGAAGTTTTAAAAGTAAAATCTAATATGGATTCTGGTATGTTTTACGGAATTCAAAAAGGAGCCATAGAAGCGTTGCATTTATCAGACTCTTGGTTTTCAGCCCAAAATAAAACCTATGAAAACCGTAGAAATTTAATTTGGCAATTAGCAGATAAATTAGAATGTACTTACAATAAAAACGCAACAGGATTATTTGTGTGGGCAAAAATTCCTGAAGGAAAAAAATCAAAAGAAATAACAAATGCAATTTTACACGATAAAGATATTTTTATAACGCCAGGTACTGTTTTTGGTTCTCAAGGAGAAGGTTATATAAGGTTTTCATTGTGTGTAACATCAACAATAATTAAAGAAGCAATATCAAGATTTTAAGTTATGAAGAATATTTATATGATTGGTGTTGGTTTAATTGGAGGTAGTTTTGCTATTGATATTAAAAAGAACTATCCAGAAGCTGTAATTCACGGAATTAGTAGAAAAGACGCAACTTTAGAAAAAGCTTTAGAACTAAATTTAATTGATAAAAAAGCAACTTTAGACAATTTAGAAAATGCAGATTTGGTAATTGTGTCAATTCCTGTTGATGCAACTGTAAAATTGTTGCCAATCATTTTAGATAAAATATCAGATAATACTTTGGTAGTTGATGCAGGTTCTACAAAAGAAGCCATTTGTAAAGTGGTTGAACATCATCCAAAAAGAAGAAATTTTTTAGCTTGTCATCCCATTGCTGGGACAGAAAATTCTGGGCCAACTGCAGCTATTTCTGGTTTATATAAAGGGAAGACCAATATTATTTGCGAAGTAGAAAAGACAACTTTTAAACTTCAAGAAAAAGCTTTAAAGCTTTTTATAGATATTGGAATGCGTATTCGTTATATGGATCCTGTTTCGCATGACAAACATATAGCGTATGTTTCTCACTTATCTCATATTAGTGCATTTATGTTAGGTAAAACAGTAATCAACAAAGAAAAAAATGAACGCGATATTTTTGATATGGCAGGTTCTGGTTTTAGATCTACAGTGCGTTTGGCAAAAAGTAGTCCTGCAATGTGGACCCCAATTTTTAAACAAAATAAAGAAAACGTTATTGAAACGTTAGAAGATTATATCAACAATTTACAACATTTTAAAAAGTTGATGGAACAAGATAATTTCTCTGAAATTTTTAACGAAATGGAGAATACAAATTATATAAAACAAATTTTAAACGGCATAAAATAAAAAGCCAAAATCGTTGTCTGCTTTTGTCATTTTGACCTTGTGGAAAAATCTCAAATCAAACAACACAAATTAATTATTAAAAATGAAGAATACAGCAGCATTAAGAACATGGTTGGATGATATGAATTTACCACATCCACTAGTAATAGCAGGGCCTTGTAGTGCAGAAACCGAAGAACAGGTTTTAAAAATTGCACACGAATTAAAAGATTCTGATGTAAACTATTATAGAGCAGGAATTTGGAAACCAAGAACAAGACCAGGAAATTTTGAAGGTGTTGGTGCCTTAGGTTTGGGTTGGCTTAAAAAAGTAAAAGAAGAAACAGGTATGAAAACCTGTACAGAAGTTGCCAATGCTGCTCATGTAAAATTAGCCTTAGAAAATGATGTAGATTTACTTTGGATTGGCGCACGTTCTACAGTATCGCCATTTATTATGCAAGAAATTGCAGAAGCATTAGAAGGTACAGACAAAATAGTGTTGGTTAAAAATCCTGTAAATCCAGATTTAGCATTATGGCTTGGTGGAATTGAAAGATTATACTCTGCAGGAATCAAAAATTTAGGAGCAATTCATAGAGGATTTACTACTTATGATAAATCTAAATATAGAAACAATCCTAATTGGCAATTGGCAATTGAGTTTCAAAATAGATTTCCAGATTTGCCATTAATCTGTGATCCTTCACATATTACAGGTAACAGAGATATGGTTTTTGATGTTTCGCAAATTGCTTTAGATTTAAATTTTGATGGTTTAATGATAGAAACACATTTTGACCCAGAAAATGCTTGGTCTGATGCTGCTCAGCAAGTTACACCAACTACTTTAAAGCAGATTATGGAGGATTTAAAGATTAAGAAAAAGACAGAAACTGCTCCAGAATATAGAGAATCTTTAGAAAACTTAAGAGCCCAAATTAATGTAGTTGATGACCAATTAATAGAACTGTTAGGAAAACGTATGCAAGTTGCCGATAAAATTGGTTTGTTAAAGAAAGAAAAAAACGTAGCTGTTTTACAATCTAGACGTTGGAATGAGATTTTAGGAAATATGGTTTTAGAAGGAAACCAAAGAGGTTTGAGTGAAGAATTTGTTTTAAGAATGTTTAAAGCCATTCACCAAGAATCTATCAATCATCAAGAAAAAATTATTAACGGATAATGTTTTCTGGCAAAGTTTTTAAAACCTTGTAAGTACGTTTAAATTTTATTAGCTAAACCTCAAAGGTTTTAAAAACCTTTGAGGTTTTTTGTGGTTTTTATTGAGATAAGCTTTTTTTAATTCTTGAATTCGTAGCTGAAAATAAAAGTATGATTCTGCTCTGGGTAATTTTAGCCTATTTTTTAAATCAATTTTAATTCTGCATCTTTGTAACAATGACAGGAATCGTATATAAATCTACAGGAAGTTGGTATAATATAAAATCTAATGATGGTACTTTTTATCAATGTAGAATCAAAGGGAAATTTAGAATTAAAGGTATTAAAAGTACAAATCCAATAGCAGTTGGTGATAAAGTAAATTTTGATATAGAAAAAAAAGGTGATGAAGAAATAGGAGTGATAAAAAAAATTCTTGATAGAGAAAATTATATTGTAAGAAAATCAGTAAATCTTTCTAAACAAACGCACATTATAGCAGCCAATATAGACCAAGTTTTTTTATTAATCACCATTAATAATCCACCTACTTTTACAACGTTTATAGACCGTTTTTTAGTTACAGCTAGAGCTTATAGAATAGATGTAGTTTTGGTTTTTAATAAGATAGATACTTACAAAATTGAAGAAAGAGCAGAGATTCTATATCTAAAAGATATTTACGAAGCTATTGGTTACAGCTGTGTAGAAGTTTCTGCTACGCAGGATAAAAATGTAGACAAGATTAAAGAACTAATGGTAGGTAAAACCTCTATGTTTGTTGGGCATTCTGGAGTTGGTAAAACAACTCTAGTCAATGCAATAGAACCCACTTTAGATTTAAAAACTAAAGAAATTTCTGATCAGCACAAACAAGGGCAACACACCACAACATTTGCAGAAATGTTTGATTTAAGTTTTAATGCTAGAATTATTGACACTCCAGGAATAAAAGGGTTTGGTGTAGTTGATATGGATAAATATGAATTAGGAGATTATTTTCTAGAGTTTTTTGAGTTAAAACAGCATTGCAAATTTAACGATTGTTTGCATTTAAAAGAACCACAATGTGCTGTAAAAGAAGCCTTAGAAAACGAAGACATATCTTGGTCGCGTTATAAAAGTTATCTTCAAATTTTAGACGGAGAAGAAGAAACAGAACATTATAGAACAGATATTTGGAACGAAGATGAATAGGTTTTAAAGTTGAAGGTTTGTAAAGTGTAAAAGTAAAACAAGCTAAAAGAAAGATTAATGAAAGTTGTAATTCAAAGAGTATCAAAAGCAAGTGTAACCATTCATCAAGAAAAAGTTGCCAATATTGATAACGGATTGTTAATCCTTTTAGGAATTGTAAATGATGATACGCAAGATGATATCAATTACTTGGTTAGAAAAACTACAAACCTTAGAATTTTTAATGATGATAATAATGTGATGAACCTTTCGTTAATAGATACAAAAGGTGAAGTAATTATTGTAAGCCAGTTTACTTTACAAGCATCTACCAAAAAAGGAAATAGACCCAGTTATATAAAAGCTGCAAAACCAGATGTGGCAATTGCTTTGTATGAAAAATTTATTGCTACTTTTCAAAAAGAAATCAATAAAAAAGTGCAAACAGGAGTGTTTGGTGCAGATATGAAAGTAGCCTTGATAAATGATGGACCTGTAACAATTATTATAGATTCTAAAAATAGAGAATAGTAACAGTTTTTGTTAAATAATATTAAAATAATAAAAATACTTTCCTTGGAAAATAAATAAATTATATATTTGCCCTGGAAAATAAATTTAAAATCAGTCAAAATGAAGAAAGTAATTTTATCAGTAGTAATAGCAGCAACAATTTTAACTTCTTGTAAAGAGAAAAAAGAAAAAGTAGTAGAAGTAAAAGAAGCTGTAAAAGTAGAAACCAATATCGAAGAATTAAATAATGTAGATATAGCTACATCTGTTTTAAATTGGAAAGGAACAAAACCAACAGGAGCTCATAATGGTACTGTAGCTTTAAAAAGTGGAGGTCTTTTAATTAAAGATGGTAAATTAACAAAAGGACATTTTGTTATTGATATGGCAACCATTACCAATTTAGATATGAAAGGTAGTGATGGAGCAGGAAAGTTAGAAGGACATTTAAAAGCGGCAGATTTTTTTGATATAGCTGTTTATCCAACATCAAAATTTATTATCACTAACGTAAAAGAAGAAGGTGGTAAATTGTCTGTAACTGGTAATTTAAATATTAAAGATATTACAAAAAGCATTACAATACCTGCAACAATTTCTAAAGAAAACGGAATAACAACTTTTAAAAGTGAAGCTTTTAATGTTAACAGAGCAGACTTTAATATAAAGTATAAATCAAAATCGTTTTTTAACAATTTAAAAGACAAATTTATTAATGATAATATTGAGTTTTCTTTTGTGGTAAAAACCAAAGCATAGTTATTTAAAATCAATTAAAATTTAGTGTTAAAAAGGGCTTGAAATCTATGATTTCAAGCCCTTTTTTTTAAATTTGTAGTCTATTAAATTTGTATGAAAAAGTTTATTTCCCTCCCTGTTTTAGTCGCCTTGTTTTTGGTTACATCTATATTTGGTCAAAAATTAAATTATTCTTCTTTATTAATACCTGCCAAATTAAAAGAAAGCGCAAATGCTGTTGTTAGAAATAATTCTTTAGAAATAACCATAGAAGATGTAGATAAAATGATTGTCTACAGAAAAAAGATTGTTACAGTATTAAATAAACTTGGTGATGTTGATGCAAGAATGGGAGCAAGTTATGATAATGATACAAAGATAACGAAGTTATCTGCTTTTATATTTAATGATTTTGGCAAGCAAATTAAAAAATACAAAAAAAGAGATTTTTTAGATGTAAGTGCAGTAGATGGTGGTACTCTTTATTCAGATGCAAGAGTAAAATATGTAAGATATACTCCAATTTCTTACCCATATACAGTAGTTTTTGAATCAGAATATAAAACATCAACAACAGGTTTTATTCCTTGGTGGTTTCCTGTAAATGGATATTTTGTTTCTGTAGAAAAAAGTTCTTATAAAATTAAGAATCCTAAATCAATTCCTTGGAGGTTTAAAAAAACAAATTTCGACGACTTTAATATAGCATCTACTGAGTCTGAAACAGAAATTCGTTATGTTTTAGAAAATCAACCAGGAATTAAGTACGAAAAAAGTACAGTTTCTTACAGAGATATTTTGCCAAAAGCAATAATAGCATTAGATAGATTTCAATTAAAAGGTGTTTTTGGAGAATATTCTAATTGGAATGACTTTGGAAAATGGATGTATGATAAATTGCTTAAAGGTAGAGATCTATTAAATGAAACTACAAAAGCACAAGTAAGAGAATTAGTAAAAAATGAAAAAGACCCTATAGAAAGAGCAAAGCTTGTGTATAAATTTATGCAAGAAAAAACACGTTATATTAGTGTACAAGTTGGTATTGGAGGATGGGAACCTATTGCAGCAAACCAAGTAGATAAAGTTGGGTATGGAGATTGTAAAGGTTTAACAAATTATACAAAAGCCCTTTTAGATGCTGCAGATGTTACCTCTTATTACACTATTGTTTATGCAAAAGAAAAAAGAGATATAGATAAAGATTTTTCTTCAATACAAGGAAATCACGTTATTTTAAATCTGCCAAATAAAGGAAAAGATATTTGGTTAGAATGTACCAGTCAAACAATGCCTTTTGGTTTTTTAGGTGATTTTACTGACGATAGAAACGTGTTGGTGGTAACTCCAGAGGGAGGAATTATTAAGAGAACATCCGCTTATAAAGATGAAACGAATCTTCAAACTATTAAAGGAACAATTCAACTTTTAGAAAACGGAAGTTTAAAAGCATCTTTAAAAAGAGTTTCTAAAGGTTTGCAATATGATGAAAAATTTGGTTATGATAGCAAAACAAAAAAGGAGTTAATTAAAAATTACAAATCTAATGTTTGGAGCTATAATAACAATTTAGAAATAGAATCTATCAATCTTAAAAATGATAAAAATAAAGTTGTTTTTACAGAAGAATTAGATGTTTTAATTAATAATTATGCATCGTTAAATATAGGTGAGTATCTTTTTAGAGTAAATGTTTTTAATAAAGAAACAAGAGTGCCTAAAAGATATAGAAAAAGAAAGTTACCTCTAAAAATATCTAAAGGTTACAAAGATATAGATGAGTACACTTTTAAACTTCCTGAAGGTTATGTTCTAGCAGTATTGCCTCCAGAAAAAGAAATAAAAACCAAATTTGGATTGTATAAAGTTTCTTTTACCAAAATTGATGCAACTACTTTTAGCTACAAAAAAACTATAATTATTAAAGAAGGAATTTATCCTAAAGAAGATTATAAAACCTACAGAAGTTTTAGAAGAAGTATTGCTAAATACGAAAATTTAAGAATTGCCATCACAAAAAAATAACCATTTTGAAAAAAGTATTATTTGTTGTTTTATTAACCAGTCAATTTGTAATTTTTTCGCAAGAAATTAAATTCGGAAAAGTCTCAAAAGAAGAATTATCAGAAAAATTTTATCCTTTAGATTCTACTGCAGATGCAGCTTATTTATATAGAAAAAGAAGAACATATTATGAGTTTAATCAAGCAGAAGAGAGGTTTAATATTATTACAGAAATTCATAATAGAATAAAAATTTATACCCAAAAAGGTTTTGAGAATGCTACTCAAAGAATTTATTATTACAATCCAGATAATGGAAATGAAGAAAAAATATCTTCTTTAAAAGGGTATTTGTTTAACATAAATAATAACAAAGTAGAAAAGCATAAACTATCTAAAAAAGATATTTTTAAAGAGAAAAAAAATAAATATTGGAGCGTAAAAAAAATTACAATGCCAAGCGTTAAAGAGGGTAGTGTAATAGATATTAAGTATAAAGTAACTTCTCCTTATTATTATAAAATTGATGAGGTAGAATTTCAGTTTAGAATTCCTGTAAAAAAAATAAACTATGCTATAGAAATTCCTGAGTATTATAAATTTAAATCCTCTTTTAAAGGGTATTATTCTGTTGTGCCAAAAAATGAAAGAAAAAATAGTTCTTTAAGAATTACATCTAAATCTAGAAGTGGCTGGAATGTTACTAGAATAAATACCAGTTATAATAAAATAGATTTCACTACTAATGTTTTAAAATTTAATGCAGATAATATTCCTGCCCTAAAAGATGATGAACCTTTTGTTAGTAACGTTCAAAATTATAGAGGAGGAGTGAAATTCGAATTAACCCAAACCGATTTTTTAAGCATTGGTGGTGGTATAAAATCATATTCTAATACGTGGGAAAATGTAAGTAAACAAATATTTAGATCATCTAATTTTGGTTCAGAATTAAATAAATCTAGTTATTATAAAAACGATCTAAAAAATGTTTTAGCTAACGCAAAAACAGAAGCACATAAAATGATAGCTATTTTTCAGTTTGTTAAAAACAAAGTAAAGTGGAATGGTTATTATGGCAAATACACAAGCAAAGGAGTTAGAAAGGCATATAAAGAAAGAGAGGGTAATGTTGCAGAAATAAATTTAATGTTAACATCAATGCTACGTTATGCAGGTTTAAATGCAAATCCGGTATTGTTAAGTTCTAGAAACAATGGTATTCCTCTGTTTCCAACATTAGACGGATTTAATTATGTTATTTCTATGGTTCAATTTCAAGATAATTCTTATGTTTTGTTAGATGCTACACATCCATATAGTGTTCCTAATATTTTGCCTGTTAGAGCTTTAAATTGGAATGGAAGAAAAGTAACTAAAGAAGGCAAATCTTCTTGGGTGAAACTAACTTCTTCTAAATATGCTTTTGAAGAAAATATTATTATGGCTCGTATTACAGATGATTTTATGGTTAAAGGTATGGTAAGAACTAAATATGATAATTTAGCAGCATTAACTTACAGGAGTAAAAATAACCATTTAAAAGAAGAGCAAGTTATTTCTAATCTTGAAGAAAAAAATAGTTTTGAAATAGAAGATTATAAATTAGTTCATAAAAAAAATATAGGGAAACCCGTTATAAGTACAGTAAAGTTTTTAAGCGATAATTTAATTGAATCGATAAACGGAAAATTGTATTTAGAACCTTTACTATTTTTAGCAAAAAACAAAAATCCTTTTAAATCAAATGATAGAAAATTTCCTGTAGATTTCGAATCGCCATTAAAGAAAACAACAAGAGTTTCAATCCAGATACCAAAAGGGTATAAGTTGGAAAAATTACCAGAACCAATTTCAATAAGTTTGCCAGAAAAATTAGGCGTTTTTAAGTTTCAATTAAGTCAAAAAGGCACTAAAATTAGTGCCTACTCAATTTTACAGTTCAACCAAGCAATTATTACGCCTAATTATTATCCTGTTTTAAAAGAATTTTATAATCAGTTGGTTAAAAAACAATCAGAGAAAATAGTTTTAGTCAAAGAATAATAAATTAAACCCAAGATTTAATCGAAAAGAATTCCTAGAGGCTCTGCCTCTGGGTTTCCGTTGAAATTGTCATTCCCGTGAAAGTGGGAATCTAAATACAGAATTTTATAAATGTATTGCAGTTGTATTTTTAACATCTTCAATGGCAAAAGTACTATGAGTGCTGCCAATATATTTTATGGCAGTAAGTTTTGTTACCATAAAATCTCTGTAACTATCCATATCTTTTACATAGATTTTTAAGATGTAATCATAATCTCCACTCACGTGAAAACATTCAGAAACTTCCTCTAGTTTTAAAATTTCACGCTCAAAAGTGGTAACATAATCTTTAGAATGCTGAATGAGTTTTATATGGCAAAAAACCAAAAAAGATTTCTCAATTTTATGTTTATTGATGATAGCTACATATTTCTGAATAACTTTATTATTTTCTAACTTTTTAATCCGCTCATAAACAGCAGTTACCGATAAATTAAGCTGTAACGAAAGTTGTTTAGTAGTCTGTTTACTATCATTTTGTAATAAATTGATGATTTTTTTATCGGTAGAATCTAACATAAAATTTTTCTAAAAATTAAAACGTATATAAAGTTTGATAGTTTTTTAAACTAAATATGAAATCAAAAATAGAAAAATAAACTATATTTTGCATTTATTGTTGACTATAATTCTAAATTGTTGTCAATTTGTACAAATCTAAAACTACTATTATGAAATTCAATCCAGCAGATAATATTCAAGATTTACAATATTTTGGTGAATTTGGTGGCGTAAATCCATCAATTTCAGACTCATCAACATATACATTTCTTTCAGCAAAAACAATGTTTGATACTTTTGAAGGAAATGCAGACGGTTGTTACTTATATTCGCGTCACTCATCACCATCAAATTTATATTTAGGTGAAGCTTTAGCGGCAATGGAAGGTACAGAAACAGCCAATGTTGCAGCATCTGGTATGGGAGCAATTACACCTGTATTATTACAATTATGTGGTGCAGGAGATCATATAGTTTCTAGTAGAACTATTTACGGAGGAACGTATGCTTTCTTAAAAAACTTTACGCCAAGATTAAATATTACAACCACTTTTGTTAACATTACAAAATTAGATGTGGTAGAAGCTGCAATTACAAAAAACACCAAAGTTTTGTATTGCGAATCTGTAAGCAATCCTTTGTTAGAAGTTGCAGATATTGCAGGTTTATCAGCTTTAGCAAAAAAATACAATTTAAAATTAGTGGTAGATAATACATTTTCTCCATTGTCAATTTCGCCAGCAAAGTTAGGCGCAGATGTGGTTTGTCATAGTTTAACAAAGTTTATCAACGGTTCTTCAGATACAGTTGGTGGCGTAGTTTGCGGTACGCAAGAATTTATAAATGATTTACGAAATGTAAATGATGGCGCAAGTATGTTGTTAGGTGCTACAATGGATAGTTTAAGAGCGGCATCCGTTTTAAAAAATATGAGAACTTTGCATATTAGAATGAAACAACACAGTTTTAACGCTGCTTTTTTAGCTGATAAATTTCAAGCGGATGGATTAAAAACTGTTTATCCAGGTTTAGCATCTCATCCTTCTCACAAGCTTTTTAAATCGATGATGAATGCTGAATATGGTTTTGGTGGAATGTTAACTATTGATGTAGGTTCTTTAGAAAAAGCTAATGAATTAATGGAACTAATGCAACACAAAAATTTAGGTTATTTAGCAGTAAGTTTAGGCTTTTACAAAACATTGTTTTCTGCTCCAGGAAGTTCTACATCATCAGAAATACCAGAAGATGAACAAAAACAAATGGGGCTTTCTGACGGATTAATTCGTTTTTCTATTGGTTTAGATAATGATATTGAACGCACTTACCAAATGATGAAATCTTGTATGAAAAAAGTTGGGGTTTTGTAGGATTAAATAGTTTGAAGTTTGAAGCTTGGAGTTTGAAGTTTGGAGAGGGAAGTTGGAATTTATAAAAAGTTTTTATTTTTGCTAACCACTAACCACTAACCACTAACCACTATTATATTCCTTTTAAACGTTCAATAAATTTGCTAAAATCTTTTTTATTGGGTGGGTTTCCATCAAAAGGTAGAATATCCCATTTATCATTTTTAAAGAAAATAGTAAAGTTAAAAACAGCGGTATTTGCATCATCAGGATTTAACATAGGGTAACGCAAATCTGTGTATTGATAAGTACCCACTTTTTCCTTTTTAGAAAGATTAAAATAGTTGTTGCTAAACCAAGCAAGTGTCTGTAAATTTTCATCATTCATATCAATTAAATCGTGATTTTTATCAACAGTTATTATTTTATCAGAAATTGATTTTTTGTCAAACAAAGAATAAAAAGCTAAATGATATTTATCTTCTGTTTCGGCAACAGCATACCATAAAATATTGTTTAAAATGGTAGGTTGTGCAGAAAATCTGTTGTAAACAATTCTAGCTTTTTTAAAAGATTTTTTAAAAACAGAATCTATATAAAATTTATTAAATATGGTAAAAACCATATAAGCAGCACTTATATATAAACCTGCTTTTAACCACCAAGTTCTTCTTGTTTTTTTTCGGTTGTAAAACATCATAATAATTAGGCACAATAAAAACGGAACAGTATATAAAGGATCTACAACAGAGATATTGTTAAAGGCTACTCTGTACTCAGAAAAGGGAGCAAATAATTGCGTTCCATAAGGCGTAAAAGCATCTAAAATAGGATGTGTAAAAATAGACCAGAAGAAGAGCCAAATCCAATCTTTAAGAAGGGTTGTATTCTTTCTTCTTCCAAAATTATAGAGTTTGTATGTAATCCATCCAAAGAGAAAAGCACTTAAAATGGCAAATAAAATAGAGTGCATAAACCCTCTATGAAAAGCCATTGCTTGTATTTCATTATTGTATAAAAACCTACCAACAAATACATCTAAATCTGGAATTGTACCACCAATTGCTCCAAATAAAAGTGCTTTATTTCCAATCTTTTTTCCTAAGACTGCTTCTCCGCAAGCAGCACCTAAAACAATTTGAGTTAAAGAATCCATAAGCGCAAATGTAAGTCAACAGATTCAATTTGCATAACTTGGTCTAAAATCGTAACATTACAATACCAAAAAACTTAGAATGCAAGACAATAAAAACCTATCAAAAATTAAAATAAAAAATCAAAAAATTATTGAAAACAAAGAGTTGAGTATTTGGGAAGCAATGTTTCCTGTTTTAGCATTAGTGGCAATGTTAGCTTACAATGTTTTTGTTTTCGGAGACGAAGCCTTAAGTGGTAGTAATCAATTTGTTTTGTTATTGGGAGGAGCAGTTGCTGCTTTTGTAGGTTTTAGAAATAAGGTTTCTTATAAAAGAATGATAGAAGAGGTTGCAGAGAATATAAAATCTACGGCTGGCGCTATTTTAATTTTATTGATGGTAGGTGCTTTAGCGGGTACTTGGTTGATAAGTGGAATTATTCCTGCAATGATTTATTATGGCTTGCAAGTTTTAAATCCGACAATATTTTTGGCAGCATGTTTAATTATTTGTGCTGTAATTTCTATTGCTACTGGTAGTTCTTGGACAACCTCAGCAACAGTTGGTATTGCCTTAATTGGTATTGGAGAAGCGCTAGGAATCTCTTTAGGAATGACAGCAGGTGCCGTTTTATCTGGTGCCTATTTTGGAGATAAAATGTCCCCAATGTCAGATACAACAAATTTAGCTCCTGCAATGGCAGGTACAGATTTGTTTACGCATATAAAATATATGGCATACACAACCGTGCCAACAATTGTGGTTACACTTATTATATTTGTTATTATTGGTTTTACGCAAAATACTACAGGAGAAGCAGATACCTCTGTTTTACTTGCAGATATCAATAAAGCTTTTCATATTACACCTTGGTTGTTTTTAGTGCCAATTGTTGTCATCTTTTTAATTGTGAAGAAAACCCCGCCATTAGTTGCTTTGTTGGCAGGTACCATTTTAGGAGGAGTTTTTGCTTTAATTTTTCAACCTGATGTTGTTGCGCAAATAACCGGGTCTAAAGAATTAAATACAATTTCTGCATACAAAGGAATTATGCAAGCCATTACCGTTAAAACTTCTGTGGCAACAGAAAACGCGGCTTTAGTAGATTTATTTACTGCGGGTGGAATGGCAAAAATGTTGGGTACAATTTGGTTGATTTTATGTGCAATGGTTTTTGGTGGAATTATGGATGCAATAGGCGCATTAGCAAGAATAAGTAGTTTTATGTTAAACTTGTTTGATTCTATTTTTGGATTATTTGCAAGTACCGTTTTTACTTGTATTGGATTAAATTTTACAGCATCAGACCAATATTTAGCCATAGTTGTTCCCGGAAAAATGTACGCAAAAGCTTATGCCGATAAAGGTTTGGCTCCACAAAATTTAAGTAGAACTTTAGAAGATTCAGGTACTGTAACATCGGTTTTAATTCCTTGGAATACCTGTGGAGCTTATCATTCTGGAGTGTTAGGAGTTTCTGTTTTCGATTACGCTATTTATGCAATTTTTAATTGGTTAAGCCCTTTTATGACTTTACTTTTTGCAGCTTTTAGAATAAAAATTAAAGAAATAGCAATTAAATAAAAATGATTGTTTCTTCAGATATTTCTGATGCAAAAAAACTTACAGATATTGCATTAAAGTCCAAAGCATTTTGGGGTTATACTGATGCGCAAATAGAAAGTTGGAGAAATGATTTAACCATTACTTCTAAAATGATTGCTGAGGGTTCAGTTTTTAATTTTTTGGTTGATAAAACCATTGCTGGATTTTATATTTTAAATCTGCCAAAAGGAAATTCAATAGAACTAGAAATGTTGTTTGTTTTGCCTAGTTTTATTGGAAAAGGAATTGGAAAAAAATTGTTACATCATTCAGTTAAAAAAGCGATACATAAAAAAGTAACATTTATGACTTTATTAGCAGACCCAAACGCAGTTCCTTTTTATGCTTCACAAGGATTTTATGAAATTGATAAAAAAGAAAGTACTATTGCTGGTCGTTTTTTACCAGTAATGCAGAAAAAATTATAGATGTTTTAGCTATAATTACATTTTTAATTGGAACTAAAAGTGAGATTTCTCCATAAAATCGAAATGACATTCAGTTGTCATTTTGAGCGAAACAAAGTGAAGTCGAAAAATCTAATAATTTTACTTTTTGTTAATATGTAAAGCAATAGAAATTAACAAAAGAATCCAAGGACTTCCGTGTAAAAACACATCAAACCAATCTTGAGCTTGCATTCCGTTTTCTGTAGCAAAAGCATTTCCGCCTAAAATCCAATTCAATTTACCAATAATATGTGGTGGATTAAAAGGTGCCAATCCTAAAGTTAAGCTTGCTAATAAAAAAAGTTTCCAATTATTTTTTATTGTTTTTTTCATAATTTTTTAAAAGTCTTTCCCTTTGGGAAGGATTTAGGAAGGGCTTAAATAAACCAATTCCAGACCAAGCCAAAACGAATGGTAAAATCTCTGTAAGGATAACCAGGTGCAGAAAAATAATTTTTCTTTAAAAACTTAGAGCTCAAATTATCAATTTTAAAATACAAACGCGTTCTTCTAACTTGCGCATTAAAAAATACATCTATAGTTGGGTAGCCAATTTCTTGTGAGTTTTGTAAGGTAAATTCTGCTAATAACGGATTGTAAGCATTTGCTTTGTATTTGGTAAAATATTTAAAAGTTGCACCCATATTTACCAACATTGGTTTTCCTTTAAACCAATAATCTGTATAGTAAAAAGTGTTTCTAGTCACAAATTCTGGAACTCTAAAAACAGAACTTCCACTACTTACATTTTGATACATTAGTGTATTGTCTAAAGCAAATTTGCCATATGTAAACTTTTTATTCACTTTTACTTTTAAATAAGTAATCTGATTTGCAAATTGTTGTGGTTTGCTGTTTTCATCAAAATAAGTATAGTTGTCAATATTTGTAAAATTTAGAGAACCATTTAGCCATTTAGAATCTAAAGTAAAACCTAAATCTCTTGTATTTACGTTGCTAAAATTGTTTTGCCAATTATAATTATCAAACTTACTTTGATGTAAAAGTGTGTTAAAATTTGCAGATTTAGAACTGATTAATAAACTTCCTTTTACACTAAAAAGGCTGTCTTTTTTATAGATAGCTTCACCTTTTAAAAAGCTTCCAGAAAGTCTGCTATTTCCTGGGGTAAGATTACCAGTTGCATTTAATTTAAAGTTCTTAATTTTTGCATTCCAATCTGCGCCAACAGCAATTGCATTTCCTTTTAATTTGGTTTTATTAATGGTGCTTTTACTATTTAAAATAGTATCATATCCATAAGAATAGCTGGTTAAATTTAACTTTGCTTTAAATTTACCTAATACATATTTAGAGTTAAATTCTAGGTTTAATTCGTTATTGGTAATTTTGCTTTTAGCCTCATTATTTGATGCTTTAGCAGAATTTACAGCACCAAAAATTTTTGATGAATTTGGTTGTGTAAAACTATAAGATTTGTTTTCGTAAGTAAGAACGTGACCAATTTTTAAATTAGAAAAATCTTTATTGTTGATGCTATCTTTACTGGCCAAAAGTTTGTAGCTATGTTCTAAATAAAGTCTATTACTATCAAATTGATTTTCTGCATCTACTAAATTAACATCTAATCTTGCTCTTGTTGCGGTATTTGGGTCATCATTCTGAAACTTTTCTATTTCACTTTGTGGCAATCCACCACTTTCTTCATTAAAAAAATCTTGCGTAGTTAAATGCCCGCGAATTTCATATTGATTCTCTTTGGTTCTGTAAGTAAAAGTTCCTCTAAAATTTCCGTTACTAGCTAAAGATCTTCTGTAAGCACCTAAAGAACGCAAACCTTTATAAGAAAAAGAAACATTAAATCTTTTTGAAAAATTTAAGGTAAATAGCGCATCTAAAACTTGCCCTTGTTGTAAACCAGTTCTGTATAAAATTTCTGAAGTTGTGGTGGGTACTTCATAATATTTTATTTCATCAACCTCTAAATAACTAAATTGTTTTGCCCTAAAACCAATATCTGGCAATAAGCCAACATTATGAAAACTATATCCTAAATTATTAAAAGTTTGTCCTTGATTATGAAATGGTAATAGCTCAAAATTATCTTTTCTTAAGTAATTAAAAAGATACTCTTTTTTTAGTGTTAAAGTGGTGTCTATGTATGTTGTATCTCTTTTATGAGAAAAAACTTTATAATCTGTATATTTTGTTTTACCAGATAATTTTACTTTTACTTGCCCTAAGTTATTTAAAGTGTCGTTCCTAGAATTTCCAAAAGAATTTCCGTCAATTTGCTCTCTTATTCTCTGAGAATACAAGTTGCTTAAGCAAATAAAAAGTAGGGTTATAAAGAAAAATTGTTGTTTATTCATAGTGAATTTCTACAAAGCAAATGTAAAATAATAAAACGAAAATAGTTGTTAATAATTATACTGAAAATTGTTAATTATAAGATGTTCTTCAAATTCATTTGAAGTAAACAATAAATTGTCATTCCTGTTAAAACAAGAATTTAAAAGAAAAAGTTTTCTTTTCTTTGTACGATGCTTAAATTAAATTACAGTGGTTTTTCTTTAGAAGCAGGAACAGATGAAGCAGGCAGAGGCTGTTTGTCTGGCCCGGTTGTGGCTGCTGCTGTAATTTTGCCAAAAGATTTTACACATCCTTTTTTAAACGATTCTAAACAATTATCAGAAAAAAAGAGAGAACAATTACGCCCTTTTATAGAAGAAAATGCACTTGCATTTGGAGTGTCTTTTGTTTGGCAAGAAGAGGTTGATAAAATAAACGTTTTACAGGCTTCTATAACAGGAATGCATCGTGCTATAGAAATGCTAAAAATTACTCCAGAATTTATAATTGTTGATGGAAATAAATTTAAAAACTACAAAGAAATTCCGCATAAAACCATTGTAAAAGGCGATGCAAAATATATGAGTATTGCAGCAGCTTCTGTGTTGGCAAAAACTTACAGAGATGAATATATGGTAAACATTCATCAAGAATTTCCTATGTATAATTGGCAGAAAAATAAAGGTTACCCAACCAAAGAACACAGAAATGCTATTAGAGAATTTGGTGCCACAAAATACCACAGAAAATCTTTTAAATTATTGCCAGAACAATTAAAGTTGGCACTATAATTCTGAACTAGTTTAAGCACCTCATCAGATTTTTTTTAGAAGCTATTTCCAGCTTTCACTACTCGCTGTTTCGTTCCTCAACGAGCTCAAACAAACCGTTCAATCTGGGCTAAACTTTTCTGCCAACAATTACAATAATTCTAGCATATTTCTTATTCAAATAAAAATTCGTGAATTCGGGGCAAAAAATAAATATCATCTATAAACTTTTTCTATTTTTACGCTCTTAATTTTTAGAAGATGATTAAAAAAACTAGAGCAGAAATTACCAAATGTATTTTACACAAAGTAGCCAATAAATTTAATAGCGGACACAATGTGTTTTCTGAAGAGTTAATTCGTTTCGATCAAGAAAGTTACGATTTAATGAAAAGTTTTTTACTAAAACCTTTTGGTAGTTTAACGCAAAGTTATCGTTTTACGCATCACGCAGATGTTAGTTTAAACGAGTTAAATAATTATGCATCAGAAGTTTTTAAAGAAGAAAGTAGTTTTGTAGAATACTCAAAAAACATTGTCAATCATTTGTACGAACAATCTAACTCTGCGCAAATAAAAACAGGTGATGTTATTGTGGTTTTTATTGAAGGCTTAGAATATAAAGATGTATTAACAGAAGCTATTGGGGTTTTTAAAATTGAAAATAAAGTCGATTTTTTTCAAACCTATTTAGATGATAACGAAAGTTGGGATGTGGTGGTTCAAAAAGGAATATCAACCAGAAAAATAGACAAAGGTTGTTTAATTTTAAATACTTCAGACACAGAAGGTACCGTTGTTTTTTCTGTAGATAATAACAATTACGATGCGCAATATTGGATTAAAAATTTCTTATCCGTAAAATTGGCAGACGATTATAATTCGCACACACAAAACTATTTAGAATTGTGTAAAGAATTTTCCGAAGAAGTTATTAAACCAGAATTCGGTATGCAACAACAGGGTAATTTTTTAGCCAATACAGTAGATTATTTTAAAGAACACGAAGCTGTAGATTATCATAATTTTAAAGACGAAATCTTTGAAGAAGACAAACATAAAGAATTATTTGACGATTATAAAAAACATTACGAAACTTTAAACGATGTATTAATCAGAAATAATTTTGATGTTTCTGGGGTTGTTTTAAAGAAAGAAAAAAGTAAGCTAAAAACAGAGATAAAACTAGATACAAACATCAATATTAAATTAGATGTAGATGCACCAGAAGCCGCTTCAGAATATTTAGAACGAGGTTATGATGAAGAAAAGAAAATGAAGTTTTACAAAGTCTATTTTAACGAAGAGAAGTAATTTTGTTAGGTGTTAGTGGTAAAAAATTTGAGTAGCTTATTCAAACTTCAAACTTCAAACAAAAAACGCATCAACCTCAAAAAGGTTTTTAAAATGCTTTAAAATTTTACTTTTTACTTCTTCCAAATCTACTTTTCTACCCAATTCAGACGCTAAAGAAGTTACTGCTTTTCCACGAATTCCACACGGAATAATATTATCAAAATAACCCAAATCTACATTAGCGTTCAAGGCAAAACCGTGCATTGTAACCCAGCGTGAAGATCGAATTCCCATTGCACAAATTTTACGCGCAAAAGGAGTTTCAGCATCTAGCCAAACTCCAGTTTCACCATCACTTCTTACTCCTTTTAAACCATATTCTGCAATGGTTAAAATAATAGTTTCTTCTAATAAACGTAGATATTTATGAATATCTGTAAAGAAATTTTCTAAATCTAAAATTGGATAACCCACAATTTGACCCGGTCCATGATAGGTAATATCTCCACCACGATTTATTTTGTAAAAAGTTGCTCCTTTTTCTTCAAGTTGCTTTTCATTTAATAACAAATTACTTAAATCGCCACTTTTTCCTAAAGTATATACATGCGGATGTTCAACAAATAAAAAATGATTTTTGGTATCTTTTTTGTTGTTATTTCTACGATTATCAATTTTAATGTCTACAATTTCTTGTAGTAATTTAGTTTGATAATCCCAAGTATCTTTGTAATCTTTTGTTGATAAGTCTTTTAACAGTATGCTTCTATTCATAATTTACTGTACAAAGATAAATATTTCATTATCTTTGAAGGATACAAAAATAACTCTTTTTTAAAGAAATATATATGAAAATTAGATTGCCTCTTCTTTTTGTTTTTACACTACTTTTTTTAAGTTCTAGTACCTTGTATGCTCAAAAACTTTGGGCAAAAGCAAATAAATTAGATACTCAATTTCAGAAGAAAGAAATTCTAAAACAGAAAACCATTCCATCAGATTATAAATTAGTAACACTAAACACTCATAAATTGAAAGGACTGGTTTTTAATCATAAAAAATCGGAAGAACTTATTATAGATTTACCAAACAGCAAAGGTGGTTTTTCTAAATACAAACTAACGGAAGTTTCTAATTTAGATAAAGCTTTGGCTAAGAAATATCCTATGATAAAATCGTATACTGCAGTTGGTGTAAAAAATCCTTTATCAACAGCAAAAATAAGTATGGGTACAGATGGTTTTCACGCAGTTTTGTTTACGAAAGGAAAAAAATCATTATATATAGACCCTTATACAAAAGATAAAAAAGGATATATTTTATACAAAAGAGATGGCTTATATTCTAATGATAAAGAATTTGAATGTTTAGTTGATAATAATTCTAGCATTACAACTGCGTTTAACAAAAGTAATAATACAGAAAAATTAAGAACTTTTCGTTTGGCTTTAGCTTGTACAGGCGAGTATGCTCAGTTTCATTTAACAAGACAAAATATTTCTGCTTCTGCTTCTATAGCAACAAAAAAAGCAGCAATTTTATCTGCAATGAATACATCAATTACAAGAGTTAATCAAATATTTGAAAAAGATCTTGCTATAAAAATGGTTATTGTTGCTAATAATGATAAAGTAATTTTTTTAGACGCTAACTCAGATAACTTAACAAATAATGATGCTGGCGTTTTATTAGGCGAAATACAAAATGTTATTGATACAAAAATTGGAAGTTCAAATTACGATATTGGCCATGTGTTTAGTACAGGAGATAATTCTGGAGTTGCAGTTTTTCAGTCAGTTTGTAAGAATGGAAGTAAAGCAAAAGGTGTTACAGGTAGAGCTTCTCCTGTAGGAGATGCTTATGATATTGATTTTGTTGTACATGAAATGGGGCATCAATTCGGAGCAAATCATACATTTAATAATTCTTGTAATGATAACAGAACAAACGCTACTGCTGTAGAGCCAGGAAGTGGGTCTACAATTATGGGATATGCAGGTATTTGTTCGCCAAATGTTCAAAATAGTAGTGATGATTATTTTCACGCAATTAGTGTTACACAGATGTTAAATTATATTGCTACAACAACTTGTGCTACTTTATCAGATACAAATAATACGGCACCTGTTGCAAATGCGGGCTTAGATTATAGCATTCCTAAAACAACTCCTTTTATGTTAAAAGGTGCTGCAACAGATGTTGATGGTTTATCAACATTAACCTATAATTGGGAACAAATTGACCCAGAAATTGTTTTAGGAGCACCAGTTTCTACAAATACTGTAGGGCCAATGTTTAGGTCTTTACCTTCAAAATCTGTACCTGTAAGATATATGCCAGAATTGTCTACAGTAATTGCAGGGAACACATCTTCTACTTGGGAAGTATTACCATCAGTAGCCAGGAATATGGATTTCTCTTTTTTAGTTAGAGATAATCATATTGGAGGAGGGGCCACTCATAGAGATGATATGAGAGTAACCGTAATTGATGCTGATCCGTTTACAGTTTTAGCTCCAAATTCTAATGTAACATGGAATATCGGTTCAAATCAAACCATTACTTGGAATAAAGGAAAAACAGATAGTACGCCTATTAATTGTAGTAATGTAAATATTAAATTATCTACAGATGGAGGACTTACTTTTCCTATCACTTTAAAAATGAATACTCCAAATGATGGTTCAGAAACTATTATAATTCCTAATTATGCAACTACAAAAGCAAGAATTATGGTAGAAGCTGCAGACAACATTTTTTATAATGTAAACTCTACCAACTTTGAAATTAAATCTACAGTGCCAACATTTGTTATGAGTAATACAAGCGGAACGCAATTTGTTTGTAATTCAGGAAATCAAGAAGCAACCTATAGTTTAAATTTCGATTTTGTAAATGGTTTTTCAGAAACAGCAACTTTGTCGGCAACGCTACCTTCTGGTTTAAACGGAGCTGTTGTAACTTTTAGTCCAACAACAATAAATGTTGATGGCAATGTTACAATGAAAGTTTCTAATTTAAACGGAAAAACACCACAAGCTTTTACAATTAATGTAAAAGCAAATTCTACAACTGTGAATCAAAATATTAATGTAAATTTAAATATTACTTCTAATAGTTTTAGTTCGGTTGTTTTAACAAAACCAACAAATGGTGCTACAGGTTTTGGCTTAAAAGAAAATTTACAATGGAATTCAGATGCTAATGTTTCTTCTTATATTCTTCAAATTGCTACAGATAGTGGGTTTACAAATATTGTAGCAAATAGTATTATAGCCAAAAATTCTTATAAAATAAACTCCTTAAAAGGGAATACTACTTATTATTGGAGGGTAAAACCTAAAAATTCTTGTGGAGAAGGAACTTTTTCGAATGCTTTTAGTTTCAAAACGGCATCACCCTATTGTAAATCAACATTTACAGATGAAGCAGATGGCTCAGAACATATAACAAATGTTACTTTTAATACAATTAATAATAATTCTGGAAACGATACTGTAGATGGTTATCAAGATTTTTCTTCTATAAGTACTAGTGTAAAAAGAGGAGAAAGCTATGAAATTAGTGTTAAAATAAACACAGGAGATTATAGAGATCATTGCTATGTTTTTATTGATTGGAATCAAGATTTAGTTTTTAATACCACTAACGAAAGGTATGATTTAGGAAAATTAATAGATAGTAATATTGGTAACGGAACTACAGAAGAAGGAGTCTTAACTTTTAATATTACTGTGCCAAATGATGCAAAATTTGGTAGTACAGGTTTAAGAGTTATAGCAGAGTATTTTGCAAGTGATGCTCCAAATGGAACAGGACCTTGTGATGCTGATCATCAATCTGAATGGGGAGAAACTGAAGACTATACACTTATTGTTGATAATCCTGCTGCTTCTGTAAAAGATGCCGTTTTTGAAGGTTTTAGTTTATATCCAAACCCAACAAAAGGTGAGTTTACCTTAAATCTAAAAGTTGTAAATACAGATAAAGTTACAGTGCATTTATTTGATGTTAGAGGTAGGTTAATAGATCAAAAAGAATATCTAAATACAATAACTAATTTTTCTAAAAAAATAATTTTCGAAAAAGCTTCAACAGGTTTGTACTTGCTAAAAATTGCAAACGGAACCAAACAAACAACCAAAAGATTGATTGTTTTTTAAACAAGAATCAAAAACGTTTCTTTTATTATAGTTACACAAACGTGATAAAAAAGAGGCTGTCTGAAAAGTAAATTTCGCTGTCATTTCGACTGTAATGGAGAAATCTAATGCATTGATTGTCAATAATAAAGATTCTTCAACAAGCTCAGAATGACATAAATTTCAACTTTTCAGACAGCCTCTGATTTTTTAATAAATTTTAAAGTTACCCTAAAAACGGATATTTATAATCTTGTGGTGTTACAAAGGTTTCTTTAATCAATCTAACAGATGTCCAACGTAATAAATTTTGTGCAGAACCTGCTTTGTCATTTGTGCCAGATGCTCTTGCGCCACCAAAAGGTTGTTGACCAACAACGGCTCCAGTTGGTTTGTCGTTAATATAAAAGTTTCCTGCGGCGTTTTCTAAAGCTTTAGAAGCTTTTTCAACAATATATCTGTCAGTTGAGAAAATTGCTCCAGTTAATGCATATTCAGTAGATTCGTCAACTAATTTTAAGGAAGCTTTCCATTCTGAATCTTCATAAATATAAATAGTTATTACAGGACCAAACAACTCTGTAGTCATAGTTGCATAGGTTGGTGATTTTGCTAAAATTACAGTGGGTTCAATAAAATATCCAACAGATTTATCGTGATTACCACCAATAATAATTTCTGCATCCGAATCCGCTTTAGCGGCATCAATATAACTTGCAATTTTATCGAAAGAACCTTCATGAATTACTGCATTTACAAAGTTACTTGGGTCTTCTGGAGAACCCATTTTTAATTCTGATAGTTGTGCAACTAAATGTTTTTTAACATCTGCCCAAATAGATTTTGGAATATAAGCACGCGAAGCCGCAGAACATTTTTGCCCTTGGTATTCAAACGCTCCTCTAGTAATTGCGGTTGCAACTTGTAACGGATTTGCAGAATTGTGTGCCCAAATAAAATCTTTTCCACCCGTTTCTCCAACAATTCTTGGGTAGGTTTTATAGTTGTGAATGTTGTTTCCTATTTGTTTCCAAAGGTCTTTAAAAACGTGTGTAGAACCTGTAAAGTGTAATCCAGAAAAATCTGGAGATGCTAAGACTGTATCAGAAATCATTACAGGATCGCCGTAAACTACATTTATAACACCATCAGGCAAACCTGCTTCTTTAAATAAATCTACAATTACTTGTGCAGAATAGGCTTGATGATCAGAGGGTTTCCAAACTACAACATTACCCATTAAAGCTGCTGCTGCAGGTAAATTTGCGGCAATAGAAGTAAAATTAAATGGAGAGATTGCGTACACAAAACCTTCTAAAGGCCTGTACTCAACGCGGTTCCAGATTCCTGGAGCAGAAGATGGTTGGTCTTTAAAAATATCGGTCATATATTCTACATTAAAACGGAAGAAATCAATCATTTCACAAGCGGCATCAATTTCTGCCTGATGTACATTTTTAGATTGCGCAATCATTGTTGCGGCATTCATTTTTGCTCTGTAAGGTCCTGCTAATAATTCTGCAGCTTTTAAAAAGATAGAAGCACGTTCTGTCCAAGAAACAGAAGACCAAGCTTCTCTTGCTGCCAAAGCTGTTGCAATTGCTTCATCTACGTGGCTTTTATCTGCTGTGTGATATTGCCCAACCACGTGTTTATGATTGTGAGGTGGCGTAATATTTCTGGTATTTCCTGTTCTTATTGCTGAGCCATTAATATGCATTGGCACATCAATATTGCTATTAAACATGGTTTTGTACATTGCTAGTAATTCTTCTCTTTCTGGTGAACCAGGAGCATAGCCTTTTACAGGTTCGTTTACCGCTTTTGGAACATTAAAAAATCCTCTTGCCATTTTGTATGTTTTTTAAAATTTATCGACTAATTTTGAAGTTCAAAGTTACAATTTTTGTTTCAATAAATTTAGTGGAATTTTTACCACTTTTTTTATGACAAATTCAATAAAAATTAGAAATTTTCTTAAATAATTAAAAATATATATGTGTACTGTTACTTATCTTCCGTTAGGAAAAAATAATTTTATTTTGACTTCTAATAGAGATGAAACTCCTTTCAGAAAAACTTTGCATCCGCAGAAATATATAGAAAAGGGTGTTGAGTTAACGTATCCAAAAGATGAATTAGCTGGCGGAACTTGGATTGGCGTAAGCGAAAAAAACAGATTGGTTTGTCTCTTAAATGGCGGATTTACAAAACACCAACGTAACCAATATTACCGATTAAGTAGAGGTGTTATTGTAAAACAAATTTTAATTTCTGATAATGCAGTTGCATTTATCAATAATTATGATTTTACTGATATTGAGCCGTTTACAATTGTATTGGTAGATTGGAATCATCAATTAAAAACCTATGAATTGGTTTGGGACGGAAAAGAAAAACATTTTCATCTACTAAAACAAGAACCAAAAATTTGGTCGTCTTCAACTTTATATACAGATAAAATGAAACAAATACGAAAAGTTTGGTTTGCAGATTGGTTGAAAGGTAAAAATGAGTTTTATCAAACAGAAATAATAGCTTTTCATAAAAATGAAGAATTAGGAACTCTAGAAACTTCTGTAAAAATGAAACGCTCTTTTGTAGAAACGGTAAGTATTACATCAATAAAAAAAACTTCTGAAGAAGTTGATATTAAATATATAGATTTTGTAAAAGATAACGTTTTTAATACAGCGCAAATGCTATAAATGATATTGCTAGGGTTCCAAAAGATGCTAAAATTAAATAAACAAAATTTGCCAATAAAAATTTAAAGAATGTTTTAAAGAATTTTTGTGCATAAAACTTTTTCATAGCTATAAATAAGTAGATTAGAAAAAGCAATAGAAATAGTGGAATAATATATTCTGCATTTTTAAAAAAACCTATAATGTAGAAGATTGAAAACAATAAGAAAAATACAGTTTGTACATGAAAAACAAAGACTAAATGTTCTACATAAGTAAATTTTCTACGCACATAAATTAATTTTAAAAATAGCGTAAAAAGAGGCAATAAAACAAATAATGCTACAGAAGAATAAGATAACATTTGTTTGTAATAATTTTGACTTGTTTCTTTGTCTGAAATCATCTTGTTTATAAACGATGCTCTAGAATACCAAAACCGATTTCTAAATGTTTTTTCAACTCCTAAGCTATCTAATGCTTTATCTGTAGATAAAGAAGGGTGTTTTTTTTGAAAAAGCATATACTTTCCCATTTCTTCAGAGTCTCCAAAACCTAAATTAAGTCGGTTTTTATTTTTGTTGATTAATGAATCTTTTTTTTCTGCTTGTAAAGAATCTTTTTTTCTTTGTGCCAATTCTATTTGTTCATAAACTTGTTCTTGTAAAGAATCTAAATCTATTTGGTTATTGTTGGTTTGTATTCGGTTTTCATTAATAGAAAAGTTAGTATTTTTTATTTTGTTAGCAGTATTTTTTCCGCTTCGTAAATCTTGAAACTTAGAAATACTACTGCTAACACCAACAATTAAAAAAAACAGAATAGATACGGTTAAATAAAATCGAAACGGATTAGAATAGCGTTGTCTTTTTCCTTCAACAAAATCTTTAGAAACCTTACCTGGTTTAATTAAAAGCGGAATAATAGTTGTCCAAAATTTGGCGTCCCAAGAAACAAAACCATTAAAAATTTCGTGAATAAAACTTTTAAAGGTTATTTTATTGCCTTTATTGGCTTGTCCACAATCTGGGCAAAATTTTTCTTGTCCACTAAAAGGATGTCCACAATTTAAACATTCTGAATCTTTAACTTTGGCTAGTTTGTTTTTTTTAGATTTTGTTAGTTTGATAACGTTTGTGTTGTTAGTTGAAAAGTTGGTATGATTACTTTAAACTGTTCAAAGGTTTCTAGATTTATCATTGTGTAAAACCCTTTCATAGCACCCATATTAGATTCTAAAAAACAACCAGAACTATAGGTATAGGTGTCATTTGGTTTTAAAACTGGGGTTTGCCCAACAACGCCTTCTCCACTTACAATTTCAGTTTTATTAAGAGAGTCATAAATTTTCCAAAATCGGTCTGTAAGTTTTACAGTTTCAGAAGATTTATTTTCTATCGTAACAACATAGGCAAAAATATAATACAATCTATAATTTCTATAACTTGTACCATTGTATTTCGTTTTTACCGAAATTTTTATGCCTTTTGTAATTTGTTGAAACATATTGAGTAAATGTAGTTTTTTTACCTAAAAGGTGCAAATGATTTTTTTCTTATCTATTTTGATTAAAAAAACCTGTACCAACACCAATAACACGTTCATAAAAACTACCAAAAGGTTTGTAGTAAACAATTACTGTGTATTCGTTTTCGGTTTCATAAAAAGAGCCATTAATTTCGTTTGCGTTCACAAAACCATCAGAATTTACTGTGGCAAACGTATAATTGTAAAAACCTTGTTTTAATAAAATGGATGCTTTGTACATTTTATCTTCTGCATCATAAATCATTTGGTTTTCTTTGTTGATAGAAAAATTATTAAAAGCTCCGTAAACATATACTTTTTTATTTTTAAAAGGTTTTTCTGCTAAAAGAGAAAAGTGCATCATTGCGTAATCTGCTTCAGTTTTGGCGTCATTTGCTTCTAGGGTTCTAATTAAAAACTGTCCATTAATATCAGGATTATACTTATATTCTTTATAAGTATTGTAAGTAAAAGGATATAAAAAATGATGAAAAACAGCTCTTTTTTCAACCTTAACTACATTTAAACTGTTGTTTCTAATAATTTTATTATCAAAATTTAAATATTCATTTCCTCCCCAAAAGTTGGTTTTGTTGGTATAAGTATATAAAAGTTGATTGGGTTTAAAAAAAGTAGGTTGTAAATTGGTTATTTTCTCATTCCAATTATTGTTTTTTAAAAGCACAACTTTTATTTCTTGAGCTGGATTATTTATCCTAATTTTAGGATGATTTACAGAAAACTGAACAGTTTGTTGGGTGTTTAAAGTTTTCGTATTTCTGCTTCTTTCAACATTTACATCAACAATGGTCGATTTTTCATACAAAACAAAACGCCTTGTAAATACAACTTCATAGTCATCATTTAAAACGGATAACAAATAATTTCCGCTTTTAGTAATTATCGTGTTTCTGTTAGGAATTTTAACAGCATAGTGTGTATAACTCTGTAATGTGTTAAAAGAATTGGTAACATCTATAATGGTATTTTGATCAAAACCATCTATATATTGACTCGAAGATAATCTGCTAGATTGCCAATCAGATGTCATATGTTCTATTTTATATTGGTAGTCTTTACTATCAGCATCTAAATCATCAAAAGATAATTCTAAGACTGTTCCTAAAGGTACAATTGCAGAAAAGCTATTTTCTTGAAGTGGTTTTAATTGTATAGATTTTATCTGCTGCGCATTTGCAAATCCTACAAGTAGGATACAAAAATAAATAATAACTTGTTTTATCATTTTGCTAAAATATCAATCATTTATAAAAGAATAACAAAAGTTAAGCCAAAAAGAAAGCGAAAGCGTTTTTATGAAAATACTTTATTTAGAATAATTATAAATAATAATTTTTAACAAAGATATCAGTTGTTTTATGTTAAAAATAATGCTTAAAATCAGTATTTTTGCGTGATTTTTTAAAAGATAACTAACAATTCCAATTTACTATGTCAAAAGACATTCGTATTAAAAAAGGCTTAGATATTAAGCTGGTTGGCGAAGCAGAAAAAACAACTACAAGTATTTCTTTAAGTAAGTTTTATGCAGTAAAGCCAGAAGATTTTCACGGAATTATACCTAAACTTATTGCAAAAGAAGGCGCAGAAGTAAAAGCAGGTGAAGCACTTTTTCATTCAAAAAGTGATGAACGCATTTTATTTCCAAGCCCTGTTTCTGGTAAAGTTGTAGCGGTAATTCGTGGAGCAAGAAGAAAAGTATTAGCAATGAAAATTGCTGCAGATACAAAACAAACTTATGCTGATTTTGGTAAAAAAGATGCCGCAAAAATGTCAGGTGAAGAAGTGAAAAATCACTTGTTTACTTCTGGTTGCTGGCCTTTTATAAAACAACGTCCTTACGATGTTGTTGCTAGCCCAAATCAGGCACCAAAAGCTATATTTATTTCTGGCTATGCAAGTGCGCCTTTAGCGGCAGATTTAGAGTATACTTTAGCGGGTAAAGAAACTGAGTTACAAACAGCAGTTACCGCAATTTCTAAACTTACTGAGGGTAAAGTTCATATTTCTGTAGGAGCAAATTCAAATTCTCCTTTAGCAAATTTATCAGGTGTAGAAATTCATAAGGTTTCAGGGCCACATCCTTCAGGAAATGTTGGTACTCAAATTGCAAATATTGATCCTATTAATAAAGGAGAAGTTGTTTGGGTGGTTACTCCGCAAGATTTGGTAGTTATAGGTGAATTATTCTTAACAGGGAAATTCAACTTAGAAAGAATCATTGCTTTAACAGGTGCTAAATTTAGTAAACCACAATATGTAACTGCAATTGCAGGAGCAACAATTAAAGATGTAACTACAAATAACTTAAATGACAATAACACAAGAATTATTAGTGGTAATGTTTTAAGTGGAAAACAAGTAAAAGAAGACGGTTTCTTAGGATATTATGATAACCAAATTACTGCAATTCCTGAAGGTGATGATTATGAATTATTGGGTTGGACTATGCCTGTTTTTAATAAAATATCAACATCAAGAGCATTAACGTTTTCTTGGTTAAATCCGAAGAAAAAATACGATTTAAACACCAATACAAATGGTGAACATAGAGCATTTGTAGTTACAGGTGCTTACGAAGATGTTTTTCCTTTAGATATTTATCCAATGCAATTGTTAAAAGCATTTATGTATAAAGATTTAGACGAAATGGAAGCTTTAGGAGGTTACGAAGTAGCTCCAGAAGATTTTGCACTCACAGAATTTATTTGTGTATCTAAACAACCTCATCAAAAAATTATTAGAGAAGGTTTAGATTTAATGAGAGAAGAATTAGGATAAGATTATGGGCTTAAAACAAAATTTACATAATTTAAAAGAAAAATATAAAGGGACAAAAATGGCACCTGCATTTAATGCAATCCATACCTTTTTATATTTACCGAACGAAGTTACTCACGGAGGAACTCATATAAAAGCAGCAGACGATTTAAAGCGTACTATGAATACAGTAATTTTAGCTTTAATTCCTTGTTTAATTTTCGGAATGTTTAATGCAGGTTATCAACATTATGCAGCAATAGATGCTACTTTAAGAACAGATGTTTTAGCAAACTTTTTTACGTTTGATAATCTTTGGATTGGTATCATAAAAGTATTACCACTAGTAATTGTTTCTTATGCTGTTGGTTTAGGAGTAGAATTTATTTTTGCGGTTATCAAAGGTCATGAAGTAGAAGAAGGTTACTTAGTAACGGGTATGTTAGTGCCATTAATTGTTCCTGTAGACACTCCATTATGGATGTTAGCAGTTGCAGTCATTTTTGGTGTAGTAATAGGTAAAGAAGTATTTGGAGGTACAGGAATGAATATCTTAAATCCGGCTTTAACCATTAGAGCATTCTTGTTTTTTGCCTATCCTACTTGGATGTCTGGAGATAAAGTTTGGGTGTATGATGCTGTAGAAAGAGCAGGAACCCCAGATGCCATTTCTGGGGAAACCATTTTAGGAAGTTATGCGCAAAACCAAGATGTAATCTATTCTACTTGGGATAAGTTTATGGGATTCATTCCAGGTTCTGTAGGAGAAACATCAACTTTATTAATTCTTTTAGGAGCTGCATTTTTAATTTTTACAAAAATTGGAAGTTGGAGAATTATTGTGTCTACATTCTTAGGAGCTGCAGTAATGGGCTTTATTTTTAATCAAGTAGTTGCTGCAGATATTATTACAGAATCTAGCAAGTTTTACGGATTAATGAACACAGTTTGGTGGGAACACTTAATGATTGGTGGTTTAGCATTTGGAGCTGTGTATATGGCAACTGACCCAGTAACGGCGTCACAAACCAATAAAGGAAAATGGATTTACGGTTTTTTAATCGGGTTTATCTCAATAATGATTCGTGTGTTTAATCCTGCATATCCAGAAGGCGTATTTTTAGCAATCTTATTAATGAATGTTTTTGCGCCAACAATAGACCACTATGTAGTGCAAGCAAATGTAAAAAAGAGATTAAAACGTACTAAAGTTAAAACTGCCTAATTATGAGTAAGAGAACAGATAGTAATGTATATACAATAATATTTACCGTAATTATGGTAGTTGTTGTAGGATCGATATTAGCTTTTTTAGCATCGTCTTTAAAACCAAATATTGATGAAAATAAAAGAATAGAAAAGCAACAAAACATCTTGTATGCAATGGGTGTTAATGAAAACGATGATTCTAGTGCAAACTTTGTTTCTACAGATGTTGCTGGTACAGAATTTACAAAATATATTAAAAAGCAAATTGTTATTCAAGGCGATAAAATTACTGAAGATGACAAAGCCTATTTAATAGATGTAAAAAAAGAACAAGCCTCTGCTAAAGCAGGAAACCAAAGAAGATTACCTTTATTTATTGGAGAAAAAGATGGGAAAATATTTTATGTAGCACCCATTAGAGGTAAAGGTCTTTGGGATGCCATTTGGGGGTATGTAGCTATGGATGAAAATATGGTTGTACAAGGAGCCTATTTTGATCATAAAGGAGAAACACCAGGTTTGGGAGCAAATATTAAACAACGTTTTTTTATGGATGATTTTATGGGAGAACACTTAATCAATTCATCAGGAGATTTTAAAGGAATTACCGTAAAGAAAGGTAATAACGATCCTAAAAACGAAGAAAAAACAGATTTTGAAGTAGATGCAATTGCGGGTGCAACCATTACAGGTGATGGAGTTTCTGCAATGATTAAATCTGATTTAGCATTGTACGCACCTTATTTTAAATCATTAAAAAAATAATTTATGGCACTTTTATCAAAAAAAGACGCAGCATTAATTAAAGATCCATTATTTGATAATAATCCAATTACAATACAAGTATTAGGTATTTGTTCTGCTTTAGCAATTACAGCAGAATTAAAAGCCTCTATTGTAATGGCAATATCTGTAATGTTTGTTTTAGGATTAGGAAACGTGGTTATCTCTTTAATGAGAAACATAATTCCATCAAAAATCAGAATTATTGTGCAATTAATTGTAGTTGCAACTTTAGTAATTATAGTAGATTTAGTTTTAAAAGCTTTTGCTTACGAACTCAGTAAAACACTATCCGTTTTTGTAGGATTGATTATTACAAACTGTATCATTATGGGACGTTTTGAAGCTTTTGCTTTAGGTAACGGACCTTGGCGTTCTTTCTTAGACGGAATAGGAAACTCAATTGGTTATGGAGTTATTTTAATCATTGTAGGTTTCTTTAGAGAGCTTTTAGGTTCCGGTACCTTATTAGGTTTTAAAGTGTTAGGAGACCCAATAGAAAAAACAGGATTGTATGCAATTGGTTATGAAAATAACGGATTTATGTTATTATCGCCAATGGCATTAATAGTGGTTGGAATCATTATTTGGATTCAAAGAACAAAAAATAAAACATTAATAGAAGAACATTAAATTTAGGTTTTAGGAGATAGTTGTTAGCAATAAGTACTAACCACTAAAAACTAATTACTAAAAACTATAATAATATGGAACATATAGAATTATTTTTCAAATCGATATTTATAGATAATATGGTTTTTGCCACGTTCTTAGGAATGTGTTCTTACCTTGCTGTATCTAAAAAAGTATCAACAGCTGTTGGTTTAGGAGCTGCTGTAATTTTTGTATTAGCAGTTACTGTGCCTTTAAACTGGTTGTTAGATCAATACATATTAAAAGAAGGCGCATTAGTTTGGTTAGGTCCAGAATATGCAGCATACGACTTAAGTTTCTTGTCATTTATTATGTTTATTGCAACCATTGCAACAATGGTACAATTGGTAGAAATTATTGTTGAAAAATTTTCACCTTCATTATACAATTCATTAGGTATTTTCTTACCATTAATTGCAGTAAACTGTGCAATTTTAGGTGGTAGTTTATTTATGCAATCGCGCGAAATCCCTTCTTTAGGATTAGCTTTAACGTATGGTGTTGGTTCAGGAATCGGGTGGTTTTTAGCAATTTTAGCAATTGCTGCAATTCGTGAAAAAATTAGATATTCTTCAGTGCCACCAGCATTAAGAGGATTGGGAATTACTTTTATTATTACTGGTTTAATGGCAATTGGTTTTATGAGTTTTGGAGGAATGTTAACAGGTGGTGATGAAAAGAAAGAAGAAACTCCTAAAGTAGAAGCTAAGGTAGAAGAAGTAAAAAAGGAAGTTAAAAAAGAGGCTAAAGAAATTGTAGCCGAAAACACAAATATAAACCAATAGTAAAATGATATTAGCAGCAGGTACAACAGGTACTATAATTGCAACAGTAGCAGCATTTTTAGTTTTAACGCTCATATTAGTAGCACTATTATTATTCGTAAAACAAAAATTATCTCCTTCTGGTCCAGTTACAATTACTATCAATGGAGAAAAGAAAATAGAGGTAGGTTCTGGTAGTACACTTTTAACAACTTTAGGAAACGAAAAAATATTTTTACCATCAGCTTGTGGTGGTGGTGGTTCTTGTGTTCAATGTGAATGTCACGTTAATTCTGGTGGAGGTGAAGCTTTGCCAACAGAAATACCACATTTTACTAAGAAAGAATTAAAATCAGGAATTCGTTTAGCTTGTCAAGTTAAGGTGAAACAAGATATGGACATTTCTATTCCAGAAGAAATTTTCGGAATTAAAAAATGGGAAGCAACTGTAGTTTCTAATTATAATGTAGCAACATTTATTAAAGAATTTGTGGTTGAAATTCCTGAAGATATGGATTACAAAGCAGGTGGTTATATTCAAATTGAAATTCCTGAATGTGAAGTAAAATATGCAGATATGGATGTTACAGCACATCCTGAAGATCATCCAGGAGAACCTGATAAGTTTAAAGCAGATTGGGAAAAATTTGGTTTATGGCCTTTGGTGATGAAAAACACTGAGTCTGTAGAAAGAGCTTATTCTATGGCTTCTTACCCAGCAGAAGGAAGAAAAATAATGTTAAATGTACGTGTTGCAACACCTCCTTTTGATAGAGCTAAAGGTGGATGGATGGATGTAAATCCTGGTGTAGCATCTTCATATATTTTTAACCTAAAAGTAGGTGATAAGTGTACAATTTCTGGACCTTATGGAGAGTTCTTTATCAATGATTCTGAAGCTGAAATGTTATATGTTGGTGGTGGTGCTGGTATGGCGCCAATGCGTTCTCATATTTATCACTTATTCAGAACTTTAAAAACGGGTAGAAAAGTAACTTATTGGTATGGAGGTCGTTCTAAAGCAGAATTATTTTACATTCATTACTTTAGAGCTTTAGAAAAAGATTTTCCAAACTTTAAATTCTTTATTGCGTTGTCAGACCCAACAGAGGCCGATAATTGGAAAATTAAAAAAGATGTAGATGATACAGAAGGAGATGGTTTTGTTGGTTTTATTCATCAAGTTGTAATAGACCAATATTTGTCTAAACATGAAGCGCCAGAAGATTTAGAATTATATTTCTGCGGTCCACCGTTAATGAACAATGCTGTTCAAAAAATGGGAGAAGATTTTGGTTTAGATGATGAAAATATTCGTTTTGACGATTTTGGAGGATAAGCAAAACATCATTCTGAATTTGTTTTAGAATCTTTTTAAAATTTATTTAAAAACCGATACAGAAACATGTCGGTTTTTTTTGTGTTACTAAATTTAGTATTTAGATATAAAAAAAATAGTTTAAGAACATTTCTTTTTTACTTACATTTTTATTACTTATTTTTATAAATAATAACCCCTAAGCTAATGACAGAGTGTCCAGTTTGCCAGAAAGAAAAAAAAGAAAAATTAACTATTTATAGTTTTTTACCTTTTGTTGGCTATAAAAAATGTTTTAATTGTAGGAAAAAGTATTTATGGATAAAAGTCCTCAATAAAAACTATTTTTTAAAAAATGAGTCACTTTTAAAATGATAAACCATTAACTTTTTTATTGTTTAAAACAGCTGTTAAGTTCTTTTTAAACAATTATACAAAATCAGGTAGTTTTTTTATTCCTTAAATTTCAGTAGTTTAGTAAAACTAAAATCATTTAATGAACTGGACTTTCTATCTTATTCTTTTTGCTTGTGTAGTTACAATTGTCAGTTTAATTTTCTATTTTTTTCAAGAGAAATTTATATTTATTAATTGGAAAAAATTAGACAGAAATTATCAATATAAATTCTCTAATAAATTTGAAGAAGTTTTTATAAAAACTGAAGATGATAAAGAAATTAATGCTCTTCATTTTAAGTTGCCAAACCCTAAAGGAGTAATATTGTTTTGCCACGGCAACAAAGGAAATTTAACACGTTGGGGAAAAAGAGTTTCTTATTTTTTAAAGTATAATTACGAAGTTTTAGTTTTCGATTATAGAAATTACGGTAAAAGCACAGGGAGTTTTAATGAAAAATTAATGTACAAAGACGCTTTGTTGGTTTATAATCATTTAAAAAATAATTATAAAGAAGAAAATATTGTTGTCTACGGTTTTTCTTTAGGAACAACTTTTGCTACAAAAATCGCCTCTCTAAACAAACCCAAAGAACTTATTTTAGAAGCTCCATTTTTCAATCTAAAAAAAGCGCTACAATGTTATTCTAAATTCGCACCAACTTTTTTGTTAAGATATCAATTTAGAACAGATAAAGATATTGCTAAAGTAACAGCACCCATCACAGTTTTTCACGGAAATAAAGATAAAACTACCTCTTTTTTACAATCTAAAGAGTTGATAAAACTTAATAAATCATCTAAAGATAACTTTGTAGAAATAGATGGAGGAACACATCATAATCTTAGAGAATTCGCTCTTTATAAAGAAAAGTTAAAAGAAATTTTAGAACGATAGTATTCTTTAAATTTTATAAATCGTATTTTTGATTTTTAGAAAGAATTATAGAATGAAGCGTTTAGAAAAGATTTTAAAGAAGAAGAAATACATTAAAATTAAGTTAAAGAAAATTACTACCAATCATTTAGAATTAAAAGCAAAAATAAATGATATAAAAGGTAGATTTATACTAGATACAGGAGCTTCAAATTCTTGTGTGGGGTTAGATTTAATAGCACATTTTAAGTTAGATGCGCAAGAAAGTGAAACCAAAGCAGCAGGTGCAGGTGCTACAGATATGGAAACTCAACAATCTCAAAATAATACGCTAAAAATTGGTAATTGGAAAACCAACAAATGCCATTTAGTATTGTTTAATTTATCGCACGTAAATACAGCTTTAAAGCAACACAATGCCAAAGAAGTTCACGGCATTATTGGTGCAGATATTTTACAAAAAGGAAAAGCATTTATAGACTACAATAAAAATGTTTTGTATTTAAAAAAGCCAAAGAAATAATTAATTTAAAAGATAAAAGTATGAGTTTGCAAAAACAAGTAATGGATAAAATGAAAGAAGCTATGAAAGCCAAAGATACAGTTGCTTTACAAGCTTTAAGAGCCGTAAAATCTGCATTTTTATTAGCAAAAACAGAAACAGGATCTCAAGAAGAATTAACCCAAGAACAAGAGCTTAAAATAATTCAGAAACAAGTAAAACAAAGAAAAGACAGTGCCGCTATTTTTTTAAAACAAAATAGAGAAGATTTAGCCGCTCCTGAGTTAGCAGAAATTGCTGTTTTAGAACAATTCTTGCCAGAAGCAATGTCTGAAGATGAAATAGAAGCAGTTGTTGTAGAAACCATAAAAAGTGTAGGTGCTTTAGGTATGAAAGATATGGGAAAAGTGATGGGAATTGTTTCTAAAAAATTATCTGGTAAAGCAGATGGCAAAACCATATCTACTTTTGTAAAAAAGAATTTAATGTAGTTTTTGTTATTCTGAACTCATTTCAGAATAACAAAATTTTATATATAAGGCTCCATAGTTCAACTGAATAGAATATCAGATTTCGGCTCTGAGGGTTGCAGGTTTGAATCCTGCTGGAGTCACGAATTAAAAGAACCATAAAATTTAAAAAATAAACAAGTTTATTTTTTAAATTTTATGGTTCTTTTTTCAAAACGGAGTTTTGTCAGGATCATCTTTAATAATCCTGCTAGAATCACGAATTAAAGCCAAGAACTATTAAATTATAATTCTTGGCTTTTTTATTTAGAATAATTTTGTTTTACTGATAAAAATCATCTTTTACAAGTATTATTTTTTAGAAATTTGAGATAAGAAGTAAAAGCTGAAATTATGAGAAAAGAGACACCAATATCAGCAATAATGACACAAGATGTTATTACTTTAAGTGCAGAAGATACTTTAGAAAAGGCTGAAAAATTATTTAAAAAAAACAAAATTAGACACATACCTGTTGTACAAAACAAAGAGGTTTTAGGAATGTTAAGTTATTCTGATATTCTTAGAATTAGTTTTGCAGATGTTAGTGATGATGAGCGAAACGTAGATGCATTTGTGTACGATATGTTTTCTATAAGACAAGTTATGGCTAAAAATATTTTTATGGTGCCTCCTTATGCCACAGTTAAAGAAGTGGCAACAATGTTAACAAAAAAAGAGTTTCACGCTTTACCAGTGGTAGAAGATGGTGAGTTGGTAGGTATAGTTACCACAACAGACCTAATTAACTTTCTGGTAGCGCAACTATAGAATTTTTATTGGTTGGTTAGAAAAAAAGAGGCTTAAAAAAGAGCCTCTTTTTTCTTTAAATAAGAACTAATAATTCGTTGAATATCTCTATTGTCTTTTTTTGGATTTACAAAAAACTGATAATCTTTTGGGTTTTCTAATTGTTCAGATTGATGAATATCTACATAACCAAAACCTTGATAAATTCCGTCTAAAATGAGCGCAAAACCAACTTCGTTTTCTGTTCTTCCTGTTTCTTTAATAACTAAATTCTCTGCACCAATTTCTATTGATTTTATAGCTTTTTTTACACGTTTATTATAACTTTCTACAGATTCTTTATCACAACAAATGCCTTTACATTCTTTAATTTGATAATGAAAACAGGTAGAAACATTGGTTTGTAAATGACAATATTTTGGGCATAATTCAAATGCTGCACACAAGTTTTCTAGTTGATTTCGAGCCTCAGAAACATTGTAATATTTAGTTAAAGGATTTGGAACTAATTTTGATCGATTATATGCCAAATGTATAATTCCTTTTTGGTCTTCGTAAGAAAATAAACCAACAGCCTCCTTGGCTCTTCTTTGCGCTCTATTATATTTAGGATAAATATGTTTTATTTCTGATGATTCTAATAGTAACGGCAATAATTCACTACCAGTTATTGTAAAAGAAATATCTGAAGTTTCTAAACACATTGTTTGCTCTTTCTTCTTTTTATCGTAAAAATGACTGATAACTCGTTGTTTAATATTGTTGGCTTTACCCACATAAATAACTTCTTTGGCTAAGTTTTTAAAGTAATAAACACCAAAAGTTTCGGGTAGATTATCTACAACACTTTTGTCTAAAAGAGGAGGTAAAGTGGCTTGTCTAGAACGCGGATTTAAAAACGAATTGATAATAAAATGATTATCTCTTTCAATAATTCTTCGAAACAATTCTGTGGTTGCTTCTGCATCTCCTTTGGCTCTGTGTCTTCCGTTTATAGGTATATTTTCAAAAGTACAAATATTGCCTAAGCTGTAAGAATTTAATCCAGGAATAATTTTTCTTGATAATCTTACTGTGCAAAGTTTTTTGCGTTTAAAATCGAATCCTAAATTTTTAAATTCTTCTTGAATAATATTGTAATCGAAATTTACATTATGCGCTACAAAAATGGTGTCTTTAGTAATTTCTTCAACCTTTTTTGCAATTTCATAGAATTTTGGAGCATTTCTTACCATTGCATTTGTAATGCCTGTAAGGTTGGTAATAAATGGCGGAATGTTTTGTTCTGGATTTACTAAAGTTGTAAACTCATCAATCACTTTTTTTCCATCAAAAACAAAAATGGATATTTCGATTATTTTAGAACCTTTATATCCATTTCCTGTAGTTTCTATGTCGATTACGGTGTACAATTTACCCAACAATATTCTTTAAATCTGCAATGGTTTCTGTAGGGTTTTCTGCTCCAAAAACATAACTGCCTGCAACCAATACATTTGCTCCGGCTTCTATTAATGTATTGGCATTTTTATTGGTTACACCACCATCAATTTCTATTTGGCAATCTGATTTCGAAAACTCGATTAAGTGTTTTAATTGACTTACTTTTTTGTAGGTATTTTCAATAAACGATTGTCCGCCAAAACCAGGGTTTACACTCATTAAACAAACCAAATCTAAATCTGCAATTACATCTTCTAAAACAGCAATTGGTGTATGCGGATTTAAGGCAACACCAGCTTTCATTCCTGCAGATTTTATGGCTTGTATTGTTCTGTGTAAATGTGTGCAAGTTTCGTAATGTACAGTTAAAACATCTGCGCCTAAATCTGCAAAAGTTGTGATGTATCTATCTGGATCTACAATCATTAAATGTACATCAATTGTTTTTTTAGCGTGTTTAGAAATCGCTTTTAAAACAGGCATTCCAAAAGAAATATTGGGTACAAAAACGCCATCCATAATATCTATATGAAACCAATCTGCTTCGCTATTGTTTACCATTTCTATATCGCGTTGTAAGTTGGCAAAATCTGCTGCTAAAATTGAAGGTGCAATTAAATTATTCATTAGTTTGTTGTTGTGTTTTTGCAAAGGTAATTGAATTTAAAAAATTTGACCACATAGAAACATAGAAAACATAGTTTAGTTTTGCATTGGATAAAACACAGATGCTCATAAGTAGGTTTAGCCGTGATTGAAATGGCATCCTTTTTTCTTGTTTTAAGTTAGCGTCATTACGAATGAGGAACGAATGAAGTAATCTGCTGAAGAAATGAGATTGCCACATAAAGCAGAAAAAGCTTTATTCGCAATGACAGAAAGAAAAAAGATATAATGGAAAGCGCGAAATAGCTTCCAATAAAAAACTCCCGAAAATGAGTTCGAGAGTTTTTTAATTTTTATTTACAATTTTAAGTATTAGCTAGATACCTAAAGCAATCTGAGATTGCTAGCCTAGGTAAGTCATTAAAATTTTACTTCTAGAAGTGTGTTTTAATCTTCTAATTGCTTTTTCTTTAATTTGACGTACACGCTCTCTTGTTAAATCGAAAGTTTCACCAATTTCTTCTAACGTCATTGGTTGGTGTTCTCCTAAACCAAAGTATAATTTTACAACATCTGCTTCTCTTGGCGTTAATGTTTCTAAAGCTCTATTAATTTCGATTCTTAAAGATTCGTGTAAAAGAGTTTTATCTGGGTTTGGAGATTCGCCAGAGTTTAATACATCATATAAATTAGAATCTTCACCTTCAATTAAAGGTGCATCCATAGATACGTGACGTCCAGAATTTTTCATAGATTCTTTTACGTCGTTTACAGTCATATCTAACTTTTTGGCAATTTCTTCTGCACTAGGTGGACGCTCGTTTTCTTGTTCTAAGAACGCGTACATTTTGTTAATTTTATTGATAGAACCAATTTTATTTAACGGCAAACGTACAATTCTAGATTGTTCTGCTAAGGCTTGTAAGATAGATTGACGAATCCACCAAACAGCGTAAGATATAAATTTAAAACCTCTAGTTTCATCAAAACGTTTTGCTGCTTTAATTAAACCTAAGTTTCCTTCATTAATTAAATCTGGTAAAGTTAATCCTTGGTTTTGATATTGCTTCGCTACAGATACAACAAATCTTAAATTGGCTTTCGTTAATTTTTCTAATGCTCTTTGATCGCCAGCTTTTATAAGCTGTGCTAATTCTACTTCTTCATCAGCTGTAATTAAATCTACTTTACCTATTTCTTGTAAGTATTTGTCTAACGATGCAGTTTCTCTATTTGTAACCTGCTTTGTAATTTTAAGTTGTCTCATCTACTTCTCTATAACTTTTTAAAGGATTAATGTGAATGCCACACTTTATTATACGCAAGAATATAAGTTAATGTTACAAAAAGTTTTAATTTTTTTTAAAAGTAGTTTTTTTACCATTCATCGACCTTAAATGTCGCATCAACTTTTTTTAATTTTTATATGTGACTTATTAAGTTTATTTGTGTCAAAACAATAACTGAATTGAAAACGATTGACGTTAAAACTTTAAGTGATGAGGATTTAGTCTTTAAAATTGTTGAAACAAATAATACACATTTGTTTGCTGTTTTATATGACCGATTTTCTAAAGTTGTTTACAACAAATGCTATGGTTTTTCCAAGAGTAAGGAAGAAGCAGAAGATTTAACTCATGACGTTTTTATCAGGTTATTTGTAAAATTAAAAACCTTTAAGGGTAACTCTAAGTTTTCTACTTGGTTGTATTCTTTTACCTATAATTTCTGTGTAAATTATGTGCAAAGAAACGCTTACAAGAAGAAAGAAAAAGTTACAGTTGTTACAGATAATATTAAAGAAGACGATGTTTTGCAAGAGATTGAAGATGCAACTTTGTTTGAGTTAAAATCTGAGAAATTAGCAAAAGCATTGTCTTTAATTGAGCCAGCAGAAAAAATGATTCTCTTAATGAAATATCAAGATGATATGACTATTAGAGAAATTCAAGAAGTTTTAGAAGTTGGTGAAAGTGCTGTTAAAATGCGAATTAAAAGAGCAAAACAGAAAGTTGTAAGAACGTATGAAGAGTTATAATTATGGACAACCCTTTTAAGAGAATTATTCACCACCACAATGTGCCTGAGGTTCTCAAGAAAAAAGTTTTGAGCGATATTGGTATGATTAAGCTTACCTTAGATATTGCCGATTTATTTTTAGTTAAATACCCTAACACTGTTGGAGACTTAATGAGTAACAACAAGAATAACCCTAAATTATAATAACTAAAGATATGACAACGAAACCACAACTGCTTAGCCTACAATCTGATTTAGATTTTACCTTTTTACAAAACCTTTGGTATAATTTTGTAGATTTTGTACCACAATTATTAAAAGGACTTATTTTTTTAGTAATTGGTTGGTTATTCATAAAATTTATACTTTTTATAGTAAAAAAAGCGTTAAAGTTTACAAGTATTGATAGTCTTCCAGAAAAATTAAATGTTGATGAAATTTTTGGAGAATCATCAATAAAAATACAACCTACAAAAATTATTATTACTGCTATAAAGTGGGTTTTAATTTTAGTTTTTATTATTGTTGGTTCAGAACTCTTAGGTTTAAAAATGGTTTCTGAACAGTTAAGTAATTTAATTGGTTATTTGCCTAGGTTAATTAGTGCACTTATTATTTTTGCTGTGGGTATTTATGTTGCTAATGTAATTAAGAAGATATTAGTTTCTATGTTTAAATCTTTAGAATTAACAGGTGGCAATTTTGTGGGTAATATCGCTTTTTATATTATAACAATTATAGTAACTGTAACTGCTTTAAATCAGGCAGGTGTTAATACAGATTTAATTACGAATAATTTATCTATTATTTTGGGTGCCATTTTAGCCTCTTTTACATTAGCATTTGGCTTAGGCTCTAGAGATGTAATTCAGAGATTATTATTTGGTTATTATACTAGAAAAAATTTACAAGTTGGAGATAAAGTTTTAATTAACGGAGAACAAGGAGTAGTTGATACTGTAGATAATATTTGTGTAGTTTTAAAAACTGAAAAAGGTAAAATTGTAATGCCAATTAAAGAAATTGTTGATAATAAAATTGAAATTATAAAATAGAGTTAAAAAAATTGATGAAGAGTTGGGGGACGATTTATCGATAGTGATTTATTTCACAAAAAAAGAAAGAGACTGCATTTGCGGTCTCTTTTAATTAGAAATACTTTTATGAGGTTTTTTCTTGAGTTTCAAAATGTGATTCCTGTAAAAACGGGAATCTAAATATCAAATTTATTTTTTAGAATAAGCCATTTATTTGCGCATCTATTCTATCAATAATATAACCTAAATCTTCTGGGTTGTCTACAAAATCTAAATTATCAACATCAATAATTAATAATTTTCCTTTGGTATATTTAGAAATCCAAGCTTCATAACGTTCATTTAATCTACTTAAATAATCTATACTTATAGAGTTTTCATAATCTCTACCTCGTTTGTGAATTTGCCCCACTAAAGTAGAAATATCTGCGCGTAAATAAATTAATAAATCTGGTGGTTGCACTAAGTTTTCCATCAACTCAAATAAAGAACTATAATTATTATAATCTCTATTTGTCATTAAACCCATTGCGTGTAAATTGGGTGCAAATATGTGAGCATCTTCATAAATGGTTCTATCCTGAATAATATTTTTGCCAGTTTCTCTAAGTTCTAAAATCTGACGAAAACGACTATTTAAAAAATAAACCTGAAGATTAAATGACCAACGTTCCATTTCTGTGTAAAAATCGTCTAAATAAGGATTTTCATCAACAGATTCAAAATGTGGTTTCCACTTGTAATGTTTGGCTAATAACTTGGTTAGTGTAGTTTTACCAGCACCAATATTTCCTGCAATTGCAACGTGCATATTATAATTTGTATAAGATTAAAAGGGACGCTAAAGGTAATAAAAAAAGTAGAACAGAAAGTAGGTTAACAAATCAATTTATAACCAAATCCGCGAATATTTATAATTTTAATGGTATCGTCTTTTTTTAATTTTTTACGAAGTTTACTAATAAAAACATCCATACTTCTTGCATTAAAAAAATCGTCATTTCCCCAAAGTTTATTTAGGATAAAAGTTCTGTCTAAAACTTCATTTTTCTTTTCAAAAAGATGATATAATAACTGAGATTCTCTATGAGTTAATGGTTGGTTTTCTTCAGAAAAAGTAAGAATTTGTTTTGTGTAGTTAAATAAATATTTTCCTATTTTAATGTTTTCTATATTTGGTTTTATATGAATTCTATTTAGTAAAGATTTTATTCTAACAATTAATTCTTCCATAGAAAAGGGTTTTTTTAAATAGTCATTTCCACCGTGATTAAATCCTTCTAAAACATCGCTAGTTTGCGATTTTGCAGTTAGAAATATGATAGGAATAACTTTGTTTTCTTGCCTAATTTCTTTGGCTAAAGTAAAACCATCTTTAATAGGCATCATAACATCTAGCACTAAAATATCTGGTTTTTTTGTTTGAAAAATTTCTAATGCGTTTTGCCCATTTTTAGAATGATAAACTATAAAATCTCTAGATTCTAAACTTTCTTTGACAATCATTCCTAAGCTTTCTTCATCTTCAGCTAAAAGTACTTTTATTTTACTCATTGGGCATTATTATTTTAAAAGTAGTGTTGTTTTTTGATGATGTTAGTTGTATGCTGCCACTATGTTTTTCAACAATGTTTTTACAGTAATATAAGCCAATTCCAAAACCTTTTATGTTGTGAGTATTTCCTTTAGGAACTCTATAAAACTTATCAAAAATTTTTTCTTGCTGATTTTTTTCTATGCCATTTCCATCATCTGCAATTGTAATTTCTGTAGATTTTAAAATTGAGTTTACGTTAATTTCTATTTGGTTTCCACCATATTTTATAGCATTATCTATTAAATTAGAAATTACATTTTCAAAATGAAAAACATCAACATTTAAGTAAATAGGTTGCAAGTTTGATGAAAAATCCAGCACTTTTTTATTGCTTAATAATTTGTGTTTGTTAACTAGTTTTTCAATTATTTCAACAATGTCTATAGTTTCTTTTTTTAGTAGTAAATCTTCGCTGTCTAAAGTTGCAGTTTCTAGAAGTTTTTCTACCATTTGATGCAGTTTTTTTAGTTGTACAGAAGACATTGCCAAATACTTTTTGGTCTTTTCTTTATCATCAATAACATTAAAGTTTTCAATGGCTTCTATGGCTGTAGAAACTGTAGCTATAGGTGTTTTAAATTCATGCGTAATATTGCTAATTAAATCGTTTTTTATGGTGGCTAATTCTTTTTGTTGATTAATGATTTTAAGTAAATAGAATAAACTAGATATTACTGCAAAAGATAAAATTAATGATAATAAAATTCCAATAAAACTTCTTTTTAGAGCTTCAAAATTAGGGTTGCTATACTGTAATTCAAAATTTTCTCCCTCTCTTACAAATGTTGATTTTGATTTTATAGAAGAAAAATTTGCAATTAAAATACTGTCTTTTGTTTGATGAAAAAGGGTATCACTTTTTAAATGCAAAAACCTTGTTTTTAAATTTATTTTTTTTTGATATAATTGATTTTCTATTAAGGAATCTATTTTTTTATAGTTTACAGAATGGTTTAAAAATGAGATAAAAATAGGTTTTAAATTGGTAATTAGTTTTAAACTGTCTGCTGTTTTTTTTCCTTTAAAAAATTTAACTTCTTTAAAAGATCTATTAGTATTTAATGTAATTCCATTTTTCTTATCTATAAATTGAGTGAAAATTTTTCTTTTTTTGTGAGTAGAATCATTCTCTAAATTAAACTTTGTCACAAATTCTTTGTTAGAATTCATCATAGAGTCTATTTTTTCTTGAGAAATCCCTTCATCAGAAGTAATACTTAGGTTGGTTATAGTTACTTTTGGTTTTTGCTTGTTATTACTGTCTTTTCTTATGCTTTTTAAGATTTTTTGTAAAGCATTTTTTTCTGAAACTTTTTTTGTAACATTATTCTTATCATCAATAATAGTTATAAAATTACTTTTTGCCAAAGTAGCATAATATTCTTCTACTGCATTGTCTAAACTTAATTGAATGTCATTGGTAACTTGCCTTTTGTTTTCCTCGTAATTTTTATAATTCCAATAAAATTGGATAATAATTGTAATAACAATTGTTATGGCAATTAGGTAAAAGAGCCATTGATGCTTTTTTGTATTCATAGTACAAATATATGTTCTAAAAAATATAAAATTAGTAGCTTAACACTCGTTAACATTTATTAACCTTATAGATTGTTTTTCTTTATGACATTTGTAAAGATTTAAAAACATTTAAAATGAAAAGTAAATTATGTATTAGTATTGCTTTGCTGTCATCAATAATAATAACAGCCCAAAACTTTCAAGGAAAAGCAATTTATAAAACAAGTAGAAAGTCTAATTTTAAAATTGGAGAAGGTAAAAACTCAAACATATCAGAAGATATGAAAAAACAAATTCAGGCAAGAATTCAAAAAATGACTCAAAAAACCTTTGTTTTAGAGTTTAATAATTATGCATCAACCTATAAAGAAGATGTAAAATTAAATGCTCCTAAACCAAAAGTTGGCGCAACAAATGTAATGGTGATGTCTTTTGGAGGCTCAGGAAATGGAAGTGTTTATTACAAAAACATCAAAGAAAAAAGATTTACAAATCAAACAGAAATTTTAGGGAAAAGATTTTTAGTTAAAGATTCTTTAGATTCACAAGGTTGGAAACTATCATCAGAAACAAAAAATATTGGTAAATATACTTGTTATAAAGCTACTTTTTCTAAAGAAGTGGAAAGTATAAAAATGATTCTTAAAGATGGAAAACCAGAAGAAGATATAAAAAAAGAAACTATTATAACAACTGCTTGGTATACGCCACAAGTGCCTATTAGTAATGGACCAAGCAGTTATCAAGGCTTACCAGGATTGATTTTAGAAATTAATGATGGCAAAACAACCATTGTTTGTACAGAAATTATTTTAGATAAATCTAGTAGTATAAAAATTGATGAGCCAGAAAAAGGAAAGGTAGTTTCTCAGAAAGAATACGAAAAAATTAGTAAACAAAAATCTAAAGAAATGATGGAGCGATTTAAAAGTAGAAAAGGTGTAGATTCAGGAAATGGTATAAATATTAAAATAGGCGGTTAATCTAATTTTTTGATTTTATTACTCAAAATAAACCTTTAAGTTTTTTTTAAGTCAAATTAAAAGTATTAAAGATTACTTTTGGTAAAATCAAATCAAAAAAACTATGAAATTAGTATCTACTTTATTTTTAACATTATTTACTGTTGTTACTTTTGCTCAAAAAGGTTTTCAAGGTAAAGCTACTTATATGTCTAAGACAACAATGGATATGAGTAGGTTTGGAAACAAAATGTCTGAGCAGAGAAAAAAACAGATGATGGCTCGTTTTAAAAACTTTTTAGAAAAAACGTATACATTAAATTTTAATAAAATAGAATCATCATTTAAAGAAAATGTAAAGTTAGAGGCTCCAGGCACATCTGGCTCAAGATGGGGAGGTAGTAATGGGCAAGGCTCTATTTATAAAAATCTTAAGAGCCGAAAAATGATTCAAGATACAGAGCAGTTTAGTAAAAGATTTCTTATTAAAGAAGACTTGCAACAACCCAAATGGCAATTAGGTACAGAAACCAAGCAAATAGGAAAATTTACAGCCTACAAAGTTACTTATGTTAAAATTGATAAAAACATAGACTGGGGTAAAATTTTTAGAAGAGGAAATAATAAAAAGAAAGATTCTACCAAAACAAATGCTAAAAAAGAACAAGTTAAAACTATTTTAGTTACAGCTTGGTACACGCCACAAATACCTGTAAGTGCTGGGCCAGCAGAATATTGGGGTTTACCAGGGTTGATTTTAGAAATAAATGCTGGTAGAACAACAATGTTGTGTACGGAAATTGTTTTAAATCCTGAAGAAGAAATAGAAATTAAAGAACCCAAAAAAGGGAAAGAAGTTACTAGGAAAGAGTATAATACTATCATAAAGAAAAAATCAAAAGAACTTAGAGAACGTTTTAAAAGTAGAAAAAGAGGCCGTAGAAGAGGGTTCTAAAAACACTTAATCAAACTAAAAATGAAAAAACTTTTATTTGTTGCTATTTTATTAGCGACTGGGCTAACATCTGCTCAAATTAAACTATCAGGTATTGTAAAAGATTCTATAGGTACACCACTAGAAATGACTAATGTTATTGCTATAGATACTATAGCCAAAAGCATTTCGTCTTTCGGTTTTACAGATGCAAAAGGATATTTTAAACTAGACTTAAAAAAGAATACAGTTTACAATCTAAAGGTAAGTTATGTGGGTTTTAAAACGATTAGCCAAATTGTAAAAACAGCAAGTAAAGACATCACAAAAAACTTTACTATGTTAGAAGACAATCAGTTAGATGAAATTAAAATAATTTCTAAAATGCCAGTTACAATTAAAGGCGATACCATTATTTACAATGCAGATTCCTTTAAAAATGGTACCGAAAGAAAACTAGAAGATGTGGTAAAGAAAATTCCAGGAATGGAAATAAATGAGGCTGGTGAAATTGAAGTAGAGGGTAAAAAGGTTGAAAAAATTATGGTAGATGGTAAAGATTTTTTTGATGGAGACACTAAGTTAGCTACCAAGAATATTCCATCTAATGCAGTAGATAAAATTCAGGTTTTAAGAAATTATGGTGATGTAAATCAACTAAAAGGTGTGCAAAATAACCAAGATAGAATTGCCATCAATATTAAATTAAAAGAAGGGAAAAAGAATTTTTGGTTTGGAGATGTTACAGCAGGTTTGGGCACATCACCAAACGAAGGTTTGTATTTATTTCAGCCAAAACTTTTTTATTATTCACCAAAATATACCATAAATGTTATTGGTGATGTAAATAATTTAGGAGATGTAGTTTTAAGTAGAAGAGATATTAGAAATTTTAGTGGAGGTTTTAGAAGCCAGAGTCCATCTAACGGAACAAATATTAACATTTCTGATGCCGGAATTGGCTTTTTAAATGCGAATGCTAGAAATGCTAACAAAATAGAAACAAAACTATCGGCTTTAAACTTTAGTTATTCACCCAACAAAAAATTAGATTTAAGCGGATTCTTAATATTTTCTAGTAATAGTAATGGACAGAAAAATAATGTTACTAAAAATTATGTAAACCCTAATACACCAGATGATTTTACGCAAAGTATAACAGATCAAACTAGTAACACAGGTTTATTTAAGTTTAGTTCTATCTATAAAAAAGATTTTAACAATCAAATGAATTATGATATTATTGGTCGTTTTTCTAATGAATATAGAACCGATAATGTAAACTCTCGTGTTTTAAGTGATATTTCTGAAAAAGAAAATGCAACGCCTTTTAAAATAAATCAAAATTTAAGCTATTTCTATACCGCTAATGAAAACAATATTTTTGCTTTAGAAGTAAAACATCTATTGCAAGATGAAGATCCTTTTTATGTGGCTTCTTTAGAAAACGATCCTGCAAATAACAATAACGATCCAAAAGGAAATAATCCTCCTGATGGTTTTGATAAACCAGCAAAAGATTTAGGTTTAGATAGAAGCAACCTATTTTATAAGTTAGAGCAAAACAGAAGAGTAAAATCGAATCAACTAGATGCAAAGTTAGATTACTATTATATTATAAATCAAAAAAGTAATTTAAACTTTGTTGCGGGTACTATTTTAAGCAAACAAAATTTCGATTCAAAGTTTTTTCAAATTTTAGATAATGGAAATACTTTAAACCCAACTCCAACAATTCCAGGAGTTGTGAATCCAAAAACCACAAACGATACAGAATATAATTTTACAGATGTGTATACTGGTGTAAGGTATAGAGTAAAGTCTGGTATTTTTACTTTTACACCAGGTTTTACAGTACATACTTATAAAACTAAAAACACTCAATTTAGTAAAATTTTTAAAGACACGTTTCAAAAATTCTTGCCAGAAATTAATATTGTTGCACAGTTTAAAAGAAGTGAGAGTCTAACTTTTTCTTACAAACAGCAAGTTAATTTTACTGATGTAAATAAAATAGCAAGAGGTATTGTGGCTAATAGTTATAATTCATTTTTTTCAGGAGCATCAAAATTAACCAATGCAACCATTCATAATTTAAATTTAAAATATTTTAGTTTTAATTTATTTAATTACACAAATGTTTTTGCAACAGTAAATTATACAAAAACTATAGATCAAATTAACAATAATATTCATTTTCCAACTGGCTCTGTTGTGTCAAGCAGTACAGCTATTAATTCCCCTTTTGATAATGAAAGATTTACAGCTTTTGGGCGTGTAGGAAAAACATTTAGCAAAATTAGAACTTCTTTAGGTGCAAATTTCACTTATAATAAAACCAATCAGTTTTTAAATTCTGTAGGAAATGTAAACAAAACCTTGGTTCATTCTTACAGAACAAGTGTTGGTACAAATTTTACAAAAGCACCTAATGTAAGTCTTAAATATTCTTTAAGTTATACAAATCAAAAAAATAACGCCAATACTAGAGAAAATAAAGGAGTGGTAAATGCTCCATCCATAAGTTTTGATGCCTATATATGGGATTCTTTAACTTTTAAAACCGATTTTTCTTTTAACGAAGTAAAACAAAATGGAGTCGTACAAAATTCATTTAAAATTTGGGATGCCACTTTTGCATATAGAAAAAACAGCGATGCAAAATGGGAATATGAATTAGAAGCAAGCAACTTATTAGGCACAGGTTCTCGTTCGTCTGTTAGTGCAAATAATATTTTGTTCTCTGTAAACGAAACTTTTATCTTGCCAAGGTTAATTAGTTTTAGAGTTCGTTATCAATTGTAAATTATAAAAACATTATATATTAACAAGGCTCAAAAATATTTTGAGCCTTTTTTATTTAGTTTCCCTATTTTTGCGCAATGAGTGTTGTTACTTCAAAATCTTTTTTTCCAGCCTTTATAAAATCCTTAGGAATATTATTTCTATATATTTTTTTAGGACTTTTTTTAGATAGTGTTTATGTTGTAGAGAATTATCAAGATTTACAAGGATTGGCAAATCTAATTATGGTAATTATTTTTTCAATTACACTTTTTAAAGTAAGCCCAAGAATAAGAGAACAAATGATTTATGCCACAATAATTGCTATTGGTGGCGAATATGCCTTTTCTTTAGGAATGGGTATGTACACTTACAGATTAGAAAATATTCCTCATTATATTCCTATGGGACATGCTTTGGTTTATGCAGGAGTTTTATATTTTACAAAAACATCGTTTTCTAAAAACAATATAAAAACTTTAGAAAAAGTTTTTACTGCAATAATTATAATTTATGCAACAACATTTCTAATCTTTAAGAATGATGTTTTCGGATTTAGTCTTACCGTTTTAACTTTGCTAATTTTAAGAAAAAAGCCAAGAGAACGTATGTTTTATTTAACTATGTTTTTAGCAGTTGGCTATTTAGAAATTATTGGCACAAGTTATAAATGTTGGTGGTGGCCAATAACAGCTTGGGATACTTTTTCTTTTTTGCCAAGTGCAAATCCACCAAGTGGAATTAGTTTTTTTTACTTTGGATTAGATTTAGGGTGTTTATATTTTTATAAAAAAAGACATAAAATAGCTTGGAAAAGAATGAAAAATATCAGAAAAATTAGAATGCATAATTCAATTTCTACAAACTAAAAAAGAAGTAATTTCGTTCTAAAGCTAAAGTTAGATTAAATGTCAATTAAAGTAACGTCAGTTTCAAAAATTTATAATACTCAAAAAGCATTAAACGATGTTTCTTTTTCTGCGGATAAAGGGCAAGTTATTGGGTTTTTAGGTCCAAATGGCGCAGGAAAATCTACAATGATGAAAATCTTAACAGGTTTTATCAAACCAAATTCTGGTGAGGTTTTTGTTGATGAAATAGATGTTTTAGAAAATCCGCTAGAAGCTCAAAAAACAATAGGATATTTACCAGAACACAATCCTTTGTATAAAGATATGTATGTGCGAGAATATTTGCAATTTCAAGCAAGTATTTTTAAGATTTCGTCTGCGCTCAATCTGACAGAAAAAGAACAAATAGAAACTTGTATTTCTAAAGTTGGTTTAGAAGCAGAAGCTCATAAAAAAATAAATCAATTGTCTAAAGGATATCAACAAAGAGTAGGTTTGGCTGCTGCAATTTTACACAATCCAACAGTCTTAATTTTAGACGAACCTACAACTGGTTTAGACCCAAATCAATTAGTTGAAATTCGTCAGCTAATTAAAGAATTGGGCAAAGACAAAACAGTGTTGTTTTCTACACATATTATGCAAGAAGTAGAGGCGGTTTGCAATCGAGTTATCATCATAAAAAAAGGTGAGGTTTTAGTTGATAAAAAACTTTCTGAACTCAAAGAAAATAATCAGCAAACTATAGAAGTTACGTTTGATTATAAAATTGAAGAACAATTCATTAAAAAACTACCAAACGTATTTTCATACAAAAACAATTATGATAACACTTGGTTTATCACTTTTGATTCTGATGAAGATATGCGCCCAAAAATCTTTGATTTTGCTCAAGAAAACGGTTTAAAAATTCTAGGTTTAAATACGCAAAATAAAAATTTAGAAACGCTGTTTAGAGAGGTTACAAGTTAAATTTACATTTTACAGACCTTTCTGGTTTTTAAAACCTGAAAGGTTTAATGAACTCCAAAACTAATTCAATTTATATTTTATTTGCTGACTTTCTAAAGTCGCTAATAATTCATTCGTAATATGAATTTTAGTATTTCTACTTGGCAAATTCACTTCTATCTTTTCTTTAGCATCCCAAACCGTAAAATGTAAAGACTTTTTTCCATGATTATTTTTTAAAATAGTTTCTAAATTTAAAATAGTTTCTGCATTAATTTCTTCTAAAGGAAGCTGAATGGTAACTTTTTTAGACAATTCATCCATAATGTCGTGTAAGAGTTTCATTTCTGTAAATTTTAGTCTTGGCTCTCCTGTAACACCTTCTTTATTAGTCCATCCTAGTTGAATTGTACAACGTACAAATAAGAAAGAATTTGGTACTAAAAAGTGTTTCATTTTTAAATAATCTTCGCCAAAAATTCGAAACTCATTACTATCTCCATAATCTTCAATAGTAAATGCAGCCCAACCTTTTCCGGCTTTAGAAACTCTATGCTGAACATCAGAAACTATCCCTGCAAAAGCTAAATTCATTCCCACATATTTTGCAATATCACCTTTAAAATGATGTAAAGTTGCGTTGCAAAATTTTAATTCATTTTTAAAATCGTCTAAAGGATGTGCAGAAATATAAATACCAATTACTTCTTTTTCTTGCGATAAAAGCTCCATAGTTCCCCAAGTTTCACATTGCGGAATATCTGGCTCTGGAAATTGTATGGTAGAAGCTTCTCCAAACAAAGAAACTTGTGCCGAATTTTCATTTTCTTGATACTTGCTTCCAAATTTCATAGCACGTTCTAAAAAAGTCATTCCTTTTTCATCAATGGCAAAATATTGCGCTCTATGTGTGTCAGAAAAAGAATCAAAAGCACCTGCTTTTATCAAACTATCAAAAGATTTTTTATTAGCGGCACGTAAATCTACACGTTTTGCTAAATCAAAAATGGATGAATAATTTCCATTTTCTTTTCTTTCTTTAATAATGGCTTTTACTGCAGCAGCACCAACACCTTTTACAGCTGCCATTCCAAATCGAACAGCACCTTCTTTATTAACTGAAAATTTTAAGTAAGATTCATTTAAATCAGGACCCAAAACTTCTAATCCCATACGTTTGCATTCTTCCATAAAAAACGATACAGATTTAATGTCATTCATATTATTAGAAAGCACAGAAGCCATATACTCTGCAGGATAATGTGCTTTTAAATACGCAGTTTGATAAGCAATCCAAGCATAACAAGTAGAGTGAGATTTGTTAAAAGCATAACTTGCAAAGGCTTCCCAATCTTTCCAAATTTTTTCTAATTTTTCTTCATCATGACCGTTTGCAGCAGCTTGCTCAACAAATTTTGGTTTCATTTTATCTAGAACCGCAATTTGTTTTTTACCCATTGCTTTACGCAAAACATCGGCTTCACCTTTGGTGAAATCTGCTAATTTTTGTGAGAGTAACATTACTTGCTCTTGATATACTGTAATTCCGTAAGTTTCTGCCAAATATTCTTCCATAGCAGGCAAATCGTACTCAATATCTTCTGTCCCATGTTTTCTGTTGATAAAACTCGGAATATATTCCATAGGTCCTGGTCTATACAAAGCATTCATTGCAATTAAATCTGCGAAAACAGTTGGTTTTAGAGAGCGCATATGTTTTTGCATTCCTGGAGATTCATATTGAAAAATACCAACGGTTTCTCCTTTTTGAAATAACTCATACGTTTTTTCATCATCCAAAGGAAAATTTTCTGGATCTAACTGAACCCCATGTCTGGCCTTTACAATTTTAACGGTATCTTTAATTAAAGTCAGGGTTTTTAATCCTAAGAAATCCATTTTTAGCAAACCTGCAGATTCTACTACAGAATTGTCAAATTGGGTAACATACATATCAGAATCCTTTGCCAATGCTACAGGAACATAATTGGTAATATCTCCTGGAGTAATAATAACGCCACAGGCGTGAATACCCGTATTTCTGACAGAACCTTCTAAAATGGTGGCTTTGTTTACCGTTTCTGAAGCTAAATCATTACCATAAGAAATGGTTTTTAATTCTTCAACCAATTGTTTTTCTTCTGCTCTTAATCCATCAACTTTACTTTTACTTTTAGCATCATCACCAAAAATATTTTTAAGCTTAATTCCGGGTATTAATTTGGCAATTCTATCGGCTTCAAAAAGTGGTAAATCTAAAACTCTGGCAGTATCTCTTATTGATGATTTTGCTGCCATTGTTCCGTAAGTAATAATTTGAGCTACTTGATTTGCACCATATTTATCAATTACATAATCCATTACGCGTCCACGACCTTCATCATCAAAATCGATATCGATATCTGGCATAGAAACACGTTCTGGGTTTAGGAAACGCTCAAAAAGTAAATCGTATTTAATAGGATCTATATTGGTAATCCACAAACAATAAGCAACTACAGAACCTGCAGCAGAACCACGACCTGGACCAACAGCAACATTCATATTTCTGGCTTCTCTGATAAAATCTTCCACAATTAAAAAATAACCTGGATAACCTGTTTTTTCGATAACTTCTAATTCAAAATCTAAACGTTCTTTTATGGATTCTGTAATTTCTCCATACCGTTTTTTAGCACCTTCAAAAGTTAAGTGTTTTAAGAAATTATTTTCACCACGCTTTCCTCCATCTTTTTCATCTTTTTCATCTTTAAACTCATTTGGAATATCAAAAGCAGGTAATAAAACGTCTCTAGCTAAAGTGAAAATTTCAATTTTATCTACAATTTCTTGAATATTAATGATAGCTTCTGGTAAATCTGCAAACAAGGTTTTCATTTCATCCGAAGATTTAAAATAATATTCCTCATTTGGAAGACCATATCTGTAACCACGACCTTTTCCTTTTGGTGTGGCTTGCTTTTCGCCATCTTTTACACATAACAAAATATCGTGTGCATTAGCGTCTTCTTTGTTTAGATAAAAAGTATTATTAGTAGCAACTACTTTAATATTATGTTTTTTAGAAAACTTTAATAATGTTTCATTAACAATGTTTTCATCTTGTTGATTGTGACGCATCAACTCAATATAAAAATCATCTTGAAATTCTTCTTTCCACCAAAGTAAAGCTTCTTCGGCTTGTTTTTCTCCTACATTTAATATTTTACTGGGAACTTCACCATATAAATTGCCCGTTAAGACAATGATATCTTCTTTGTGTTTTTTGATGACTTCTTTGTCAATTCTAGGAACATAATAGAATCCATCAACAAAAGCGATGGAAGACATTTTTGCCAAATTGTGATATCCTTTTTTGTTTTTTGCTAATAAAACTACTTGATAACCATTGTCTTTTTGCGATTTATTTTTATGATCCTCACAGATATTAAACTCACAACCAATTATGGGTTTCATAGGAGTTTCTGCAGTTTTATTATGATTTAAAACTGCACTCACAAAATGAAAAGAAGCCATCATATTTGCAGTATCAGTCATTGCAACAGCTGGCATATTGTCTTTTGCAGCGGCTTTTACAATGTTGCCAATTTGCATTGTAGATTGTAAAACAGAATACTGTGTATGGTTGTGTAAATGTGCAAATTGAACGTCTTTTAATTCGGCTAACCCTTCTGATGTAGATTTTGTTTCTTCAACGTCTTTAAGTTGTTCAAGACGTTTTCTTATTTTATCACTTTCTTTTTTTAGATTGATGTGTTTTAAACCAATCACCTGAATTGGTTTTGGATTTGCTTCAGAAAAATTTTTGAAATACTCTGCATCAACATCTAATTGTTCTTTGGTAAATTCTCTTAAACGAATCAACTCTAAAAAACAACGTGTGGTTGCCTCAACATCGGCAGTTGCGTTGTGTGCTTCCGCAAAATCTATACCAAATAAATGCTTGTGTAACTCTGTTAAAGTTGGTAATTTAAACTTTCCGCCACGACCTCCAGGAATTTGACATAGTAGCGCCGTTTTTTCTGTACAAGTGTCTAAAACTAGGAGAGAAGCCAAGTTGTTTTCTACACCTAATCTATGGAATTCGCACCCCATAATATTAATATCAAAACCTACATTTTGACCAACTATAAACTTTGTTTTTTTTAACGCTTCATTAAATAAATCTAAACCTTTGTCTAAAGAAATTCCTTGTTCATTAGCTAATTCAGTAGAAATTCCATGAATTCTTTCTGCATCATAAGGAATGTTAAAACCGTTTGGTTGTATTAGAAAATCGTTGTTTTCTAATAAATTTCCCATTTCATCGTGTAATTGCCACGCAATTTGAATACATCTAGGCCAGTTGTCTGTATCAGTAATTGGAGCATTCCAGCTTTTGGGTAAACCTGTAGTTTCAGTATCAAAAATTAAGTACATAGAAAGTATTTAAGTAAACTGTAAAATTACAATTTTAAGATGAGTTTTTAGGCGGAAGTTATTAACGGTTTTTGATTGATTTTAAGTTTTATAGGTCATAAGTTTTTATTTTTGATAACCGCTAACTGCGTTAGGGATTGAGCGGTTTGTTTGAGCTCTTTTTGAAGAATGAAAAAAAGCGAGTAGCGAAAGCCCGTTAAAACGCCCTAAAAAATATTGAAAATTAAGGTTTTAGTTTAAAAAGGTTTTGTATTTTTGCGCCCACTTATCACGAGATGGTAAGATTTTTAATAATCGAGGTCGAGAACCTTAAAAAATTAACAAATTATGTCTGTAAAGATTAGATTACAAAGACACGGTAAAAAAGGGAAACCATTCTATTGGATTGTTGCTGCTGATGCCCGTGCAAAAAGAGATGGACGTTACTTAGAAAAATTAGGAACGTATAACCCAAATGTAAACCCTGCAGTTATCGATTTAAACGTTGACAAAGCTGTAGAATGGTTACAAAATGGAGCACAACCAACAGATACTGCTAAAAACATTTTATCTTACAAAGGTGCAATGTTAAAAAATCATTTAGCGGGCGGTGTAAGAAAAGGAGCTTTAACTCAAGAACAAGCAGATGCAAAGTTTGCAGCTTGGTTAGAAGAAAAGGCAACTAAAATTGCTGATAAAGAAGCTGGTTTATCTAAAGCTCAATCTGAAGCAAAAGCAGCAGCATTAGCAGCAGAAAAAGCAGTTAATGAAGCTAGAATTGAAGCAGCTAAACCCGTTGTAGAAGAAGTTGCAGAGGTTGCTGAAGAAGTTGTTGCTGAAGCTGAAGAAGCTAAAGAAACAATTGATGAAGCTCAAGAAAAAGCAACTGAGTAAATTATAAAGTTAGTTGATAATGCGTAAAGAAGAATGTTTTTATTTAGGCAGAATCGTAACAAAATATAGTTTTAAAGGTGAGGTTGTTATCAAATTAGATACAGACGAACCAGAGTTGTATAAAAATATGGAATCAGTTTATGTTGAATTCGGCACAAATTTGGTTCCATTTTTTATTGAAAAAAGTTCGCTGCATAAAGGAAATCAATTGCGTGTTCAGTTTGAAGATATTTACACTGAAGCAGCAGCGGATTCGATTTTAAAATGCGGTATTTATTTACCAATGGATTTATTACCAAAACTAGAAGGAAATAAATTTTATTTTCACGAAGTAATTGGCTTTACAGTTGTTGATGCTAATTTTGGAGAAGTAGGAGCAATTGTTCATATTAATGACAAAGCTGCACAACCTCTTTTTGAAATTGATAGAAAAGGTAAAGAAATCTTTATCCCGATGATTGATGATTTTATCAAAAAAGTGGATAGAGAGAATAAAACAATAGAAGTAGAAACTCCAAACGGATTAATAGAGCTTTATTTGTCTTGATATTATTGAAAAATTAAATGACTGAAAGATTTAATATTTTTTTAATCTTTTAATAGTCAATTTTTTAATATTTAATGTATTTAGAAAGGTGGCCGAGTGGTCGAAGGCGCACGCCTGGAAAGTGTGTATACGGTAACGTATCGAGGGTTCGAATCCCTTCCTTTCTGCAAAAAAGTTTTTAAAGTTAGAAAGTATTAAATTTAAAAAAGTTCTGCGTATTTAAAATGTGCAGAATTTTTAATTTAAAAATAGAAAGCATTATTAAGAAACCATTCCAATTTAAAGAATTTACAATCCATCAAGATAAAACTGCAATGAAAGTAGGAACTGATGGTGTTTTGTTAGGAGCTTGGTGTTCTATGGATAGTTTTTCAGATTCAATTTTAGATGTTGGTTCTGGAACTGGAGTCATTTCTTTAATGTTAGCGCAACGTTCTGATGCATTGACAATTGATGCTGTTGAGGTTGATGAAAATGCATACGAACAAAGTGTTCAGAATTTTGAAGAATCTGATTGGGGAGACAGATTGTATTGTTATAATGCTTCTTTTCAAGAATTTGCTGATGAAATTGCAGATGAAGAAGAAACGTATGATTTAATTGTTTCTAATCCGCCATTTTATACGGATGATTTTGAAACCGAAGATATTGCAAGAAATAAGGCGCGATTTACATCGTCTTTGTCTTTTTCTGAATTAATTTCTGGAGTTTCAAAAATTTTATCAGAAAACGGAAAATTCTCAGTTATCATTCCTTATAAAGAAGAAGAAAGTTTTATCAATTTAGCAAAAGAGAATCACTTATTTTTAAATAGCGTTTGTAGAGTTCAGGGCAATCCATCATCAGAAATAAAAAGAAGTTTATTAACGTTTTCTTTTCATCCATCAGAAATAAAAGAAGAACATTTAATTATAGAAAATTCTAGGCATAATTATACAGAAGCATATATCAACTTAACAAAAGATTTTTATTTAAAGATGTAATTATCCTGTTACGTGATTTGGATTATAACCTAAATACGGAACTTTCTTTTCGGTAAATTTTATGCCATATTCTGCTAGTTCTTTTAAAATAGGAATGTAAATTTCTTTAGAAATAGGGCGTAAAACACCTGGAGTATTAATTTCGCCTTTTAGAATTTTTAGGGTTGCAATACCTACTGGTAAACCCACTGTTTTTGCCATAGCTGTATATCTTTGGTTTTCGCCAATTACAACCAAACTACTTTCTATTTGGCGTTTTTCTCCTTTATATTCATAGCCAAAAAGATGTTGCATTACAATCATATCTTTGTCATCTTCTTTTAAAGTCCAAGAATCAGATAAAATCTTTTGAAGCATTTGTGCAGGTGTTGCATTTTTTATTCCAATTTTTTTATTCGGATTAAAAATATCTAATTCAATTAATTTTTCCCACATAATATCATCTTGATCTATTTTTAAATACGAACGCAATTTTAGTTCAACAGAATCTGAAGGAGAATAGGCTAAAAATAAGTTTACAAAATCTCTGTAACTCATATTTTCGGAATCTTCTATTGTGTAAGAATCATCTGTCATTCCTAGTTGTACAAAAATATTCCAAGCTCTCGAAAAACCAACCTTTCTAATGGTTCCTCTATACATAGTTGGTATATTATCTAGACCATAAATATGTCTGTATTTTAGTGAATTTCTATTGGCATAAGCCTCAAATTTTCCGCTACCATTTATGTTTAAAAATTCTGTTCTTCTAAATAATTTGTGGTAAGGAATGTATTTGTAAGTACCTTCTTGTATAAACATTGCAGCGCCACCTTGTCCTGCTAAAACAACATTTCTGGGATTCCAAGTAAACTTATAATTCCAAAGATTATTGTCACTTTCAGGAGCAATTAAGCCGCCAGTAAAAGATTCAAAAAGTAAAATTTTAGCGTTATTATCTCTAATTCTATCTAAGACTTGCATAGCACTCATATGATCTATTCCTGGATCTACACCAATTTCATTCATAAAAATTAAGCCTTTTTCTTTTGCAGCTTTATCTAAGTCTTTCATTTCTTCAGAAATATAAGAAGCAGTAACCATATTTTTGTTAAAGGTGATGCAATCTTTAGCCACTTCTAAATGAAATCTTGCTGGTAACATAGAAATTACAATGTCAGCTTTTTTGATGTATTTCTGACGCTGTTCTGCATTAAAAACATCTAGAATAATACTTTCTGCATTTTTATGATTTTTAATTAGTTTGTCTGCATTTTCAGTAGAAATATCACCAATAATTAAATATAAATTTTCATCTACAGATTTTTCTAGTAAATATTTAATTAAATAAGAACTAGATTTTCCAGCACCAATAATTAGAATGTTTTTCATCAATAATAACGTATTTTGTAGTCATACGAATATACTATTTTTGTTTAAATTTCAACAAAAACCATTAAAAATGTTTAAAAATTTAATTATTACGTGTTTTTTAGGACTATTGGCTATTGTATTAGGGGCTTTTGGAGCTCACGCTTTAAGAGATATTTTAACTCCACAAGAATTATTAAGCTTTGAAACAGGTGTTCGTTATCAAATGTATCACGTAATTGTCTTGTTGTTTGTTAATATTTATAACGGCTTTACAGTAGCTCAAAAAAATACAATTACTACTATTTTTCTTTTAGGAATTCTATTCTTTTCAGGCTCTATTTATACAATTCATTTAACATCAATAACCGCTAAATCTATTTGGTTTGTAACTCCTATTGGTGGTTTTACTTTGATAGCAGGCTGGCTTTTAATGATTATCATATTCATAAAGAAATTAAAAAATACTTAAATTAATAATAATTCTTTATCAACTCTATACAGGTTTTAAAATATTGTTTAATTTTGCTACGATATAAAACATCAAAAAATATTGATATGGTAGATACAAATACGAAATCGATTTCGTTAAAAAGTCTAGGAATCAAAAATGCAACAATTCGTTATCAGTTAACTTCTGATGAATTACATAACCAAACTTTAAAAAAAGAACAAGGAAAAGAGTCTTCTTTAGGCGCAATTGCGGTAAACACAGGTGAGTTTACAGGGCGTTCTCCACAAGATCGTTTTATTGTAAAAGATGATGTAACAAAAGATGAAGTTTGGTGGAGTGATATTAACATTCCTTTTGACACAGAAAAGTTTGATGCCTTGTATAAAAAAGTGGGTGCTTATTTATCTGAAAAAGAAATTTTTGTGAGAGACAGTTATGTTTGTGCAGATAAAAACTATAAGTTAAATATAAGAGTTGTAAATGAATATCCTTGGAGCAATATGTTTGCTTACAATATGTTTTTACGTCCTACAGAAGAAGAATTAAAAGATTTTTCTCCAGAATGGACCGTGGTCAATGCTCCTGGTTTTATGGCAAATCCAGATGTAGATGGAACGCGTCAGCATAATTTTGCAATTTTAAATTTTAGTAAGAAAATTGCATTGGTTGGTGGTACTGGTTACACTGGTGAAATTAAAAAAGGAATTTTTTCTGCGCTAAATTTTATTCTACCTGTATTTAAAAATACGTTGCCTATGCATTGTTCTGCAAATGTTGGTAAAGATGGTGATACAGCTATTTTTTTTGGATTATCGGGTACAGGAAAAACAACTTTGTCTACAGACCCAGATAGAAGTTTAATTGGTGATGATGAACATGGATGGACAGCAGAAAACACTGTTTTTAATTTTGAAGGCGGTTGTTATGCTAAGGTAATTAATTTATCAAAAGAACAAGAACCAGAAATTTTTGCAGCCATAAAAAAAGGTGCAATTTTAGAAAATGTTATTATGGATGCTAATGGCGTTATCGATTTTGAAGATACTTCTATTACTCAGAATACAAGAGTTAGTTATCCTCTTTATCATATAGAAAACATTAAAAAACCATCAATAGGTAAAAATCCAAAAAATATTTTCTTTTTAACTGCTGATGCTTTTGGTGTTTTGCCTCCAATATCTAAATTAACGCCTAGCCAAGCTGCGTATCATTTTATTTCTGGTTATACAGCAAAAGTAGCAGGTACTGAAGCTGGAGTTAATGAGCCAATGCCGAGTTTTTCAGCTTGTTTTGGTGCGCCATTTATGCCTTTACATCCAACAAGATATGCAGAAATGTTGAGTAAAAAAATGAAAGATGCTGGTGTAAATGTTTGGTTGATAAACACAGGTTGGTCTGGTGGTAAATATGGCGTTGGTAGAAGAATGCCTTTAAAGTATACAAGAGCAATGATTACTGCTGTGTTAGAAGGCAAATTAGGAGATTATACTTACGAAGATTATCATATTCATTCTGTATTTGGAGTAGCACAACCAAGAACTTGTCCTGGTGTTCCAACAGAGTTGTTAAGCCCAAGGTCTACTTGGAATAACGATGATGCGTATTATAAAACGGCATTTAAATTATCGAATGCATTTAGACATAACTTTAAAAAATTCGAACAATTTGCTAACGAGGAAATCCGAAGAGGAGGTCCACAACGTTATGCATATTAGTAGTTTTTTGTTTTTACAAAACACCCAAAATGTACAGCCCCCAAAAAGTGTCTAACTTTTTGGGGGCTGTTTCTATATGTATTTACTTGAAAAAGTTATTCGCTTTTAACAATAACTTCAACTTTTTCTGTTATTTCATTTTTGTTTTTTTCAACATTTACAGAAACAATTTTTCCAGCTTCTTTTGCTTTTTGTTCTATTTCAGCAACAGTTCCCTCAATTTCTTGAATTTCTTCTGTTACTTTACCATCAATAGTTTTTGTAGTAGTAATTGTAGCCATTGCTAAATCTCCAGTAGTTTGTTTAATTTCTACTTTAACTTCTTTTTTAGAATTATAATCAGAAACGGCAGTACTGTTTAAAGCAATACTAGGTGCAATTACTAATGCTACAACAGACATTAATTTTAAAAGGATGTTTAAAGAAGGGCCAGAAGTATCTTTAAAAGGATCTCCAACTGTATCTCCTACAACAGCAGCTTTATGAGCTTCAGTTCCTTTTCTGCCTTGTTCTTCAATAGTTTTCTTTGCATTATCCCAAGCTCCACCAGCATTAGACTGAAAGATTGCCATTAAAACACCACAAGTTGTAACACCTGCTAGTAATCCTCCTAACATTTCTGCGCCACCTATAAAACCAATAGCTACAGGTACTGCAATAGCAAGTAAGCCTGGTAAAACCATTTCTTTAATAGATGCTTTTGTAGAAATATCTACACATTTATCATATTCAGCGACACCATCAGCAGCATCAAAAATAGCACGTTGTTCTTTTGTAGCTTTAGACATATCAGAATCTACAGCTCTCATTACTTCAAGCGCAGCTTTTAATTGAGGTATATCTCTAAATTGACGACGAACTTCTTCGATCATAGCCATTGCAGCTCTACCAACAGCATTCATAGATAAGGCAGAAAATACAAATGGTAACATACCACCAACTAATAAACCTGCCATAATTTTTGGTTGAGATACATCAATAGCAGTTACGTTAGCAGTTTTCATAAAAGCAGCAAATAATGCTAAAGCCGTTAAAGCTGCAGAAGCAATAGCAAATCCTTTACCTACAGCTGCAGTTGTGTTACCAACAGCATCTAATTTATCTGTACGTTCTCTAACTTCACTCGGTAATTCTGCCATTTCAGCAATACCACCAGCATTATCACATATTGGTCCGTAAGCATCAACAGCTAATTGTATACCTGTATTTGCTAACATACCAACGGCAGCAATAGCAATACCATATAATCCTGCAAAATGATGAGAAACCATAATTGCAGCAGCAATTAAAATAATTGGAATTGCAGTAGACATCATACCAACACCTAAACCAGCAATTATATTTGTTGCAGAACCAGTTTCAGATTGTTTAACTATAGAGTTAACTGGTTTTTTGCCAGTTGCAGTATAGTATTCAGTAATTTTTCCAACAGCCAAACCAGCAATTAAACCAGCAATTACAGCATAAAATACACCCATAGAACCATGAGGTAAACTAGATGTACCTGTTAACATATTTTCTATAATAAAATAAGATGCAACTACCATTAATCCTGCTGAACCAAATTCACCAATGTTTAATGCAGTTTGTGGGTTTCCACCGTCTTTTACTTTTACAAAGAACGAACCTAGAATTGACATTACAATTCCGACAGCTGCTAGTACTAAAGGTAAATATACAGCTCCCATTCCATCAAAATTAGGCGTTATAATAAATGCACCTAAAACCATTGTACCAATAATAGAACCAACATAAGATTCGAATAAATCTGCTCCCATACCAGCAACATCACCAACATTATCACCCACATTGTCTGCAATAGTAGCAGGGTTTAAAGGATGATCTTCTGGTATACCAGCTTCTACCTTACCAACTAAATCTGCTCCAACATCTGCTGCTTTGGTATAAATACCACCACCAACTCTTGCAAATAATGCAATAGATGATGCACCTAAAGAAAAACCTGAAAGTACATTTAGTACTAAAGTTAAATTATCTGCACCAGGCCATATGTTTTGATAAGCTATAAATAATATACTAAGACCTAAAACACCTAAACCTACAACGCCTAACCCCATTACTGCACCACCAGCAAAAGCTACTTCTAAAGCGCTACCTAATGATGTTCTTGCAGCTTGTGTTGTTCTTACATTTGCTTTTGTTGCAACTTTCATTCCAATGAAACCAGCTAAAGCAGAACAGATAGCTCCTATTATAAAAGAAACAGCAACCATTCCACTAGACCCAACTTCTGATGCGCCTTTAAAATATAATAATACAGCAACTGCTGCTACAAAAATTGCTAATACTTTGTATTCAGCTTTTAAAAATGACATTGCTCCATCTGCAATGTTTTTTGCTATCCTTTTCATTCGGTCTTCACCTTCATCTTGTTTATTGACCCAAGCACTTTTAATGAATACAAACGCTAAGGCTAAAACACCAAAAAGCGGTAAAAATTTCACTATTGATTCCATATTTGATTAGTTATATAAGTTAATTTTAATAAACGGTGCTAAATGTAGTAAAATAAATGTGATAAAAAAAAGCCACTATATTTTAAGATTACACAATTATTTTAGCAATTTTACAATTATATTGTAAAAGTTCTTTTCTTTTTGTGTTCGCTATTTTCATAACGTTCTACACATTTGTGATAAATTTTAATTGCTTCTTCAGCATTTCCCCAACCACCAACATCTACTTTTTTTTCTTCTAAATCTTTATATACTTGAAAAAAGTGTTCAATTTCTTGAATTCTATGTGGGTTAATATCAGAAATGTCTTTTCTTTTATTCCAAATAGGATCTTCTACAGGAACACAAATTATTTTTTCATCTGGTCCTTTTTCATCAGTCATATGAAATACACCTATTGGTTTAACTTCAATAACAACCATTGGATAAGTTGGTTCAGTACAAAGTACTAAAACATCTAAAGGATCTTTATCTAAGGCTAAAGTTTCTGGTATAAAACCATAATCTCCAGGATACATCATAGAGGAGAATAATGTTCTATCAAAGCGAATTTTATTTAACGTAAAATCGTATTCGTATTTATTTCTACTTCCTTTTGGAATTTCAATTAAAACATCAAATGTTAAATCTTTTTTCTTGCTCATATTATCTCTTCTTTTTTGTTAAACGGCGGTAAAAATAATGAATATATCTAATCTATCTTTGGTTTTAACATTTTTATTTACGCAATGGTTTTCGAATTTTAAAGATAGTTATTGTAAATAAAAAAGCTTTTTCATTTTGAAAAAGCTTTTTTTAAATTGTTTTTATTTATTAAAGATATAAAACTTCTTTTACAGCTTTAATTACATCATTATGATTTGGTAACCATTTTTCTAGCAGAACAGGAGAATAGGGTGCAGGTGTGTCTGCAGTTGTAATTCTTTTTATTGGAGCATCTAAATAATCAAATGCTTCTTCTTGAATTCTATAAGTTATTTCTGATGAAACACTTGCAAATGGCCAAGCTTCTTCTAAAATAACTAATCTATTTGTTTTTTTAACCGATTCTATTATTGCAGTATGGTCCATAGGACGAACAGTTCTTAAATCTAAAATCTCAACAGAAATATTTTCTTTTGCTAATTCATCTGCAGCTTTGTAAGCTTCTTTTATAATTTTACCAAAAGAAACAATGGTTACATCAGTTCCTGCTCTTTTTATATCTGCAACTCCAATAGGTATAATATACTCACCTTCAGGAATTTCCATCTTATCTCCATACATTTGTTCAGATTCCATAAAAATTACAGGATCATCATCTCTAATGGCAGCTTTTAATAAGCCTTTTGCGTCATAAGGATTAGAGGGTACTATAACTTTTAAACCTGGTGTATTTGCAAACCAGTTTTCAAATGCTTGCGAGTGTGTTGCTCCTAATTGACCTGCAGATGCTGTTGGACCTCTAAAAACTATTGGGCAATTAAATTGTCCGCCAGACATTTGTCTAATTTTTGCGGCATTATTTATAATTTGATCAATTCCTACTAAAGAGAAGTTAAAAGTCATATACTCTACAATGGGTCTGTTTCCATTCATAGCAGAACCTATTGCAATACCCGCAAAACCAAGTTCAGCAATTGGAGTATCTAATACACGTTTTGCACCAAACTCGTCTAACATTCCTTTAGATGCTTTGTAGGCACCATTATATTCTGCAACTTCTTCACCCATTAAGTAAATGCTCTCGTCTCTGCGCATTTCTTCACTCATAGCTTCACAAATTGCTTCTCTGAACTGAACTGTTTTCATTTATTATTAGTTGTAATTAGTAATTATCAATTGCAAAAGTAAGGAATTAATTGTCATTTTTTTTCAATCAGAATTAGAAAGTATCACTTTTGTTGATGATTAAATACTCAATCGTTTTCGAAAAATGTTAAAAAAATAAAAATTTATTATGCGTGCATAGTATTTTTTAAAAAAAAGACGTAATTTCGCCATCAGCAATAAAAAAGTATAAAAATAGAATTTTATGAAAATATTGGTATGTATTAGTCACGTTCCTGATACCACATCAAAAATTAATTTTACTGAAAACGACACAAAGTTTGATACAAATGGAGTACAGTTTGTAATAAATCCTTATGATGAGTTTTGCCTTACAAGAGCAATGTGGTTTAAAGAAAAACAAGGAGCTTCTGTAACCGTAGTAAATGTTGGTGGCGCAGAAACAGAACCTACTTTAAGAAAAGCGCTAGCAATAGGTGCAGATAATGCAATTCGTGTAAATGCGAATCCTACTGACGGATTTCAAGTAGCAAAAGAATTAGCGGCAGTTGTAAAAAATGGAGGTTATGATTTGGTCTTAGCGGGTAAAGAATCTGCAGATTATAATGGTCAAATGGTTCCTGGAATGTTAGCAACTTTAACCGATTTTAATTTTATAAATGGTTGTGTCGGTTTAGAAATAGATGGAACAAATGTATCTGCAATGAGAGAAATTGATGGCGGAAATGAAACATTATCCTCTAGTTTACCTCTAGTTATTGGAGGGCAAAAAGGAATTGTTGAAGAGAAAGATTTGCGTATACCAAATATGCGCGGAATTATGATGGCGCGTAAAAAACCTTTACAAGTTGTAGAAGCTGTTGGTGGAGATGCATTAACAAATATTCAAACTTTTGAAAAGCCAGCACCAAAAGGAGCAGTAAAATTAGTAGATGCAGACAATGTAGATGAGTTAATAAGCTTATTACATAATGAAGCAAAAGTGATATAAAAATGTGTAAATGTTTAGTTGTGTAATTGTTAAAGTCACTATTCAACAATTACACGATTCAACAATTAAAAAATAAAAATAATTTTGTTGGTATAGTAAAACTAAAAACTACTTACTAACAACCAAAAACTTATATAATATGTCTGTTTTAGTTTTTGCCGATTCATCGGAAGGAAAATTTAAAAAAACTGCTTTTGAAGTAGTTTCTTACGGAAAAAAAGTAGCGGAACAATTAGGTACTTCTGTGGTTGCGCTTACAATAAATGCTAGCGATTCATCAGAATTATATACCTACGGAGCAGAAAAAGTAATTGCAGTTTCTAACGATGCTTTAAAAACATTTAATGCAAAACAATATGCAGCCATTGTAACAGAAATAGCAAAAGCAGAAAGTGCAAATGTTGTTGTTGTAGACTCAAGTATAGATGGTTTGTATTTAGCACCAATTGTTGCTGTAAATTTAGAAGCAGGTTATGTTTCGAATGTAGTAGCATTACCAAGTAGCACAAGTCCGTTTACAGTAAAAAGAAAAGCTTTTTCTAACAAAGCATTTTCAAATACCGTAATTTCTACAGAAAATAAAGTAATTGGTTTGGCTAAAAACTCTTACGGGGTTCACGAAAATACGGTTTCAGGAACATCAGAATCTTTTAATGCTACAATTGTAGAAGCAGGTGTAACATCAGAAAAAGTAGAAAGAGTTACAGGTAAAGTAACCATTGCAGATGCAGATATTGTAGTTTCTGCTGGTAGAGGTTTAAAAGGACCAGAAAATTGGAAAATGATAGAAGAACTGGCAGACGTTTTAGGAGCGGCAACTGCTTGTTCGAAACCAGTTTCAGATTTAGGTTGGCGTCCACACTCAGAACACGTTGGGCAAACAGGCAAGCCAGTTGCTTCTAACTTATATATTGCTATTGGTATTTCTGGTGCAATTCAGCATTTGGCAGGTATCAACGCATCTAAAGTAAAAGTGGTTATCAATACAGATGCAGAAGCCCCTTTCTTTAAGGCAGCAGATTATGGTATTGTTGGAGATGCTTTTGAGGTTGTACCAAAATTAATCGAAAAATTAAAAGCTTTTAAAGCGTCTTAATATTTTTTGGGCGTGCCCAAATTATTTATAATTACAAATTTAAAAACCTATCAGAATTATTTTTTGGTAGGTTTTTTATTTATCAACATAAGTAAATCAAATTTTAAATAATTTAGTTAGGCTTGGAGTTTATCTTGAGCGAAGCCGAAAGTCACTCGCTTTTTCTTTTCTTTCATTTCATCAAAAAAAAGAAAATAGCTCGGACAGATGCTTCAATCATTCACGCGTGTGTATCTATTTATATTTAGTATTTTTAAAGAAATATCAGTTTTTAAGCTATTATTTTTATTAAATTGTGCCCACTAAAAAGTTAGTCGTAAAAACTTTAAAATATTAAAAATTACTTTTTAGTTTATGTAGATAAATGTATGAGTTTAATACAATTAAATATTAAAGGAATTTCTTACAGTCAAACCCAAAGTGGAGCTTATGCCTTGGTATTGAGTGAAATAGAAGGTACAAGAACTTTACCAATTATTATTGGAGCTTTTGAAGCACAATCTATTGCGATTGCTTTAGAAACAGAAATTAGACCGCCAAGACCGCTTACACATGATTTATTTAAAACTTTTTCCGACCGTTTTTTAATCAATGTAAAAGAAGTTATCATTCATAAATTGGTAGATGGCGTTTTCTTTTCTAGTTTAATTTGTGAGAGAGAAGGAGTAGAAGAAGCTATTGATACTCGAACATCAGATGCAATTGCAATTGCAGTTCGTTTTGGAGCTCCTATTTATACCTATGAAAATATTTTAGAAAAAGCAGGTATTTATTTAAAAATTGAAGAAGAATTATCAATAAAAGAAACACCAGTCTCAGAAGAAACTTCTTTAGAATTAGAAGACTTAACTTCTCAAAAAGAAACTCCTTTTTCAGATTTGTCTATAAAAGAATTAAATGATCAATTAAATACTGCAGTTGCTGATGAAAATTATGAATTGGCAGCAAAAATTAGAGACGAAATAAGCAAGCGCTCTTAAAATTATACAATATAGTTATGAAAAAAACACTTTTTATCGTTTTTAGTTTTTTATCAATTTCAATATTTTCTCAAAACACAGAAGCAGCCACTACAGTTTCAGAAATTTTACCAAGCCAAGGTTTTTCTTTTAATACTTTATGGAGAGGAGTTTTAGGAATGATTTCTTTACTTGCAATAGCCTATTTATTTAGCTCTAAAAAGAAAGATATAGATTGGAAAACAGTAGGTATTGGTTTAGCTTTTCAATTATTAATAGCAATTGGAGTTTTAAAAGTTGGTTTTATTCAAAACGGATTCGAATTTGTAGGTAATATTTTTGTAAAAGTTTTAGATTTTACAAGAGCAGGAAGCGAGTTTTTATTTGCAGGAATGGTGGGCGATATGAATACTTTTGGATTTATTTTTGCGTTTCAAGTATTGCCAACAATCATTTTCTTTTCTGCATTAACATCATTGTTATTTTACTTAGGTGTTATACAGATTGTTGTAAAAGCATTTGGAATTGTTTTGTCGAAAATTTTAAAAATTTCTGGAGCAGAAAGTCTATCAGTTGCTGGTAATATTTTTTTAGGACAAACAGAAGCACCACTTCTTATAAAAGCTTATTTAGAAAAAATGAATAAGTCAGAAATGTTATTGGTAATGATTGGCGGAATGGCAACTGTTGCAGGTGCTGTTTTAGCTGCTTATATAGGTTTTTTAGGTGGAGATGATCCTGTGTTAAGATTACAATATGCTAAACATTTATTGGCTGCATCTGTTATGGCAGCACCAGGTGCAATTATAATTTCTAAAATTTTATATCCGCAAACAGAAAGTATAAATACAGATGTAAAAGTTTCTTCAGATAAAATAGGTTCTAATATTTTAGATGCCATTGCTAACGGTACAACAGAAGGGTTACGTTTGGCAGTAAATGTTGGGGCAATGTTATTGGTATTTGTGGCTTTTATTGCTATGATAAATCACGGGTTTACATCTTTGGGTAGCATAACTGGTCTTAATGATTGGATTGTACAAAACACACCTTACCAATCTTTGACTTTAGAGTTTATTTTAGGCTATGTTTTTGCCCCGCTAATGTGGTTAATGGGTGTTGCTACAGAAGATATGGCACTTATGGGGCAATTATTAGGAATTAAATTAGCCGCAAGTGAATTTGTAGGTTATATACAATTGGCAGAATTGAAAAATGTAGCCAATGCAACACATTTAACTTATAATAAATCTGTAATTATGGCAACCTATATGTTGTGTGGTTTTGCAAACTTTGCTTCTATAGGAATACAAATAGGAGGAATTGGCTCTTTAGCTCCTGGTCAGCGAAAAGTATTATCAGAATTTGGAATGAAAGCACTAATTGGTGGAACAATTGCTTCTTTAATGTCTGCAACTATTGCAGGGATGATTATAGGATAAAAAATGTGTAATCGTGTAATTGTTTAAGCGTTTAAACAGTTACACAAATAAACAATTAAACGATAAAACAATGCGTCAATATCACGATTTAGTAAAACACGTTTTAGAAAACGGAAACGAAAAAGGAGACAGAACAGGAACAGGAACAAAAAGTGTTTTTGGGCATCAAATGCGTTTTGATTTAAGCAAAGGTTTCCCTATGGTAACTACTAAGAAATTACATTTAAAATCGATTATTTACGAATTGCTTTGGTTTATAAAAGGAGATACTAATATTAAATATTTACAAGAAAATGGAGTTAGAATTTGGAATGATTGGGCAGATGAAAATGGAGATTTAGGTCCTGTTTACGGGCATCAATGGCGTAATTGGAATAGCGATGAAATAGACCAATTAAAAGAAATTATCCACTCTTTAAAAACGAATCCGAATTCTAGAAGAATGTTGGTTTCTGCTTGGAATCCTTCTGTATTACCAGATACATCAAAATCTTTTTCTGAAAATGTTGCTAACGGAAAAGCAGCATTACCACCTTGTCACGCTTTTTTTCAGTTTTATGTTGCAGATGGTAAATTGTCTTGCCAGTTGTACCAAAGAAGTGCAGATATATTTTTAGGAGTTCCTTTTAATATTGCAAGTTATGCATTGCTTACTATGATGATTGCTCAGGTTTGTGGTTATAAAGCAGGAGAATTTATCCATACTTTTGGTGATGCCCATATTTATAACAATCATCAAGAACAATTAGAATTACAATTGTCTAGAGAACTTAGACCTTTGCCAACAATGAAAATAAACCCAGAAGTAAAAAGTATTTTCGATTTTACTTTTAATGATTTTGAGTTGTTAAATTATAACCCTCATCCACATATAAAAGGAGTGGTTGCTGTTTAAAAAAAAAGAGCTTTCAAGTAATTCTGAAAGCTCTTTTTCTTTTTTCATAACATTTGTTATATGTTTAATACACTGTTTTCTGCGCCAGCATAATCGTTCCAAGCAAAACTATCTGCTTCTTGTTCGTTTACATAAGCACCATCAACTAGGTATCTAAATTCATAAGAATTACCAGTTTCTAAATCAACAGTACCTTTAAAAGATCCATTTTTTAATTTTTTTAATGGAGTTGCTTTTGCATTCCACTCATTAAAATTTCCTACAACTGCTACTTTATTTGCTTCTTCTGCAGGCACGGTAAAAGTAACTTTACAAACAGGTTTGCTTTTTAAAAATTGTTTTTTAATTGCCATATTTTTTAATTCAAAATTTTGTGGTAAATGTATAGAAGAAAAGAAATAGAATAGACAAAGTTTTATAAGAATTTTAAAGAATTATCAGTTTTACAAAATGTGTATGTAAATTATTGATAATTCAAAAAAAAAGTGTTTTAAAATTGAAGTTTATATAAAAAAATGTTGGTTTCTTTTTCCTTGATTTTCAGCGTTTTTAGTCCGAAAACGTATTCGTAAATTGATAAAATTGTCTAAAAAAGAGTTTAAAACGTCAAATCAAAGAAGAATTACTTTAATTTTGTTAAAAAATTTATGAATTTATGATTACAATTATTGCAGCAATTGCCAAAAATAATGCTTTAGGAAAAAATAACGATTTAATTTGGCATTTACCTGCGGATTTAAAAAGGTTTAAAAAAGTAACTTCTGCGCATCATATTTTAATGGGTAGAAATACTTTTGAATCTATTGGTAAACCATTGCCAAACAGAACAACAATAATTATTACTAGAAATAAAAATTACTTTAAAGATGGTTGTTTAATTGCCCATAGTTTAGAAGAAGCAATTGAATTAGCGGAAAATGATGAAAAAATATTTATTATTGGTGGCGCACAGATTTATAAAGAAGCAATAAAAAAGGATTTAGTAGATCAACTAGATATTACTTTAGTTCATTCAGAGTTTGATGCAGATGCTTTTTTTCCAGAAATAGATTTAAATATTTGGGAAGAATCTAAAAGAGAAGATTTTAAAGCCGATGAAAAAAATAGCTATGATTATAGTTTTGTAAGTTATCAAAAGAAAACTAATTAATTCTATTGGTTCTAAATCCGCCGCCTAAACTCATTTTATATTTGCGTTGAGCAAACAAGAAATAATTAAAAAGTTTATAATTTACCTCGTACCCGTAATCTATATCTGGTTGGTAATCAATTACGTTTTCGTAAATATTGGCATTAAATTGACTAATGTTTCTTGCTCTGTTGTTCCATTCTAAGACCCAAACTCTATTTCTAGTTTCTAAATAGTTTTGTGAATAAAAACCTTTAGGTCGCGCTATAGAATTTAAAAACAAATTAAAACCAACATCAATAATAATTATTTCATATTCTAAACTATCGTTAGCAATAACCACAGGTTCTTCTTTTTCTTTAGTTGTTTTATTAGTAGGAGTTGAACCACAAGACCAAATAAAAACACTAATTACGGTAATTAATAGTGAGTATTTTATAAGTTTCATTTTCTTTGATTTAAATTAATTACAGAGGTAAAAATCTTTTCTTAATCTTTAGTTACTCAAAAATAGTATGGTAATTTTATTAAAAAAAGACAAAATGAGTAAAACCACACTTTTGTTGAGTAAACAGGAATAAAATACAAAATTTATTCTAAAATGGATAAATAATTCTTTCTTTTAACATTAATTTGTAAACTTGTAAAAACCAATAAAATGAAACAAAGATGCTTTTGGGTTACAGATAGTAAACTGTATAAAGATTACCATGATAGTGAATGGGGAGAACCCGTTTATGATGATAAAACACTGTTTGAGTTTTTAATTTTAGAAACATTTCAGGCAGGTTTAAGTTGGATTACTATTTTAAATAAAAGAGAAAACTTTAGAAAAGCATTTGATAATTTTGATTACAAAAAGATTGCAAAATATTCAGAAAGTAAGTACAAATCTTTACTACAAGATTCAGGAATCATTAGAAATAAATTAAAAGTAAGAAGTGCCATAACTAACGCACAATTATTTATAGAACTTCAAAAAGAATTTGGTTCTTTTTCTAAATTTATTTGGAGTTATGTTGATGGAAAACCGATTATAAATAAATTTCATAGAAAAGAAAACGTTCCTGCTACAACAACTTTGTCAGATACAATTTCTAAAGACTTAAAAAAACGTGGGTTTAAATTTGTGGGTTCTACTGTAATCTACGCTTATATGCAAGCAGTTGGTATGGTAAATGATCACACAACAAATTGTTTTAAATACCCTAAAGGATGAAAATATTAGCAGTTCCTAAAACCGATTTAAATAAAATAATATCAATATTTAATAGAGAAATAGGACGTTTTGTTTTCTTTGTTTTTGTGCTTTTTTTTGATAGTCTTTGGTTTTCAGAAAATGTAACAAGTTCACAGTGGCTTATTAATATTTTAATGCTTGCTGGTTTTTTAAAAATGTACTTTAGATCTACACCTAGAGTAAAAAAAGTTATGATTTACGCTGTAATTGTAGGTTTTTTAGGAGAGCATTTATTTTCTAGGGGGCTTCATATGTATACTTATAGATTAGAAAATGTACCTTTATATGTGCCATTAGGTCACGCTGCTTTGTATGGAAGAATTTTTATGTTTAGCAAAGCATCTGTTGTTAGAAAACATCATAAAGCAATAGAACAATTGTTTGCAATAGCTATTGGTTTTTTTGCAATAATTTATCTTCTACTTTTTACAGATATTTTTGGTTTTGTAATGACAATTTGTGTTTTTTTACTTCTATTGAAAAGACCAAAAGATAGATTATTTTTTTATTCAATGTATATTCTAGTGGCAATTTTAGAAATAGGAGGAACAGCTTTTGGCGCTTGGAAATGGCCAGATACAGCTTTTAGGGTTTTTACTTTTTTACCAAGCAATAATCCGCCAAGCGGAATAAGTTTGTTCTATTTTTTGCTTGATGTAAGTTGTTTTTTAATTTATATTATTATACACAACAAAACTTGGAAACGATTAAGAAATATGAGAAAATATCAAACCTAAAAACCGTATATTTATACATCAATTTAAAATTAAAAAATATGAATATAAAACAAGCATTCTTAGCGCTATTTACAGTAGCTTTTTTATTTTCTTGTGATAAAAAGGAACCTTCTAAAAAGGTTGAAAAGCAAGAAGAATTCAATCATTTTGTAGAGCAATTTGCAGACATTAAAGTTTTACGCTACAAAATTCCTGGTTTTAATGAACTTACTCTAAAAGAAAAAAAACTTGTATACTACCTAACACAAGCTGGTTTAGCGGGTAGAGATATTATGTGGGATCAAAATTACAGACATAATTTAAGTATTAGAAAAGCACTAGAAAATATCAATCAGAATTATAAAAGTGATAGAAATTCTGACAATTTTAAGTCGTTTAAAACCTATTTAAAAAGAGTTTGGTTTTCTAACGGAATTCATCATCATTATTCAAACGATAAAATAAAACCAGAATTTACTAAAGAATATTTTGTAAACGAATTATTAAAAAAATCGAACACTAGTTTATCCTCAGAAGTTATAGAAGTATTATTTAATGATGCCGATAATAAAAAAGTGAATAAAAAAGCAGGCGTTGATAATATCTTATCATCTGCAATTAATTTTTACGCGCCAGATATTACTGATAAAGAAGTTGCCAATTTTTATAAAACAGCTTACAAAGGTCCAAAAGGAATGCCAATAGAAGCAGGTTTAAACTCTAAATTAGTTAGAGAAAATGGTAAATTGGTAGAAAAAGTTTGGAAATCTGGCGGAATGTATGGTGCAGCAATAGACAAAATTATTGTTTGGTTAGAAAAAGCAAAAGGAGTTGCAGAAAATGAAAAACAAGCAAATGCATTAAGTTTATTAATTGAGTATTATAAAACGGGTAGTTTAGATATTTGGGATAAATATTGTATTGCTTGGGCAACATCTACAGATGGTAATATAGATTGGATTAATGGTTTTATAGAAGTTTATAACGACCCTAAAGGATACAGAGGGTCTTACGAAACAATTGTACAAATTAAAGATTTTGATATGTCTCGTAAAATGAAAGTTTTATCAGATAATGCACAATGGTTTGAAGACAATTCTCCTTTAATGGAAAATCATAAAAAGAAAAATGTTGTAGGGGTTTCTTACAAAACCGTTAATGTGGCTGGTGAGGCAGGAGATGCATCTCCAAGTACGCCAATAGGTGTAAATTTACCAAACAATAATTGGATTCGCCAACAGCATGGTTCTAAATCTGTCTCTCTAGGAAACATTATTAGAGCGTATAATAATGCTGGCGGAACTGGGCGTTTAAAAGAATTTGCGCACGATAAAGAGGAAATTGAATTAGAAGAAAAATACGGACAAATTGCAGACAAATTACATACAGCTTTACATGAAGTTGTTGGACACGCTTCTGGGGTAATTAACAATGGTGTTGGGCAACCAAAAGAAACGCTTCAAAATTATGCATCAACTATGGAAGAAGGACGTGCAGATTTAGTTGGTTTGTTTTATTTAATGGATCCAAAATTGCAAGAATTAGGATTGACCGATAATTGGAAAAAGTTAGGAATGGCAGCTTATGATGGGTATATTAGAAATGGATTAATAACGCAATTAATAAGATTAAATTTAGGTGATGATGTAGAAGAAGACCATATGGTAAACAGACAATGGGTTTCTGCTTGGGCGTTTGAACAAGGAGCAAAAGACAACGTAATAGAAAAGGTTGTTAAAAACGGAAAAACCTATTATAATATTAATGATTATGATAAGCTTTGTAAAATTTTTGGACGACTATTAAGAGAAACACAACGTATAAAATCTGAAGGAGACTTTGAAGCTGCTAAAAAATTAGTTGAAGGTTATGGTGTTAAAGTAGATCTAGAAATTCATAAAGAAGTGCTTAAAAGAAATAAGCAGTTTAAATCTGCACCATATAATGGTTTTGTGAATCCTGTTTTAGTACCAATAACAAATACAGAGGATAGTATTATAGATGTTACTATTAAACAACCAAAAAGCTTTGAAAACCAAATGCTTTTTTACTCTAAAAACTATAGCTTTTTAGAAACTAAATAATAAGAAAATACAATTTGTGTTATTTTCTTTTACAGTAAAATCAAAAGCTATAAATGTTATAAAACCGATTCTAAAATGAGTCGGTTTTTTTAATGCTCTGTTAAAAAACGAATTACCATAAAAATAATAACAATTAACCCACCAAAAAGCATCACTTTTTTACCAGCACCTTTATAGTAGCGTTCGTGATTTTTGATGTCTTTTCTATAACTATAAATCATTAAAGTTAAAAAAGCAATTACAAAGAAAATCGTAAAAATAATTCGTCCTGTAGTAAAAAAAGCACTTAAAAACATAGTTTCTATTCTTTATAAGTTGTGAATTAATAGCCAAAAAGAAAAGTTCATTTTTCAGAAAGTTTCTATATATTGTCTATCTAAAATCATTAAAATTTGATTTTTCAAAATTACAAATAAAATGAAGAACGCCATCGTTTTTGGAGCAACTTCTGGCATTGGTAAAACACTAACTCAACTTTTAGTTAAAGACGGGTATAATGTGGCAATTACAGGTAGAAGATTAGAATTGTTAGAAGAAATAAAAAAAGAATTTCCGAATCAAGTAATCATCAAACAAAATGATATTCAAAAAGTTGATGAAGTAGAAAAGGTTTTTAATGAAATTGTAAATCAATTTAAAACCATTGATTTGGTGATACAATCTTCTGGAGTTGGGTTTGTAAATCCAAAATTAGAATGGAGCAAAGAAGCGCAAACCATAAACACAAATGTGCTTGGCGTAACCAAACTCTACACTTTAGCGTATAATTTGTTTAAGAAACAACAATTTGGACATTTAGTTGGAATTTCATCAATTGCATCTATTAGAGGAAATCGTTCTGCGCCAGTATATTTTGCATCCAAAGCCTATCAAAAAGCCTACTTAGAAAGTTTGTATATCAAAACAAAATCTATAAAATCTAAAAAAGTTTTTATTACAGATATTAGACCTGGTTTTGTAGATACAGCAATGGCTTTGGGCGATGGCGTTTTTTGGTTAGTCCCTTTAAAAAAAGCATCAAATCAAATTTATGCTGCCATAAAAAAGAAAAAAAGAGTTGCCTATATTTCTAAGAGATGGCAATTAATAGCTTGGGTTTTAAAAACTGTACCTGCTTGGTTATTAAAGAAAGCAACTTAAATGAAAAAGAAAAATTTAATTGTTTTTGATATTGATGATACACTTACAAAAAGTGAAAACCAACATCAAACTGCGTATGTAAAAACAATGATTGATTTTGGAATTACAGAAATAAATCAAGATTGGAAAAGCTACCCAAATGTAACAGATAGTCATATTTTAAAACTAAATTTCGAAGCCAATTTTAATAAAGGATTCGATCTTTCCTTTGTTGCATCCTTTGAAAAAAAAATGACGAAAAGATTGCTAGATTTACCAAAAACAGAAGAAATAAAAGGAGCAAATTTAATTGTAGATTTCTTTTTAAAAGAAACAGATTATGCTATTTGTTTTGCAACAGGTTCTTTATTACAACCAGCATTTATTAAACTAGAGCAGGCAAAAATTAATTTTGTGCCCAATTTGGTAGAAGCTTCTAACACGATTTTTACAAGAGAAAATATTGTAAAATCTGCCATAGAAAAAGCTAAAAATTATTTTAATGTCAACCAATTTGAGAATATTATTTCTGTAGGAGATGGGATTTGGGATTTAAAAACCGCCAAAAACTTAGGAATCCATTTTTTAGGAATAAGAGATAAAAATTTAATAGATTTTAAAAAAGAAAATATTAAAAGTCATATTACAGATTGGTCTAATTTTAATTTTCAAAAGATAAAAACAGAACTAGAAATAACTTAATAATGAAAAACAAAATAGCAGCAGTAACAAAATTTCATACAGTTTATAAATTAAATATGAATCAAAAACCAATTGCTAATATTGGTGAAGATAGAAATTTACTTCGTTATAAATTAATGAGAGAAGAAAACGAAGAATATTTAGAAGCCGCCAATAATAACGATTTGGTAGAGGTTGCAGATGCTTTAGGAGATATGCTCTATATTTTATGCGGCACCATTATAGAACATGGAATGCAAGACAAAATCGAAGAAGTTTTTAATGAAATTCAGCGTTCTAATATGAGTAAATTAGACAAAGATGGTAAGCCAATTTACAGAGAAGATGGTAAAGTTTTAAAAGGACCAAACTATTTTAAACCAAATATTGCTAAAATTTTAGAAGAATAATTTTTTAGTTGATAACAAAACTAAACGCATTATTTTTGCTTTCGATGATAAAAATACATTTTGCAATCGCATTTTTGTAAGTGCAAAAATTTACTTTTGATAAAAGTAGATTCGTAAAATGCAGATAAGCTTTTTGTTTAAGTTGCCAATGACACCTTAAAAACAAACTTCTTTCGGGTTTGTAAAAAGAATGATGCACAATAAATAACCTATTTTGCGTGTTATTTCTGATGCCCTTACTCTGGTTTTGATAATAAAAATTGATGATTTTTTGTTCGTCAGAAACAGTAAAATTTGCTCTTAAAGATTTAGGAACAACAGTACCTTTTATATCAAATCTAAATTGTTTTTTTTGATGAAACTCAACATCCCAATTTTGGTCTCTAGAATTAGGGTTCTTAGTAACATTATTTTCTTGATAAAACAAATATTCATCAACTTTAGAACATTGCCATAAAAACCATCTTCTTCTAAAATAATTTTGAGAATTTTTATCAAAATTTTCTATTTCAGATTCAAGTTGATTTTTATTTTTAATATCAAATAAATTCAACAAAGAATCTGTTTTATTATTTTGAATTTTGCCCCAATTTAAAGGAATGTTTTTACTTAAATCTTGAAGTTCTTTACTTAGTTTTTTAAACTCAATTATATTCATAGCGATTTAAAATTAAGCAAATTTTATTAGAAGAAAAAAGTTTGGCAACAAAATAATTTACTAAATTTCAATTTTCATTTTTTTACTAGTAAATCTAAAACCTAAATTTTTAATTTCTTTTCGCGATTTACTATGTCTTGTCCTGAAATATGGCTACAGATTAAAAATTGATTTACGCTGTTAATTTGTATACCATATTAGGCGCTTTAAAGTCTAAAGATAGATGTAATCTTATTTCGTTGTATAGATTAATTGCATTTTTTGTGGCTTTTTTAGCGTGTTCAAAGCTATCAAAGACCTGGTTGAGATAAAACTCATCTTTTAAGATACCGTTTGCACGTTCTGCGAGCGCGTTTCCATAGCAATGATTTTCTTCTGTCATACTAATATTTATATTATTTCTTTTAAGTATTTGTGTGTATAGATTGCTACAATATTGTATTCCTCTGTCAGAATGATGTATTAGATTTTTAGTGTTTTTTGCTTGATAAATAGCTTTGTTAAGCGCTCTAACACATCCTTTTAGTTCCAGGCTATTACTTCAAGGCATAACCAATAATCTTACGAGAATGCATATCTGTAATAAGCGCCAGATAGCAAAAGCCTTTAACGGTTCTAATGTATATGATGTCAGATACCCAAACTTGATTAGGTTTATTAACTTTCATATCTTTTATAAGGTTGTTATACTTATAAAAACGATGATAAGAGTTTGTGGTTCTACAACTATATTTTTTTCTAAGTGTTAACATATTATGTTCTCTAAGTACCTTAAACAAAGTGTCTCTGCCTACTTTTAGGTGTTGTTTATCAAAGTCATCATTTATAGATTTCATTAATTTACGCACGCCTTCTCTAGGTAAGGATTTACGTCTTTTTTTTACGATATGTATGATTTGTTGTTCTACTTTATTTCTTTGATCAGCTCTACGTTTGTATTTGTAATAAGCATCACGATTTAAGTTAAAACCTTTACATACCTTAGAAATTGAAGTAAACCCTTTAGCTTTTACAACTGCAATAATTAAGGCTTGATACTTAGTTTTTTTTAAGTTCCAAGACACTTTTATACCCTAGTTTTTGAGCAGCTACTTCTAGGTAAGCATCATCAATAAGCCCATCCATATCTTTTTTAAGAAGCAGTTTCTTCAGTTGTTGTATCTCTTTTTGTAATGCTTTGATACGCGATATTTCATCATTTGTTTCTACCATAACTCTAGTGTTCATAAGGTCTTTACGATCATATTTTCTAATCCATTCGTTAATGGTTGTAGGAGCAATACTATAAAGTTTACCTAGTTGATACTTGTTATACTTTCCAGTTGTAAGTTCGGCTAAAATTTTTAATTTGAAAGGTTCGCTGTAACGTCTGGTTACTCTGTCGTTTTTATACATAATGTTTAAAATTATGTAGCCTTTATTCAGGACGGGTCATAATTACCTACAACGGTTTTGTGTATGGTTAGTTGCGTGTTTCAGCAACTAATTTAGCAAACATTCACGAGCCAGAGGAATTTCCGAAGGAAATTCCGAGTAGACTTGAACCAAGCAATTAATTATACACGTTGTTGTAGGTAGTTTTTACTTTAAAATAATTCGCTCAGAACTCCATTTAATTATGTCAAGTATTCTTTTTTGTCGAATTGCAACGTTCTTTCCCCAAGGCCATCTCGTGTATTCAAAATCCACAATCAGTTTATTATTTTTTAACTCGATAGAGTGTACTTTTCTTAAGGGCTCTCCAACTGGACAGGACATATTATTAGAATACTTTAACTCACCATTTTTATTAAAACTAATTCTCTCTCCATAAAATTCGATTTTTTTCATTCTAAGGATTTGAAGAGTATCGAGCTTTGAATAATCCCCAATTTTCCGTTTTGGAAGTAGATAAACTGTGTCTTTGTCAAACCAATGTAAAGTAAACCAATCGTTTTTTTTAGCATATTTAACGAATCAATATTTTGTGAAAAGCAAAAAACTGGTAGACAGAAAAGAGCAAAATATATTTTTTTCATTTATTGATATTTAGTCTTAATGTTTTTTATCTAATTCGGTTTTGATATGTTTTTGATTTAGGGTCAAGTATAAATTCAGTCAATTTTATATTTGGATTTTTAAGTTTAGAAATCAGCTGATTAAAATCATAATTAATATTCTCAATTGGTCGTTCAAATCTATGTGGTGTCCAAATTAATATTGGTTTGTCATTTATTTTTAACGATTCAAAATCCGATTTCAAAATCCAGATTGTTGAGATTTTCGGTTCGTTTTTTTGTCCAATTAAGTTCTCCATTCCGTCTCTTTTTTTTGCAAGAGCTTTAAATTCAGAATCTTTTGAGAAAATCAAAAACCATTCTGTCAAATCCTCATCGATAATATTTTTAAACTTGCCCGATGAGATTATTTTCCAATAATATTTTTTTCCATCAGTTATGAATTCAGTTAGAGGTTCGATTTCATTTTCAGAAATCCAACGAAATACTTCTTCTTGAGGTTTTTCGTTTCCTCTTTTTTTTAAATATTGAACTCTATCTATTAAATCGACTGACATTTTCTCAAATTACCTACAACGGTCTCGGCTATGAGTAGTTGCGTGGTTTAGCACCAAACTTTGCAAGTACATACCAAGTTGGAAATTCCTACGGAATTTCCAAAGTAGGCGAGTAGAAGCAATTACTTATACTCAATGATACCCAAATGCAGTTTTACCCTTAAAGCTAAAATACCTGAAAAAACCACACCAAAAATAAAACCTAAAACTTTAGGAGAGTATATAAAGAGGGAAAGACAACAAAGAAATCTTTCACAAGCCACAGCAGCAAAATTCTTTGGAGTAAATGGTATGTGCTTATCCAGTTGGGAGATAAACAAAAAAACAATTCATCCAAAATATTTAGAACCTATAATTGAGTTTTTAGGTTTCACACCAAAGCTAACATCCAACTTTGATAAACTCGGAACTCGAACAAAGTTATGGAGAAAACAACATTCGGTTTCAATGGATGATTTTTTATCAATGATAAATATTCCAAAAGAAGAAATCCTAAAAATAGAACAAGCAAGGTATTGTAAAATTGATAAAAAAGTGACTTTAAAAATCAATTCATTTTTGAAAAGTAACACTACTTTTTCCGTAACGCATCCATAATAATATTGGTAATAGATTTTTGCTTATTCATATCACTATGATCTGTTTTATAATTTACTTTCACACGATAGCCACGGACACGTTTCTCTTTAACAATAGAAGTTGGAGTTAGTGCATCCAAGTATAAAGATAATTCTTTGGAAGGGAAAAAATGGATTTTGGAATGCAACTTTTTTGGAATAACTTTTAAGGTCTGTTCTTTAATATTTTGGAGATGTTTTTCATCATCAGAAATCATATAAACCAGAGAATAATTACTATCTATACATTTCTGAATATTCTGAACTTCATACTCAACAGTATTGGTTACTGAAATTTCAATAGCAATGCGAATCTCGTCTTTTAATAACCCAACATCAACACGACCACCATTTTTAGACTTTTCTTCAAGGGTTGCTTTAAAACCACGTTGTACTGCCATAGTACGAACAAAATATTGCAATGAGCGATGTTTACGAAGTATTTCCTGTTCATCAGCTTGCTGGAGATAAACTTCCTTTTGTTTTTCAAAATTAGTGAATACCTTTTTCTCTTTCTTTGGAATTAGCTTCTTCTCTTCTTTTACAATTTTAGGAAGAGTTTTTATCGTATTATCTATTTTATCATCAGATGATTCTTCTAAGATTTTATTAGAAATAGGTTCTTCTTTTACTTTGGAGGCTTTTGGTTTAGGTAGTAAACTATCTAACAAGGTTTTTATTTCAGAACGATTCTTGGTGTATTTGTTTCGTGTATTTTGAATGATAAAATCTTTAACTTCAGAATTTATTTGATTTGATAATTTTGATGTAGAGAGGCTAAAATCATTTAAACTACTTCCAACACGCATAATCACTTCTCCTGTTCCTAAACTTTGTAAATCATTATTTTCAAAGAAAGAAAAACCAATTTCTAATTTACGTGCATCATTATCTCCCAATCTAAAACAGATTCGTGTAAATGGGTTTGAAATCACAGAATTCAATACTTTTTGTTCTTCAATTTGGGCGAGTTCTTGGTGTGCTAAAACAAGCCCAACTCCATACTTACGAACTCCAGACAGCATTGCTGTTATCGAAGGTGTTATAAAATTCTGAAATTCATCCATATAAATATAAAACGGATGTCTTTTTTCTTTAGAAATTTGTTGTCTTGATAGTGCTACTTGATTGAATTTAGAAATAAATAAAGAACCTAATAAATACGAGTTGTCTTCTCCGATAAGTCCTTGTGAGAGTTTCAATAAAACGATTTTCTTATCATCAATACACTCTTTAAAATCAATACCTTTTTTTTGAGCCAGCATATATCTAATAATCTTGGGGCGTAAAAAAGTATCAATTCTTGTTAATAAAGGAGCAATACCTTTTTTAACAAGCGGATATTCATTTTTCCAGTAATAATGAATGGAATTATCATGAATTTTTTCTAAATAAGCATTCCTAAATTTCTCTTCTATTAAAAAACGTTTGAGTTCTATCAATGTTCCACCACAATTACTTTCTAAAAAAGCATTGATGGCATTGGATAATACAGCAGTCATATTATCTCCCCAAGCTGTAGCGTGACGTTTGAATGCGGAAACTAAATCGGAACTGAGAACTATTTTTTCTGCATCATTACTAGCTTGTAGTAGATTAAATCCGATAGGAAATTCATTGTCTGAAGGATCAATAACAACCACATCTTTTTTTCGATGATTTGGAATTCGAAGTAAAACATCTTCACAGATATCGCCATGAGGATCAAACAATGCAATTCCATTTCCTTTTTCAATATCATCCAATACCATATTGGCAATTAATGTCGATTTTCCAACCCCAGTGGCACCGACAATATGAATATGTTTGAGACGTTGTTCTTTAGTTAAATGAACCGAATATTCTTCTTGTTGATACGAATTAATGCCTATAAAACAACCACGAGTATCTTGTAAAACCATTTGAGGTGCTTTTTTCGTCTTTTTATCATTAAAACCTAATTTAGAAGATACAACACTTTCGTTAGGATAATGAACCAATGATACTAATTCATCCGTATTTAATAGCATTCCTAATCTGTTGGTTTGCCGATAAAACAGATTTTCTATATGGTGTTGATATTTATATCCTTCATTAGATAATGGAATTAATCGATTAAACTCAGATTTTGAAAAAGTAGAAATAGTTCGGATTATTTCTGAAGCCAAATATTGGGTACGTTCCTTGAACAATGATTGCGCAGCCAAACGTACCACAACTGCAAACAAAGGCTTAGAAACCTTATTTTTAGCCAACTGAAGCATTTCTGGTGCATCCAGAAAGAATGAATTTCCACTAGAATCAGAAACAGCATTAATCATACTTTTCGACCAAGGGTTTATAACTCCCTTGAATAATATCTGATAGACAATAACATCTCCTTGTTGTAAGTTTTCAAGTGTTGCAAAAATACTTGTAAAAGTATCAATACTAAAGTTTTGGGGAGTATGAATGGAACGCATAGATTCTTCTTCCAAACCGAAATCACAAACTGCGATATCATCATAACCATTAAAAGGGAGATCTAATGCATTTACTTCTTTAAATAAAATGGATGAAAAATAGGCTTTACAATGTGAGGTTATTCGCATTTTATCCTTTTCACTGCAAACAATCTGAATGGTAATCTTTTCAAAAGTACCAATAATTTCAAAAGAAATAGAATTTTCAGAATAGCCAAGCATATTCAACAATTCGACAAACAATGTTTTATCAATATATGGATGTTTTGGAAAAGAAATTTCCAAACCAACCAATATAGGTTTTGAGAGTACTTCTTTTGGTAAAAAAGGTTTCTCTATTTCTTTTTTTTCTTCTTGAACCTTGGGTGTAAAAAGTGCTGTTAAATTTTTAAAATAGGAAGGTGCTCTCCCGTCATCATACTCTTGTGGATAGGATTTTAAATGTTGATGATGAGAAAAATGGGTATAGGGTGGTTCTATATCCACACAAAAAGGGAAGTGGTAATAACCACGTCCCTTATAATCAAATTCATAAAAATTAATTGTTGCTTGTTCTGCTAATGATAGCTTCATCCCATTATCGTTTGAAGATATCTTGTAGTGTAGGCTTTCGTTTTTGTTTTGACAAGATTCTTATTCCTTGTGATTTTGAAATATCATCAACTACTTTTAATACAGCAGCTTGTGCATAACTCATAAACATAGAGGCTGTATCTATTTTATAATAGGTTACTGGATATAATTTTCTTGCTAACCATTCTCCAACAAACGGAATCTTTGAAATAATAAGTTGACTTATTGAGTTTTTATACAACAACCACCAAGAGATAAAAAAACCTTTCCCAAATGGTGCTGCACAAATATCGTATTGATATTCTTTCCAAGTAGCTCTTAAATAACTTCTTCTTGATGAAAATGCATTGCCTTCTTTTAAAGAAACTTGTTCAATTTCAATACGTTTAACACCTTGGTTTTGCAATTCTTCTTTAAGTAGTTTGTAAAACTCCTGTGTTGAAAAATTGAAATTATCAATAAGTGTATTCCATTTTGAATGATGGCTTTTTAGTGTAGCACTAAAAAAAGATTTTAAAATTAGGAATGCTACTAATCCTTGGAGAAAGTATATTCCGTAGCGTGTTAGATAAAATAAAAATTCGTTCATATTGTTAAATTTTTAGACGATTTATATTAATTTAGTTTTGATTAGCAACCTTTTTTCTCTTTGATTATATAAGCAGTCTATTTTAATTTCAGGTAATTGAGATAAAGAGTTAACATGTGTACCTCCACAAGGTATAATCACAGGTTTATGATTTATTATAACTTTAAAATTTCGTTTTGACCCTAATTGAATATCGTTTCCATACATAATTACTTTTGAGTCTTTATTATTTTTTATAACTTCATTTAAACTGCTTGTTATTTCATCAGAAAATTGTTTAAAATCAACTTTTTTAAATTTTTCTAAATCGAATCCTTTTTTTGATAAGCTTTTCCCAAGCCTATATTCATCTGTAGAATATTGAGAATAAATTTTTGACTTTTGTATGGCTAAATAATCAAAATTTGGCTGACCTAAATCATCTCTATTATCAATGTTTTTTTTCCAAAATTCTGATAATTTCTTATTGAGAATTAATGACATTAAATGAACTGCTGTATGAGTTTTAGAAAGATTATCTCTAAATTTCACATTTACATATAACTCACACTCAAGGTCTATTACTGAATTCTCATTTAATGAAGTTAAACCTTCAGTAATAAAGTGCCCAATTAGAGCAATATATTCACCCATTTCAAGACCATTATAAAAAGCACCTTTACTCTTTGGGAATATCCTTTTTTTTGTATTTGAATCTATAATTATAATGTGAGAATCTTCTACGCTATAATTAATACCCTCAATAACTAGGGTTCCTTTATCTCCAGGTTGATCTCCACCTAAATAGTCTTCGGGATGGAAAGGACTTTTGTCAGTACATATATAAAAACCTTCAGGGAATGAAAAAGTTGCTTTTATTTTGGCTTTTGAATACGTTGAACTCTCATAATGCAATGCAAAGCTAGATTCTATGTTTTGTGATATTTTCATAAATTAATTATATAAGGATTATTATTATTTACAAATTCCCATTTTACTTTAGATTTTAGAGTGACAACTCTTTGAAGCCAACGATCATATCCATCAAATTTTGGAGTAAATAATGACCTGCCATGTACAGATTTATTATTATCAATAATTAATAAATCACCAGGCTTAAGGGCTATTTTTACAGCATTTTCAGTAATCAATAATTTTAACTCTTTAAATGCATCTTCTGCTTTTTTGGTTAAAAATCTAGAAGTATATAATGGATCATATCTAAAAGTGAGAGTATCACTAAACTCCAAGATTGGCACTTTAACTTCTTTTTTAACACCATATGCTTCATCTGAAGAAATTATATAATTAGGCTTTAGTAGTTGCTTTAGTGTATCAGGGCTTAATTTATAGATATCTATTTTAGAAATTAGTGTATAAGCTTCTGGAGTACCTCTCAAGCAAAACAATAATATGTGGTTACATCTAAGATTATGAAATGCGTCTTCAGTATGCCAATCCAAATAAACCCTACCTGTGCCCAATTGTTTATTTTTATCTTCTATTCTTGGAAAGAGATTTTGTATTATTTTCCCTTCTCTTTGAGAAAAATAGCCATAAGGATAGCCTATCAAATTAGCCATAGACATTAGAATAAGTTCACTATAAGAAGTTATTTTTAAATCTAGATCACCTGTAGGTCCAAGATGTTGATCTAGTAATAAATTTTCAATTAAAAAGGCGCCTATAGTATTAGATTTGCTACCAAAATTCACAACAGATTTTGTTAACTCGTTAGGAAGAATATCTTTAAGTAAATCACTTTTCCTTGCGATGTTAAAATATTCTTGTTGATTGAATTTTTTTTTAGCTTTACTAGAAATTTTATTTTTAATTAATTTCTTTTCATCTAAAGACAATCTATAAAAAGACTCAAATTGTTGCAACTTAATTTTATCATGATACTCTCTTAGATCCCTCATTATTTTAATGATATATAGTTGTCAGTAAAATTATATTTAAAGCTTCGTGGGGTCAATAAGGATTTTCCCTTAATTTTATTAGAAGCAAATTATTTCAAAATAATTTCAATTACTTTTATTTTATGAAAAACTGGTTTTTATTTTCAATATTGAGTTTTACATTAAATTGTTACAGCTTTGAAACTGTTTACAATAATGAAAAACTATATATTTTAATAAATAAAGCAAAACAGTTAGAGAAAAATAAAAATTTTGAAAACGCCTTAGAAGTATACAACGAATCCTTGAAAATTGCTTCAAACCAGAATTTGATTTATGATGCCAGCTATATTTATAGAAAAATAGGATTAATTTATTACAAGCAGAAAAAGTATGAGGATTCAAAAATCCACTTTAAAAAAAGTATTTTAAGAGATTCAACATCTAAAAATGCAGCAGACTCTTATTTTAATCTTGGGTTAATTTATAGAAAAGAAAAAGAGAAAGACAGTCTATTTTGGGCTTTAAGTAATTCATTAAATATTTATAAGAATTTAGATGATAGTGCAGATAAATTTTCTACTTATTTAAAAGCAGGAATTCTATTTAAACAAGCGGGGCAGTTTAATTCAGCAATAAATTATTTATTATTAGCTTATGATGGGTTTTCAAAACATAAAAATCAATCAAAAAAAGCAAGTGTTTGTTATACAATTGGTGAGACACAAAGGCTACTTGGGAATCTAGAAATCGCTAGAAAATATTTGACTGAAAGCCTTGATATTAGAAAACAACTCTCTGATACATTAAAGACATCATTCGCTTATAATAATCTTGCGAACTTATATAAGAGTGAAAAGAACTATGATTCAGCAATAAAAAATTATAGTGACGCAATAAAAATCCAAAATGGTTTAAAAAAGAAAAAAGAGATTGGCAAAATGCTTAATAATTTGGCTACAGTTTATTTTTTAACTGATAAATACGAATTAGCCTTAAAAACATATAAAAAAGCTCTTATAGAGAAAAAAATGGAGCGAGATACTTTATCGATAGCCTATACTTATAATGAATTGGCATTGTTGGCAATAAAAAACAATACATATAAAAAAGCGAAATCATATTTAGATTCTACAAAATTATACTTATTAACTATCTCCAAAAAAGAGGTTTGGTTACGTTATTATGAGGTTCAATCTATATATTATAAAAGCACACATAACTATAATATGGCTTATGATTTTAAGGAAAAACAATATCAATTATATAAAGAATTGTTTAACGAAAAGCAATCTAAAACCGTACAAACACTTCAAGAAAAATTTGAGAGCCTATTAAAATTGCAAGAAATTTCAGATCTACAAACTAAAAATGAACAAAAAAAGTCCATTATAATAATTCAAAAACAAATCTTAAAGAATAAAAACTTATTACTCTCACTTTTTGGTTTACTAATTCTAATTTTTATAGGTATTTACTTTTTTATAAAGCAAAATCAAAAAGAAAAATTGCAAAAATTGGAAAATAAAAAATTAGAAGAAATCCTTGAAAGTCAAGAGTTAGTTAAAAATCATATTAGTAAAGATCTACATGATATTATTACCACTTCCTACGATGGTATTAGACTAAAAATTTTAGCTTTAGAAAAAGATGAAAACCCTAAAGAAATTCGAAAAATAATCATTAATGATATTAAAAACATCAATCATGAAATTAGGTTAATTTCACATCGTTTATCACCACTTGGAAATAAAATAAAGGAGGCGTCTCTAAATGATATTATCATTTCTCAATTATCAGAATTCCAACATTACGGACAAATTTTTGTTGCTATACAATTACCACTACCTGAAACATTAAACCAAATGACATTGGAAGCACAAACTAATTTTTATGGGATCTTACTAGAAATATTAAATAATATTGAAAAACATTCTAAGGCAACAGAAGTTCAAATTGAACACCGCATTAAAGATAATAAAACGTTATTATTTGAATTTTGTGACAATGGTATTGGATTTAAAAATGGACAAGATAAAGGAATAGGACTGATGAATATTAAACAACGTACCAAATTACTTGGTGGAGATTTTTTTATAAGAGATACAGAAAACGGAACATCTATTAGCATCAATTTTCCAATCAAACAAAACTTAAGATGAAAAATAAACTCAATATTCTATTAGTTGAAGATTCTGTTTCTTTTGCACAAGGAATGAAGTTACTTCTTTTACAACATCCTAAAATAGAAAAGGTATTGCATACAATAAATTATGAAGCCACATTGGATGTATTAAAAATAAATAGTGTAGATATTATAATTTTAGATTTAAATTTTGAAACCAAACAATTTGATGGTTTTATGATTGCAAAAAAAGTAAAACAGCAATATCCCGCTATTAAAATTATGATTTTAACCCAGCACACTAGAAAACACCATTACAATCGGCTTTTAAACGAATGTAATATAGATGCTTATCTTGATAAACAGTTGGGGATAGAAGAAACGTATGCCGCCATTGAAACGGTTATGAAGGGACAACATTATATAGATAAAAATATTTCTGAAATGTTAGACATTGAACACTGGATGCAGGCTTCTATGAGAGAACAAGAAGTTATTATGCATTTAATGAAAGGACTTACTCAAAAAGAAATTGCAGACAAACTTTTTATATCTCCTAAAACGGTTGAAGTTCATATAAGAAATTTATTTCATAAGTTTAACGTTAAGAACACAACCGAATTGGTAAGTAAATACATTAGATACAAAAATGCAAATAGAGAAAATATAGATGAAAGTACATCACCTTTTAAATCTTTGGAATAAAAAAGCAGCGATATAATTATATCGCTGCTTGAAAGAACAAACTAGTTGTTTGGTTCTAATTCATCTTCTTCACCTGCCCCTTCAGATGGAGGAGGGTCAGCTGCAAAATAATGAATTTGCTCAACATCTTTTACTTTATCATTACTGATTGAGTCAGATGTTTTCATTCCAATAGCCAAAGCTAGCAAAATGAAAGGAAAGAACTGTATCATGTTTAAACGTTCTTGCCTCGATCGAGCTTAGTCTTACAATCGCCAGAAGACTAAGGGTTTATATGGACGATTTCCTTGTACAGAGGATGTTACTTTTTGTAACACAAGTCAAATATCAGGGGGGATTGTAGTTTTTTAAATATTACAACCTAAAAAGACCTAAAGATTCCTATTCTGTCTTTTTTAGGTTTGAACCATAAAAAATAAGTTATATGAAAGAAAATCCTATTATAGTTACATATAAAAAAGCTAAGGAAGAAGGAGCTTTAGTTTATTTTAAAGATTTACAAAGGGCGCAGATTATGAATTGCCTTTTAGATTTTTTAAACAATCAAGAACTTAAGGAAAAGGAACAATCTCTTATCATTAATTATTTCCCTAGCCTAAAAACTATAAATGAAATTAAAACGAATTGCAAGCCAGCTGATTTTAGACCAATAGTCAATTTTTTAAAAGAAGGAACAAGTCCAAATAGACATGGGATATTTCCTTTAACAAAATTATTATTAGAGTTTGATATTTCTAAGGCTAAAAATTCAATTGAATTTATTCTACAAAAATTTGGAACCACAACTTCAAGTATAGATTTAATTAAGCATTTGAGAGAATTCTATTTAAATGATTCTAATTTCAACAGCATCAAAGTAAATGGCGATATTGATAATAAATTAGGTGTTTTATCAATGGACGAATATTACATCCAACTTTCTTACACCTCTTATGAAGACATTTATAGACGAGATAGTTTATTAAAACTTGAAAAAGAGTATGCGCATTCTAAAGTTTACAAAAGTAAAATAAATAGTAGAAATTTATCAAAAGATTATATTTCTGAGAGTATTCTTACCAATAATAAAATAATCGTTAGTGGAAACCCTGGAGTAGGAAAATCTACCTACGCTAAATGGTTATGCTACAAGTGGGCAAAAGATACTATTAGTATTAAAAATGTAAAACTTCTAATTTATATTCAATTAAGAGATGTCAATTATAATAAAGAAGATTTTATTTTAAGTTACATCAATCATCAATATTTTTCTGCTTTAGAAAGTGAATTGACCTCGTTGCAAAATTTAAATGATTTTCAACTAATACTAGATGGTTTTGATGAATTATCATTTGAAAACAGAATAAAACTCTCATCACAAATAAAAAACTATAATTATATCGTTTTGTCAAGACCTTATGGATTAATTAATCACGAATTAAACTACGATGTTTCTTTGCAAATAGACGGTTTTAATGATGTCTGTACTGAACAATATTTAGATGCTGTTCTTAACAATCAACAAAAAAAGAAAAAACTACTTGGATTAATTGATAAGAACAGAGTTTTAAAGGATCACTCTAGCAACCCTTTAATGTTGTCTTATATTACATTAATATATCTAACTAGTAAGTCGATTGAAAAAGATTTGTCTTCGATTAAATCGATATATGATTTACAAGAAAAAGTATACGGTTGGATTTTGGATTATTCTTTTAAAAAAGGGAATATCAAGCCTGAACTATTTCAAAAATCAAGTAAATTAATTGAGGAATTTGCTTACCAAATGCAAATAAATAAACAATTTGTTTATTCTGGCAGGTTAGATGATAAACATTCTTGCACAGTTGAAATTTTATCGTCAATAGGTTTAGGAAATCAAAAAAGAAGTTTTAAAGATTCATTTTTATGGCAGTTTAGTTTTCATACCATTACGTTTCAAGAATTTTTGTCTGCTCGTTATTTAAAAGATCAAAAATTAAATGTCGAAGCAATCGTTTATCTAGTTACCGATTCATTTTTCTGGAATTTATGTATTATGTTAGTTGGAATGCTGTCTAATAATAATTCAAATTTTCAAAAGCAAAACAAACATTCAAATTTATTAATAAAGATCTTAAAGTTCTTATATCAATTTTATTCTAAACAGCAACATCAATATTACGGATATGCGTATTATATGCTTTTGGCAGAATGTAATAAAGATTCCATAGCAAAAATTATTCAAGAAAAAGACTTAAAATTAATGATAGACTTTTATAAAAGGGTCTACTTTGATAATTTTTGGAATACCATAATCTACGAATCTATTAATAAAATTATTTATAAATCATCATATCAAATTCAAGCTAAATACATTAGTCAATTAAATATTGAGATAACAAAAATTTTATCGATCCATAAAGAAAGAATTGATCTTGAACAGAATTTCTATTATTTATCAGATCTTATAAAACTTGGAAGAGCTTATGATGAAGACTCTATTTTAAAATCACTCATTCCTGTTTTAATTAGTTTTAATGACAAAATAAATTTATTGAGTGATGAGGCGCTATCTTTAAAATATGAAAATATTGAAAGCACTAATGATCAAGGATTAATTAATGATTTTGAGACTTTAAATGATGATGAAGCTTGGGCTAGAAGCAATTTATTATCATTTTTTAATGATTTAGAGTTTTTCTCTTCAAAAGGCTTACTCCATTATAAAGATGAGATTACTACTATATATAAAGAAGAAGTGATTTCTGTGTCTATATTAAAAAATCTACTTGTAAAAATAACTCCTGTACCTAGTTTAAATCAAATTGAAGAACAATATAATGAAATAGTTAGATTTAAAGAGAACAATAATATAGTCGGAAATGAGGAAATACAAGATTTATATTTTAGTTTAACACTAGAATTAGCTGAAAATCTTTTTATTCTAATAAATGATGCATTAATTTTTTCAAATAGAGATTTAGAGCAAATTAATCTATACCTAAAATTTCTTGTTAATGATGTCATAAGTACTGAACATTATGAATGTATTAATGATTTCTATTTAGGTCATTTAATAGATATATTAATTGAAAACCTTACCATAATAAATAGTTCAAAGCTTTACGATTTACTTTTTAGTTTAGTTAAGAGGTTTGATGCCATAATTTTTAATAGAATACCTAATCAAACTATTTTCAATAAGTATCTTTTTGCTATTTTTAATGAAGTAAATAAAACTTTAGATTTAGCTTTAATAAACGAATTGATAGTTGTATTAAAATCTTCTCCAAATGCAAGACTTTATTTTTTTAATTATAGAAAATCGCTATTCCAAGTATTCAATTTATTAGTAGAAAAGAATAAAATTTTATTAGAAAACAAAAATTTAAAAGTTGAAAATTATAATGAAGTAATCTCTATTTTAATAGAGATTACAGAAATATTTGAAAAGAATTATGATAAAAAATATTTTCTCGAACAAATAGAATTGAATAATCTTTCTTCTCTATATCAATTTGAAGATGGAATTATACTACAATCGGTAGCAACTAATTTTATTTTTTATGAAGATAAATATTGGGAATTATTCAAATTATTTTATGAAGATAAAGGTTGGAACATTCATACAGTTCTACCATTTGTGGCTAACGAAGAATTGTTTTTATTTAAATCGAATCATATTCAAATAGTGACTATTTTTATTAATTTATTTGAAAATAAAGCTAATTTTTCTAAAAAGGTACTTTCAGATGAAGGAGGAAATGTCTTAGTTTTTATTAGCAACATTTTAAAATGTTTAAAGCATTTTGAGGATATTGAAGTAAAACATAAAGCATTAAAATTAGTTGAAAAGCTTTTAGGAAATAAAAATATTTTAAATTTTTGTGATTATAAAGTTATTGATTTAACCCCTGTTGATTATTTATTAGCTTATATCCTCTTTGATTTTTACAATCCTAAATATAAGAATTTCTTAATAAAATTAGATATAAACACTAAATTAAGCAAAGAAACAGGGGCAAAAATAAAGTTAATGGACAGCTTAATTGAGTTTGCTGAAAACAAAAATTATGGTATTGAAATTCAAGAAATAGAAAAGTTTAAGCCAGTTTTAGGAAATCCTTTTTATCAAGAATTGATGAATTTAATAAATCAAAGGTTAATTAATAAAAATATTTTTGATGTTCAGTATTTTCAAGTGCTAATAAACTAATGCTAATAATCATCAATCCTTAACAACTTCCTTCAAATTTTTATTTTGGTCAATTTCCCAAACATTAAAAACCCCATCACCATCAAAATCGGTTACAGCAATGGCTTTTGCTTTAAAAGAATTGTTGGTGGCTTGTGTAATTTCATATTCATAATTGGCACTTCCTCCATTTTTTACTGTTTTTTCCGATAAAAAATCAATTTCATTAAAATCATTCGAATATTTAGAGTACATAAAAAAATGATTTCGCTGTAATCCGTATAAATGCACCAAATGATTTTGAGCCTCCAAGGATTTTGTTCTAGAGATTATTGGCATTAGGTTTGGCAAAGCAATCAAAATTAAAATTCCAATAATTACCAATACCACCAATAATTCCTGCATATTAAAAGCAGGTGTTTTTTTATTAAGAAATGTGTTTTTTGTTTTCATAAAGCAATCAAAAATTTCTTTCTTTCAAAAGTATTAAAATAATAATAAATTAGTACATTTAACCTTGAAAAAAATCCTTTAGAGAAAATGAAAAAGAAATTCCTAATATTCGCTTTATTACCTCTGTTATTTTGTTGTGAAGCCATTTTTACAGAAAATATCTCTGACCAAAGCTTAGTTCTATTAGCTCCTTCAAATAATTCTGAAATGACTAAAGGTGCTATTCAATTCAATTGGCAAGAAATTCCAGATGCTACCAAGTATATAATTCAAATTGCTACACCTAGCTTTAGTTCTGCCAGTCAGATTGTTTTAGATTCGGTTACCACCAAAACTATTGTTACAAAAAGTTTAGAAAAAGGCGGTTATGAGTGGAGAGTAAAAGCCATCAATTCAGAATATTCAACTAACTATACAACTCATAGTTTTAAAGTAAACTAAACCTCTAAAATGATTGTAAAAAAAAGACATTTCTCGTTCTTACTGGGTTTGTTATTATTAGCTCAATTTTCTTATGGTCAAATAAATCCTACTGATAGGATTCAAAAAATAGCAAAAAAGCTTGATAGTTTATCAATTTCAGTACTAGGTCTTTCAAAAAAAGTTGATTTCAGTGTCAGTGATATTGAGCTTTCAACCTTTATTAGAGCCGTTGCTAAAAATCATAAAGTAAATGTTAGTATTCAAGCTGGTTTACAGCAAATAAAAGTATCTCATAATTTTTCAAATGCCACCGTTAAAAATGTGTTTTTGTATTTGTGTAAAGAACACAAGTTAACCATTGATGTTTTAGGTTCTATTCTCAGTATCAAAAGATATAAAACACCTTATATTCCTAGAGATATTGAAGCCAATTATAACAAAGAAAAAGATTTGTTTTCAGTCAATTTACAAAATGACACCCTTTTTGTTGCTTTCAAAAAAATCACAGATGTTACTGGAAAGAATTTAGTTTTTGCTCCTGGCATTGGAAATCAAAAAATATCCTCATATATCAAAGATAAATCTTTTGAAAGTGCTATTGATAAAATAGCTTTTGCCAATAATTTATCTGTGACCAAAACCAAAGACAATTATTACCTCTTTGAAAGTGCCAGTGCTCCCAATCAAAAAGGGATAACAGATACCAGAAGACAAAAGCCAGCCAGATATAGAAACTCCAATTTTTACTTTAAAGTACAAGATACGATTAAACAAATTGTAGATGTTGATTTTGAGAACGTTGCCATCGCTTCTATTGTAAAAGATATTGGTTTTGATTTGAGTATCAATATGTTTACCAGTTCACCACTAACAGGAGCTGGGAATGCCACCGTAAAAGCGAATGGAATTACTTATGATGTGTTGCTCACTAGAATTTTAGAAAACACCAAGTTTAGTTATAAAAAAAGAAAGGGTATTTATTATTTTGGAGATAGCAAGCAACCTTCTTTAATCAGTGCTGTAACCATTCCTTTGCAACATCGCTCTATAGAGATTATGAATTCACCCATTCAAAGCAATCGAAATTCAGGGTTTAGTAGTAATCAAGGATACAACTACTCCTCTTATGGAAATCAAGGTTTTAACAATCAAAACAATAATAGTTTTAATCAGAATAATCAAGGGTATAACAATAGAACCAATAGAAATTCAAACATAAGTAACAGAAGTACTTTTCAAGATTATTCCAATCAATCGGATGCTATTTTAGAATTGGTCCCCAAAAAAATTACAGAAGGATTAGAAATTACCACAGATGTAGAACAAAATGCTTTTTTAGTCAATGGAAATGCTCAAAAAATAGAAGCTTTTAAAAAGTTCTTAAAAACCATTGACAAACCTGTACCTGTAATCTTAATTGAAGTAATGATTATTGAAGTATCCAATTCTAATTCTGTTTCTACAGGCTTGGACCTAGGTCTGGGAGAAGCCCCAACAAAAGACAAAGGGACATTATATCCTAGTGCAGATGTAACTCTTGGAGCTACAAGCATCAATAAAATTATTGGTGGTTTTAATGGTTTTGGTTCTTTAAATGTTGGGAAGGTAGTTCCTAATTTTTATGCTAAAATCAAAGCATTAGAATCCAATGGAACTTTAAAGGTCAGATCTACCCCAAAGTTATCAACGCTTAATGGACATCAAGCAACTTTATCTAAAGGAGAACGTTCTTATTATGCCGTTACAAGAAAAGATATTGTAGGAAGCCAAAACCCAATAACTAGTGAAATTAAAAACTATTACCCAATAGATGCTGATTTATCTATAGGCATTCGTCCATTGGTTTCAGGAGATGGGAATATTACTTTAAATATTAATGTACTACAATCTAGTTTTAATAAAGAACGTATTGATCCACAAGCTCCTCCTGGAATCAACTCAAGAGAGTTTACTTCGACCATTCGTGTAAAAGATAAAGACGTTATTATTTTAGGTGGTATTGAAGAAACTTCTAAAAATAATTCAGGTTCAGGTGTTCCTTTTTTAGCTAGAATACCAATTATCAAATGGCTGTTTAGTAAGCGTACAAGAAAAGCTTCTAAAAGCAAACTTTCTATTTTAATCAAACCTACAATTATTTACTAATGATTGTCCAAGAGCTCATATATGGAAAAAAATATGCAGCGATTGAATATGCTGAGAACTCCATATTCAATTGCTTACAACTAACCAAAAAGAAAAATGAGTTTGTCATTTCAAAAAAGAAACAAACACATCGTTTTGAGGACAGCATTGAAGTATTAAATGGGCAAAAACATATTTTCCTTATTGTAAATAATGAACAAGTACTCTCAAAAAAAATAGCGATTGAAAATACCGATCCAACATCAATTTTAAGAACAGCTTTTCCTAATATTACGCATCGTGATTTTTATGTTGAATTTCTTACCACTAAAAATCATACTTATGTTTCCATTACAAGAAAAGAAGTTGTAGACACCATCATTGCTAAATATAAAAAAGAAGGAATCGCTGTACTCGATTTTTCTTTAGGAAATTTAGCGATTAAAAATTTACAAAGTATTGTAAATAATACGACTGTACATTCTTCAAATGCTGTTATTGACTTTGATGCGAAAGAAATTTCCAACATCAAAAAAGAAGCTATTTTAAACGAAAGATATACCATAAATGATTTAACGATTTCTAATAACGACCTATTGCCGCTATCAGTAATTATTGGTTATTATACTAAAAATGCATCCAGTGCTATTGAAAAAGAATTAAAAGAAAACTTTCTACAGAAACGTTTTTTTGATGTGGGGGTAAAAGCAGGATTAAGTTTTTTGTTGACTATTTTACTTATCAATTTTTTATTTTTTAGTTCTTACAGAGAAAAAGTAGGCAATCTCACAGGGGAATTGCAATTAAGCAAGACCTATAAAAACCAATTAAATACTTTGCAAAAAGTGGTTTCTCAAAAAAAGCGTTTGGTAAAAAGCGTCAATGCAGCTTCAAACTCCAAACTATCAAAATATATTGATGAATTAGGAGTTTCCGTACCTAACACGATTTTATTAACTCAAATCAATTACCAACCTCTAAAAGGTGTTGTTAGAGCTGACAAGCCTCTTATTTTTGATTCACAAAAAATTAGGATTAAAGGAACCTCTAAAGAGAATGAAAACTTTTCGAAATGGATTTCAATTTTAGAGAAAAAACAGTGGATTAAAAATGTTGCTATTTTGGAATATGGCAAAGGAAAAAAAGCTCGTTCAACTTCAAATTTTGAATTTATAATCACCCTTGATGAGTGACAAACAAAAAAATATCGCTTTAATTTTTGGGTTTTTTCTATTACTCATCATTTCTTATGTGTTTTCCATTCAAAAAACGTTTGATTTAAAATCACAATTATCTAAGCTAGAAAAAGACAAAGAATTATTATCCAATGCCAACGAACGTATTTTTAACCTGCAACAAGAGAATAGCTCTTTAGATGCTATTTTAAAAAAGAAGAATTTGTCTATTGAGAATTCTTTTCAGCAAACGATTTTAAAAAGCCTTAACCGATTTTCAAAAAAAGAAAAAATAGAAATTATTTCTTTTAAAGAACCCCATTCTTTTGCTCAGAACAATACGAATTTAAATACCTACTCTTTTGAAATCAAAGGAAATTTTAGTGCGCTTTTAAAATTGGTCAATGCATTAGAAAGAGAACAGTTAGGAAAAATTAGATCACTAAACTTTGAAAAGAAAAAGAATTACAGAAGAAACAAACAAGAATTAACAGGACGATTTTATATCCAAAAACTCACGCAACAAAATGAACGCTCACAGCCTGTTTTTAAATAATTAAAAAACAGAAAAACAAGATTATCCAATGAAAATCATACTAGAACTTTTATTCATTCTTATTTTAGGCACCCTCTTTTATCAAGACCTTAAAGAGCGAAAGGTATCTGTATGGCTATTAATTGCTGGTATCTTCTTAGGAGGAACACTTCATTTTTTACAGCAAGATAATTTTGTGTTTCTATCAAGTATTTTAATCAACATTTCTTTTGTTGCCATTATTTTTGGAATTTTATGGAGCTATGCAAAACTTAAGATGAAAAAGGGAATATTTGAAGTTTTTGGACAAGGAGATGCTTTGTTTTTTATCCTCCTAGCAGTAAGTCTACCAATACTGTCTTTTTTAATGGTCTTTGTGTTTTCGCTTATTTTTTCATTAGTTATTTTTATATTACTTAAAAATCGTTTTAAAAATCAAACAGTGCCTTTAGCCGGACTACAGAGTTTATTTTTAGGGCTTACTTTGATAGCAAACAAACTATTGACATCCGTTAATTTATATGCACTCTAATGGAAAAACAACAATTTCACATAGCGACTGAGTTAACACAACTGATTTCTAGTGAACAGGCCTATCAATATAGAATTATCCCTTTTCTAAAAGAAAAAAAGCAATGGTTTTTTAAAACCGATGCTGAAAATACCCAAGAGTTAACACAAGAATTGACCATTGTATTGGGTAAAAACATTGTTTTAGAAAAAGAAACTACAAAAAATGTTCAAAAATATTTAGAGACCAATTATAGAAAAAGAACTCAAAACCAAGAACAAAAAGCACTCACTTATTCTGAAGATTTTTTATTGAACATCATCTATGAAGCGAAAGAGATTGGCAGTAGTGATATTCATTTTGAAGTTTTTGAAAAACAAGCTAGGGTAAGGTTGCGTATTGATGGGAAGTTGATGGAGCGTTATGTGATTTCCTTAGAAGAATATCCCAAAATTATTAATCGAATCAAGATTATGGCAAGTTTGGATATTTCTGAAAAACGTTTGCCTCAAGATGGAAGAATTAATTTAACCACGGAACAGGAAGATTTTGACATTCGTGTGTCTTCACTCCCAACCTTGCACGGAGAGAAATTGGTATTGCGTATTCTCTCTAAAAATAATGCACACGTTTCCCTAGACAATTTAGGATTTACAGATACCGAATTAAAAACCTACAAAACCGCTGTTCAAAAACCCAATGGCATTGTCCTCATTTCGGGACCTACAGGTTCAGGAAAAACAACCACTTTATATGCAACTTTAAAATTATTAAATAAAAAATATACCAATATTTTAACCATTGAAGACCCTATTGAATATACCTTAGAAGGGGTCAACCAAGTGCAATTAAAACAAAATATTGGATTGGATTTCGCCAGTACCTTGCGTACTTTTTTAAGACAAGACCCTGATATTATTATGGTGGGTGAAATTCGGGATGTAGATACGGCAAATATGGCTATTAGAGCTTCGTTAACAGGACATTTGGTATTATCTACCATTCATACCAATTCTGCTTGGGCAACTGTTTCTAGATTGATAGATATGAATATCCCCTCTTTTTTAATTGCCAGTACTTTAAATGTAAGTGTCGCACAACGTTTGGTAAGAAAACTCTGCAACAACTGCAAGAGGTCGCAGACCTCTTTTAGTATGAATGTTGTTGGAATAGAGGAAATAAAAGTGATAAAAACGCATTATGAAGCGGTAGGTTGTCCAACTTGTTATCAAACGGGATATCAAGGTAGAAAAGCTGTCTATGAAATTATTCCTATTACTGAAGAATTGGTTAATAATATTAAAGATAAAAAACTCGAAATTAATCAATATTTAAAAGAAAATCAGATTGCAACTTTAAAAACAAATATGTTGCAACTGGTAAAACAAGGTGTTACTTCTATGGATGAAGTATATCCATTTTTAATTTAAAAAATAAGTATTATGAGAAAAATAATTAAAAAAATCATTGTTTTCGGCTGTTTTATTTCTGTTCTAAACATTTCCGGACAAAACAACTTTGAATGGACAAAAAGATCTCCGTATTTTACAAATGGTCTTAACAACCAAGTAGCTTATATAGATTTAGGAGATATTCGATTTTGGGGGTGGTTAGAAGTAACTTTAACAGATGGTTATTACTACCAGAATACTACAGGAAAATACACAAAAAGATTTGATGTTGGAATAAATAGAGGAAATCCAGCTTATTCAGGACAATCAGAAGTACCTACTGCTTTTGGTCCAGTTATTAACCAATGGAAAATTGGAGAGATTGAAATAGGAAGTAACAACCATGTTTTAATACCAATCTATCATTTAACAAGTACAGGAAATTATATTACAGTTACTATAAAAGGTACAACTACTGTAGGAGTTGATCCTTCTTTGTTTTCTATAACAAATCCGATTACTCTAGCTAATACTCAAACAAAAGATAAAACATATATAAAAAATGAATTTACTGTTGGGGATAATTTAACAGTTGGAACATATAAGTTAGATTCTGGAGATAAATTAACAGTTGCAGGAAGAATTGGGGCTAGAGAAATAAAAGTAACTGCGAATGCGGGTGCTGATTTTGTTTTTGAAAAAAAATACAAACTTCCAAAATTAAGAGATGTAGATAATTTTATAAAAAAAAATAAACATTTACCAGAAATTGCTTCTGAAAAAGAAATGCAAAAAAATGGCTTGAGCTTAAGTAAGTTTTCAATACAGTTATTGCAGAAAATAGAAGAGTTAACTTTGTATACAATACAACAAGAGAAACAAATTGAAAAAGAAAAGAAGAAGAATGCTAATTTAGAAAAGCGATTGATTAGATTAGAAACATTAATAAAAGAGAAACTTGAATAAACAACAAAAAACATATCTTTTATTAGCAGCTGTTTTAGTTATTTGGGGTATTATCGGGTATCAAATCTATAAGCGATTAAATCCACCTACGCCAAAGTTTGAGGTGATTAAAACAAATACTCATTTTACTCCAGAAAAGAACGTAACAACTTCTTTTTATCAAATTGATTCTAATTATAGAGATCCGTTTTTAGGAAAGTTTCCAAAGAAGAAAAAAGTAGTAAGAAAAAAGAAAGTTGTAAAACCTAAATCTACAATTCCTTTTCCTAATGTTGTGTATAATGGAGTTATTGAAGGAAATAATTCAAAATCTTTTATTCTTACGATAAACAATCGACAAGAAATTCTAAAACTTGGGGAGAGTACTCAAAAAATAAAACTGATAAAAGCCAATGCAAAAGAAGCCATAGTTAGTTTCGAAGGATTCAAGAAAACAATTCCTTTACAACAATGATTCTTTTAAAGAAAATAAAAGCGGGAGCATTGCAATATGTCTTAGTCGTTTCAGTGATTATTGCTGTGATTATTTTTGCCTTTATTTCTTTGATATACCTTCAGCATCGAGTTTCTATCAAACATCGTTTTACCAAAGAAACAATTGCCAATGTCAAAATGGGATTTGATTTTATAAAAGGGAATTCAATTCCTTACCATCAAGAAACTATCGTAAAATTTTCTGATAACAAACTAGCTAACACAACTATTGCAAAAAAACATTGGGGTATTTTTGATGTAGGCATTGTAAATTCTAAAGTAAAAAATGAGTTTTTTCAAAAAATAGGATTATTAGGAACGCAAAACACAAAAAAAGAAGCTCTGTATTTAAAAGAGAACAATCAATCTTTGGTTTTAGTAGGTAAGACAAAAATTACTGGAAATGCTTCCATTCCTAAACAAGGTGTGAAAAGTGGAAACATTGCAGGAACTTCTTACTATGGAAATCAATTGATTTATGGAAAACAAAAAACGAGTACCAAAAAGCTGCCTGAAATTAAAAACAGCAACTATGTAAAAGATTTTTATCAAAATTATCACAATACTACTACTGAAAATTTTGAATTAGAGGAAGGTCTAAAACTACATCAATCTTTTACTAAAAATACTTTGGTCTATGAGGCTATAAATTCAATTCAATTAACAAACCTATCCCTAAGTGGAAATATCCTTATTGTATCAAAAACGGCTATCAAAGTTGAAGCTCCATCAAAATTAGAAGATGTGATTTTAATGGCCCCAAAAATAACCATTGAAAATAATGTAACAGGGAATTTTCAAGCGATTGCTACTAAAAACATTGAGGTAAAGTCCAATTGTTCTTTACAATACCCAACAGCATTAATGCTGTTTGAGGGAAAAACTATTCAAAATAATCAACAACAAAATCAACAAACCCAAATTTCAAAAGAAGAGCACCATATTAGTATTCAGAAAAATAGTCAGGTAAGAGGGATTGTACTTTTTCAATCAGAAAACAAATCAACCAACCACAACTCACAAATTAAAATTGAAGAAAAAGGAATTGTTACAGGGGAAGTCTATTGCTCTAAAAACTTAGAATTGTTAGGAAGTGTATTGGGTAGTGTATATACTAACAATTTTATTGTGAAAAAATCAGGAGGAATTTATATCAACCATATTTATAATGGCGTGATCAATTCAAAAGAAATCCCTAAGCAATATGTAGGATTACAAATTAATCAGGAATCAAATGCAGTAGCAAAATGGATCAACTAAAAAAACTATTTTTTAGAAAACTAAACGCTTCCTCTCTTACAGAGGTCATTGTAGCAACCAGTATTTTATTGACCGTTTTTGCCATTGCCTTAATTACCTTAAATAATCTAATGGCGAGTACGGTTCAGAAGAATACCCAATCAATGGACGTTCGATTGGAGAAACTTATTTATCAATATCAAAACAAGCAATTAAAAATTCCTGTCAGTTACAAAGAAGAAAATTTTGTGATTGCAGTACAAAAAATCAATGAAAACAATATTGATTTTGTTGAGTTTTCAATGACAAATACGAACAATAAAAAGACCCTCACTAAAAAACAACTGTTTTATGAAGCAAAATAAAATCAATGCTTTTACATTAGCTGAAATGCTAGTGGTTTTGGTGGTGGCAAGTATTGTCATTTCTATGGGGTTTTTGGTGCTGAATATGGTACGAAAACAAGTGCAAATCATTCAAAAAAAATATCACAAAAAACAAGAAGTACAGTTTTTTGAAACAAGATTTTTAAGAGACTTTAATACACATAATGCATTTTATAATACACAATTGAAAGTACTCATACTAAAAAACAAAAATGATAACATACAATATTCATTTTCAGAAAACACTATCATCCGAGAAAAAGATACTTTTCAAATTGAAGTTGCCCAGAAAAAACTATTTTTGGATGGAACACAAGTAAAAGAAAAAACAATAGATGCCTTAGAACTTAATTTATCAACTAATTTTACAAACAAACAATTGTTTTTTTATCAAACTAAAGACGCTACTTATTATATGAATGAATAATGGGTAATCGTTTAATTGTGTAATCGTGTAAATGTTAAAATTCGTAATTCGTAATTCGTAATTAAAAAATGGCTTTTCAATTAAAGAACATACCAACCCTTCAAAAAAAGAAAACTTCTTTTGATATTGATGTGCTTTTAAAAAAGGAAATCTCTTTTGGCAGTTCTTTTTCGAACAAAAAAAAGGAAACTTTTTATACAGAATTAAATGTGTTGTTAAATGCAGGATTGACTCTCAAAGATGCTTTGTCGTTAATCGCTGAAGAACAAAAAAAAGACAGCCACAAGCAACTTTTTAAAGCAATCATTCAAGATTTGGTTAGAGGAAAAAATTTTTCTGAAGCAATTAAAGTTCAAAAAGTATTTTCTGAATACGAATACCATTCTTTAAGAATAGGCGAACAAACAGGAACGCTAGAGAGAGTTACCAAAGAACTAGGTGTTTTTTATAAACGAAAAAATGAACAACGCAGAATTATTGTCGGTGCCTTGTCATACCCAATTGTAGTGTTATTTACAGCCTTTTTAGCCATTTTGTTTATGTTGCAATTTGTAGTGCCTATGTTTGATGATATTTTTAAGCAAAACAAGGTAGAGCTCCCTTGGATTACCCAAAAAATAATGGCAGCTTCTATTGTTTTTCAAAACTATTGGTGGCTTGTTTTTATATTGATTATGGGTTTGTTTATTTTCAAACAAGTAATTAAAAAAAAGGCTTGGTATTTAAAATACAGTGCGTTGTTTTTATTAAAGATTCCACTCATTGGAGAGTTTATAAGAAAAGTAAAAATTGCACAATTTACCCAAGCCATTACATTGTTAACAGGGGCTAAAGTTCCTTTGTTAAATGGTATACAACTCACAAAAAAAATGATTGGCTATTATCCTTTAGAAATGGCTTTAGAAAAAATTGAAAATGATATTTTACAAGGAAAAAGTTTGCACCAAAGTATGAGTAATTACAAAATCTTTGATAAAAAAATGGTCTCCCTTATTAAAGTTGCTGATGAAACCAATCAAAATGAAACTATTTTTAAACGTTTGACTGACCAATATAACCAAGAAATTGAACACCAATCGAAAATGATTTCAGCTACTATTGAGCCTTTTATTATTCTTATTTTAGGAGCTATTGTGGCTACTATTTTAATTGCTATGTATTTACCAATGTTTAAATTGAGTACGGTTATTTCTTAAAAAGTTTTAGATAAAATTTTCCATAATCTGACGTTTTAAAAAGAGGTTTTATTTTTTTGATGAAAAAATCACATTTTCAAAATATCTACTTTTCTCAATAAAATACAAGGGTACTATGTTATACACATCACGGAAAACCGTGAGATGAAAATACCCCATTTTCCGTGAGAAGAATTATTGAAAATAATTTTTACTTTTATTGCAATAAATTAAAAACTTGATATTTATCATTAAATAAAAAAACTATTAGGTTTACTTTTGTAAATAAAAAAAGAAGAATTGCTAAATATCAACAACATTCTAATAAACTAATTTCCGCTAAAACTACTTAGTGACTTTTGTTATTGCTTTTGAGTAATTCTTTCGATTAAAAATTTTAATAAATAAACTATGAAAAAATTATTTTTAAGTGTTTTTTTGATGAGTCTAGTTGTTTTTCTACAAGCTCAAGAGTTCCCAAAAATTATACCTCCTTCTTCTGAAGCTTCCAGTTTAATGAAGTACGGTTCTTATCCTGTGAATCATTCAACAGGTTTACCTCAAATAGAAATTCCTTTATATGAGATTAAATTAAAAGGGTTTTCTCTACCAATAAAGCTGTCTTATCATGGCGCTGGTGTTAGGGTGTCTGAAGAAGCTAGTAGCGTTGGTTTGGGGTGGTCTCTAATCACAGGAGGGCAAATAACTAGAGTCGTAAATGGTTTACCAGATGAAATTGTTCCTTTGCCACATGCACCAATAAAAAGCTCAAAGGAATTTTATGACCTAATGAGAAATAATCCTTATGATTTTAATCGTGTGGCACATACATACTCGGTATATAAGCTTGGGGAGTCACACCTTCCAGATGTATATCATTTTAATGTTAATGGTAGTGTTTCAGGTAAATTCTCTATTAATAAAGATCAAAGCTTTGAATTATTTCCTCCCCAGCCAATTAATTTTAAAAAAATTAAAAACTCATTTGAAATGGTAAATAGTGATGGAATTATTTATTATTTTGGGGATTTAAATTCCAGAGAAGCAACATTTTTGAGAGAACCAAGAGGTGGTTTCCTAGAATACAATTCTACTTTTAAGTTGTCAAAAATTAAATTATTAAATAATGACGAAATACTATTTAATTATAGGGATGATGGCAAGCTTAGTCAAAGAAATGTTTTGTCACAAAGTGTAACTATAACTGAAACCAAGTGCCCTCAGAAATATATTTTTGAAGATTGCCAGAACAGTGTTACTCTGGGTGACTACAAAAATCATTCTTTAATGGGTTATGTAGAAACATCTAAACTTTCTAGCATTGTTTTTCCTACAGGTAGGGTTGTGTTCAAAAAGAACCCACTAGCTAGAAAAGATCTTTTAATGAAATCGGGGACAGCTCACCACCTTTTAGAAATTGAAATTCAAAAACTGCTTCCTAATGGAGAATACAAGCTTAAAGAATCTTTTATTTTTAATTATTCATATTTTAATGTTGTCGATGGAGTACCAACATCTAAAATTAGTTCAAACAATTATAGATTAAAATTAATGTCTATATTAAAATTAAATTATGACCAAAACCAGTCAGCTAAACCATATGAACTTGTAGCTTCTTTTGAGTATTCAGATGTTTTATTGCCTCCAAAAGATTCTTTTAGTACAGATTATTTTGGGTATTTTAACGGAGCCCGTAATTATAGTTTTATCCCAAGACATTTCTATATTACTCCAAACGGAGGTGTTCGAGAGGTAGGAGATGCAAATAGAAAAATAAACCCAGAAACAGTTGAAGCTGCATCTTTAAAATCAATAAAATATAAAACAGGAGGAAAAACGGAATTTGTTTTTGAGCCAAATAGATTTTATGGTAAAAAATTATTTTCTAACTATGAAGAAATTACTAAAACCATTTCTATAAAAGGAAAAGGTAATGGAGATATAAAACCACCAGGTCAATACTCTTTTGATGAAAAGTGTTACCCTAATGGAGATAGAACTAAACCACCTTGTGACGATTGTTGTGAACAAATTAAAGTTGTTCCTATTAATATTATAGGCCTTACTAAAGCTACCATAAACATCACTTCTACTAACTCAAATGAATTAACACATCTAGATAAATATTCGTATGCAAAATTTTCTTTAAGAGGTCCAGAAGGAGGAAACTTATTATCAAAATTTGCAATTAACAAGTTTGGTCATAGTAAAATACCACTAATTCTTTCTCCCGGTCAATACAGTTTATCGTTAAAAGTTTGGGGAGACAATGTAAGTGCATCGGGAAATATTTCTTATCTAGATTCAGGCTCATTAGAAGAAAATAATTATACAGGGGGGTTGAGAATAAAAACCATAATCAATAAGGATATTGATGGAAAGGAATTAAGTAGAAAAAACTACGAATACAATATGTTTAGCGATAAAACAAAAGAAAGTGGAAAGTTAGTATCTAGTATAATACCAATATATAAGAATCAAAGTATTTTATATGAAAACTATAATGAAAAAGGAGACGTTAATATTAATGCGGACTTAAGTTTAAGGTGTGATTTTATGCGATATAAAATAACAAACATTTCCTCTAATGCTAAATCAGGAGTTTTGTCTAATACTGTTAGCTATACTAATGTTCGTGAATTCTCTAGTTCTGAGAGTAAAAATAATGGATTTACCGATTATACTTTTTCTTTTTTTCCTAACACTCAAGAACATAAAGATATCCCTATTTTTGGACCTTCCTGGAAAAGAGGTAGATTGTTAAAAAAACAGGTGTATGAAAATAATAATGGAAAGGTTAGAGAGATAAAAAAAGAAGCCAATTCTTATAAACACCTACCTGGTAGAAAATCTTTAATTAATGGTTTTAAAATTGTTGAACATGCGTCTATATTATCTAATGAATTCTGTTCAAATGAAAATACTGGGCTCAATCTAAGTACATCCTCTTTTTACACAGGTTTAGATTATAGTTTAAGTGCATATTTTTATTATTTAAACAATTCTAAAACAGCAAATTATTTTTATACCGAAAACGGGATTAAAAAAGATTCGTTAACAACAACGACAAATTATTTTTACGATAATATAAACCATTTACAACCTACTAGGATTGAAACTGAGAATAGTAAAGCTAAGATTTTAACCACAGAAATTAAATATCCACAAGATACTTTAAGTGAGCCATATATGCAAAATTTGGTAGCCTTAAATAAAATAGCTTTACCAATAAATATAAAAAAGTATTTAAAAAACAGTGTAAGTCCAAAGCAGAAATTAAGTGAACAACATACTTTTTACAAAGATCTTAATGGTTTATATTTACTGAATAAAATCCAAACCTCTAAAGGTAATCAATCATTAGAAGACAGAATTATTTATCACAATTACGATGATAAAGGCAATCCATTAGAAGTCAGTAAAAAAGACGGAACACCAATTGTTTATTTGTGGGGCTATCATCAAACCCAACCTATAGCAAAAATAGAAAATGCTACTTTATCAGATGTTACCACAGCTATATCAAGTATAAAAGATGTAAGGTTTAACACTTTACTAAAAATTCAGGCAATTTCTAACTCAGATAATAACAGGACTATTGGCGAATCTGATATTGGAGAAGGATTATTAAGAAAAGCACTAAATAAAATAAGAATGAAGTTATCTAATGCCCAAGTCACCACGTTTACATACGACTCATTAATAGGCGTTACAAGTATAACAAACCCAAGAGGACAGACAGTATATTATCATTACGATAGTTTTAATCGGTTAGAGTATGTAAAAGACAATGAAGGTAATATTTTAAGTAAGAGCGGATACAATTATAAGAATTAAATACTATGAAAAAGAATCTGACTAGTTTTTTAAGAAAAGGCTTTATTATTCATTTATTACTGCTATTACCTATCACACTGTGTGCCCAAACACAAAGTGAAAATTATGTTAAGAGTACAACATATAAAGTAAAAAGAACAGACCCAAATACCTTAAGTTCAGTTCATCAAGATAGTGTGTCTACAAGTATCACTTATTTTGATGGTTTGGGTCGTCCAAAACAAAGTGTAGCAATAAGAGTAGGAGGAGCTAAAGAAGATATTGTTACCCATATTGGCTATGATCAATTTGGTAGACAAGTAAAAGAGTACCTTCCTTATGCTGTGACAAGTAATGGAGGCGCTTATAGAATAGGAGATATTGCAACATTTACAAATCAATTTTATAAAACAAAATACTCAGAAGATTTTGCAGGAGTGGCTTTACCAAATGTCAATGCCTATTCAGAAAAAGTTTTTGATAATTCTCCTTTAAATAGAGTTTTAGAACAAGCAGCTCCAGGAAAAGATTGGAAAAAAGGTAATGGTCACACTATAAAATTTGAATATGGTACCAATACAGCTACAGAGGTTAAGCAATATTCTGTAACCACTACCTTTGCCAATAACACTTATACGCCAAGCCTACAATTAAAGACAAGTGTCAACCAAGGAAATTACAAAGCTGGAGAATTATATAAAACAATTACCAAAGATGAGAATTGGAAATCCTCAGATGGGAAAAATCATACTACAGAAGAGTTTAAGAACAAACAAGGACAGGTAGTTTTAAAAAGAACCTTTGCCAATGTTGATTTAAACAATGATGGAGACACTAGTGATAATGGAGAGTCTCAAGTAGCACACGATACTTACTATGTGTATGATGATTATGGAAATTTAACTTATGTGCTTCCACCAAAAGCTGAAATATCATCTACTGGTTCAGGCATTATTAACAATCATTCAAAAGTAAGTTTTGAATGGAGAGATTTTATGGGAACTCCCATTGGAGGAGGAGGATCAAGCAACTATATAGAAGTTGTAGATTCAAAATTAAAAGTAGTTTTTAGTGCAGGTTTCACTACTCAGCCTTTAAAAGCAAATGGTATAGTTAAAGCTCTTGGCTGGACAGATATCCCAGATTTAACTATTGGAAGTTTCGGAAACAATCATTACACAGCTTATATTAAAAGTGGTAATCTATATATTCAAGGTGATGGGAGTTCATTGAGTGGATTAAGTTTAAATGTAGAAATTGATTTAAGTAAAAGTGGTAATTCTAATTTAGATAAATTATGTTACCAATACAAATACGATCATAGAAACCGTTTGGTAGAAAAGAAAATACCAGGCAAAGGATGGGAATATATTGTTTATGATAAATTAGACAGACCCATACTTACCCAAGATGCTTATTTAAGAAAAAATAATAATTGGTTATTTACTAAATATGATGTATTTGGAAGAGTTGCTTATACAGGGATGATGAATTTGAACATCTTTCGCAGTAATTTGCAAGCAAATGCCAATAGAGCAAGTACTCTGTATGTATCTAGATCTTCCTCAGCACACAACATCGGAGGAATTTATCTGCACTATAACAATGCGAGCTTTCCTACTTCTAATATAATCAATGTGTACACTATTAATTACTATGATAGTTATGTTCACTTACCATCAGGTTTATCTAGTACAGTAACTACGAGTTATGGAGTGACTTCTACCACCAATACCAAAGGATTGCCTACGGTAAGTAAAGTAAAAGTATTGGATACTGGTAATTGGGTAAACACTGTAAACTATTATGACGACAAAGCAAGAGTAATTCGAGTAAATACAAATAATGAATATTTAGGCACTATAGATATTGTTGAGAGTAAATTAGATTTTACTGGAAAAATATTAGAAACCAAAACTACTCATAAAAAAACAGGAAAAGATGATATTGTAACTATAGATAGATTTAAATATGATCACGCAGATAGATTAAAAACTCAAAAGCAAAAAATAGGCAATCAAACAGAAGAGTTGATTGTAAAAAACACTTATGATGAGTTAGGGCAATTAAAAAAGAAAAATATAGGAAACGAAGAAGGAAACTCATTACAAGAAATAGATTATACCTACAATGTAAGGGGCTGGTTAAAACAAATTAATGATACTGAAAACTTAGGAACTGATTTGTTTAGTTTAAGTTTAAGTTATAATAAAGTGGAAGACAATATTTATGGTCAAGTAAAACCATTATATAATGGCAATATTTCTGAAAGTTATTGGAAAACAGCAAATGACAATTATTTACGAGGTTATGGATACGGGTACGATGCCCTAAACAGAATCACAGGCGCAGTAAGCGATGTAAGTCATTATCACTTAAATAATGTGAGTTATGACAAAAACGGAAATATTACAGCACTCTCAAGAAATGGGCATTTAAATATCGGAGCTACGAGCTTCGGGTTGATGGATGATTTAACATACACTTACGATGTTGGAAATAAACTCCTAAAAGTAGCAGATGCAGCACCAATAGATGGGTTTGGGTTTAAAGATGATGCAGTGAATACAGCAGTTGATACTTCCAACGATTACACGTATGATGCCAATGGAAATATGCTTACTGATACCAATAAAAGTATTACAAGCATTACTTACAATCATCTAAATTTACCTTTAGAAGTTAAATTTAACAACTCTAATACTCAAAAAATAAACTATGTTTATGATGCAGATGGCGACAAACTAGAGAAGAAAGTAACCAATGGTAGCAATATAACAACAACACAGTATGCAGAAGGCTACACGTATGAGAATAATGTATTACAGTTCTTTACACACTCTGAAGGGTATGTATCTCCTGATGGTTCAGGAAATTTCAAATACGTTTACCAATATTTAGACCACCTTAATAATGTTAGATTATCGTATTCTGATATTAATAATGACGGAACAGTAACTACTTCTGAAATACTTTCTGAAAACCACTTTTATCCACTTGGGCTAAAGCAAAAAGGCTACAATACTGTAGTTAGTTCTAATGCAAATAGTGTTGCAGAACGTTTTAAATTTAACAAGAAAGAATTTACAGAAGCGTTAGGTTTTGATATGTACGAATACGGAGCAAGGTTATATGACCCAGCTTCTGGAAGATTTACCTCTATTGACCCTAAAGCAGCTGAATATGAATTCCAAAGCCCTTATGTATATGCGGCTAATAGTCCTGTTTATTTCCAAGAAAAAAATGGAGAAAACCCTATAAGGGCAGTAATCACAGCATACAAAATTGCTAAACGTGCTTATAAAGTTTACAAGAAACTTAAAAAAGCAGGTAAAAAGTTTACAGCAAAACACCTTAAAGATGTAGGTTTAGATGAGATTGCAGATATGGCAGGAGATTTATATACTGTTTTCGATGGAGATTCAAGCGGTTGGGATAAACTAGGAGCTGTAGCAGATTTAGTTGTAGGTACAGATTTTAACAGTAAAGGGAAAAAAGCTGTTAGTAATGCTCTAGGACTTACAAAAAAATCAAAAAAAGTAAAGAAGAAAGGTGAATCTGGTGTTTATGAATTTAAATATAAAGACAAGGATGGTAAAACAAAAGATTACACAGGACAATCAAAAGATATGGACAAAAGGATTAAACAGCACTCAAAAGATAAAGATATAATACCAGGAACTACAAAGAAAACAAAGGTTGATGGAGATAAAACAGACAGAGAAATTGTAGAAACTAAAAAACTTGACGCAAAAGGAGGTCCTGGTGGAACAAATGGAAATAAAAGAAGACCTGTAAGTGAAAAAAGAGAGAAAGAATTAAGAAAAACAGGAAAATGGAAAGATTAAACTTATGATCATAGAATCAGAAATAATAAAAGAAGATGGTTTTATTTTTAGATTACACAATTTTGGTAAATCAATTATCTTAAGAGAAGAAGATTTTAAAAATGAAAAAAAGTTATATAACTATTTAATAGATTATAATATAAAAGGAGTTGAAATAAATCAAACACTTGGTTATAGATTAGATAATATATTTTTTTTAAGAGAAGTACCTCATATTAGCTGTGTACATATTTTAAAATCCGATTTAAACCTAGAAGGTCTAAATTATCTTGATAGTTTAGAGGAGTTAAACTTAAATCAATATGAGTATAGGGTTGATTTTTCAATTTATTCTAGTCTAAAAAATTTAGAGTTTAAATACTATAAAGGATGTGATGTTAGTAAAAATTTACAAGTTAAAACTTTAGTAATACATAACTTTAAAAAAGAAGATTTTAGCTTTTTTAAAAGCTTAAAAAGTCTAAACGAATTAACTATAAATAACTCTACAATATCTAGTTTTAATTTTATAGAAAGTATTGATTTATCAAGGTTAGAATTATCTTACAATAGAAAACTAACTTCATTAAATGGGATAGAAAATTGTAAATCTTTGAGAAACGTAAACTTTATTAATTTAAGTAGTCTTATAGATATAACAAATCTTAATAAGATTAGACTTCTTGAAGTTTTAGGTTTTGAGAATTGTAAAAAAATAAAACCTATTGAAGTTATTTTTTCTTTATCTAATTTAAAAACTATTGGACTTATAAATTCTGGCAATCTTTTTAGTATAAAAGATATAATAAAACTTGAAAAATTAGAACGGTTTTATATTGGGAATACGACTATAGAAGACAAAGACACATTACCTTTATTAAAGTTAAAGAATTTAGAATATTGTTTTTTTAATACCAAAAGAGGCTACAACTATGATTTAGATTTTATTAGAGAAAAACTAAATAACAATAATGTAGTATAATTAAATTATTAAAAGAAATTATAAATGAAAATTAAATACATAACAGTAATACTGGTGTTTGTAACAACATTTTTAGTAGCGCAAGACAACTTTGAAGGAGTTATAACTTATGGTTTAGAGTTCCACGATAAGACAGGCGAAATGGATGATGAAGAAGCATCAGAATTTATGGGAAATCAGCAAATTTATTACATAAAAGGAAATAAGTATAAATCTGTAATGAATGGTATGTTGCAAGTAACACAATACTACACAGGTAAAGATACTATCTATACTAAAATGAATGGCGTTAATGCGTTAATGTATATAGATACCAAGAAAGCAACAGAAAAAGTAATCTCTGCTAACATTAAAGAAAATCAATTAGAAATAGCAGGTTATAATTGTAACTTATTAGAAATTAAAACAAACGAGGGTACAGTATTGTATTATTATAATAAGGATGTAAAAGTAAATACAGAAAATTATAAGAAGCATCAATACGGGTTATGGTATTACTGCCTAAATAAAACAGGAGGTGCATTACCTTTAAAGATGTATGTAGATGCACAAGATGTAAAATTATCTATAACTGCAAAAACAGTAGAAAAGAAAAAATTAGAAGTTTCTATTTTTGAAATCCCCAAAGATTTACCGATAGTAAAAAGTCCAGAATAAATAAGAAAACCGTCCAAGAGGCGGTTTTTTTATGCTATAAAGAATTTATTTTAGAAGCTTTAATAAAGTAATCAATATTAGTTAACAGACACATTTTATCTTTAGTATCAAGATTATTAATGTCTTGAAACCTTTTAAGCATTAGTGGGTCTTGAAAAGCGTTATTATTATCAGCTTCACCCAATAAATAACCTACATTGGACTCGCTACTTTAAACTGCGACAAAAAGGTTCCAACATTGGAATTATTAGCAAACATAAGGGTTTGAGAAGTTTGTAATATTATATAACTGATAAATTCATCATAGTCATAGAAAAGGATATTCGTAAAAACGGATATCCTTTTTTTATTCCCTAAAATGAACTGAAATTTGTTTACTTCGTTAAAAAGATTTTTGGTTTTGACCTAAATTTCTCTAGTTTCAAGAATTACAACCAAGAGCAATTTTACAATCATTAAATTGTTGGTTTATGATGACTCTTTCTTTACGCGCTTTTTGTATCTGCTCTTTAAAATAATTTTTATCAGGAATTTTTCCATATACAACTTCAAAAGGAGTTAATCCAAATAAATCAGTTGGGTATCTATGATGATTATAATTCGCTACAAAACTTTCTAAATCTTTTAAATGTGATTTCTCATTAAGAGAATATTTTCCATTTAAAAATTCTGTTTTATAAATACTATGGGTACTTTCAGACATAGAGTTTGAAAAAGGGAAGTCTTTAGATTGTGCTGTTATCTTAGTAACTATTGGAGGAGCATTAATATTTTCTATCCAAGTGAGTAATTCACCTTTGTTTTCGCTTCCACCATCAGATAGGATATTGATGGGTTTAGTAGTATTTAACAAATTGTATTTAGAGAAAGTTTCTGCAAATAAATTTCTAATAAATTCGCTACCAGCTTTTCCACTAGTTGAACTATAATGTAAAATCGCTCTAGAAAAATTATCTTTTACAAAGGCAACTTTTTGCATTCCGTCTTCTAGTGTATTCACATTGGTAATATCAACGTGTAACCATTCAAAAACTCTTGAAGCCCTAAATCCTTTTTTACTTGGATATTTAAATCGTTTTACTTTTATATATCCTAAAGCAGATGCATATTTATTAAACGTAGATTTGCCACAAAACAATAAATTATTTCGCATGGCGTGATAATACAAGGTTACTTTTGTTTTACCAAAGTTGTTGGAATCTGTAACTAGATTTTCTATTATAGAAATTTCTTTAAATGTTAATTGATTAGGATGCTGACGATAGCATTTTTTAAATGGACTTATACTACAAACAACTTTAGCTTTCTCACGATAATACCAATCTTTAGAAATTCCATAATATTTACAAGCAGTTTTCACATTTACATTTGCCAAAGATTTCATCTTTTCGATGGAGCTAATAATTTTATCAGCATGTAATTTCAATAATTGTTTGTTGTGAGAAAATTCTTGCAACATATTTAGATAACCTTTTCGAGTTTCTATTAAAAAGCGTAAAGATTTAAAGAGAAAAGTAGAAGCAAAAACGGTTTTTATATCCTCAAACTGATTGATATAAGAAGATACCCAGTCACTTCCATAATAGTTTTCGTGAGAAAACTGATTCCAGTTATACCTTGTTGTTTTGGGTAATTCACAAATTTGTTTTGTACCCAACATTCCACTAACATATAGCAGAATTATCAAAGGGTGATAATTTCTTTTGTACATTTTTTCATAGCTTTTTCAAAAGCTAAAATAGAAAAAAACAATTGATTTTATGAATTGAATAGAGGTTAAAAGAAAAAGTAAGAGTTAAAATAAGCAATTTTTAGTCTATCATAGAAGTAAAAAAACACTCAAATAAATGAGTGTTTCGATATTAATTTGTTATTTAAGCCAAATCTCAAAAGATTTGCTAAATCCACACCATCTATGGTTTTTATCAAAACCACGTCCTGCTAATTCAAAACGAATCAAATTTTCAATAGGAATTTTACTGTGGATTAAAAACCGTAAAATTTCTCCATCCATAGTAGATAACATTCCGTTAATTTCTTCCCAATGAGGTAAAGGCTCTTTATCCATTCGTATATGACGAATATCATCATAATTCATATTCGAGTAATCTTTTGGTAAAATATCTAGAAAGTCCATTTCCATTTCTTTAGCAGTAGCTTCTTCTACCACAGCCCAATTGTTATCTGGTCCATATATAATTCCAAAAGTAATTTTTGAAATTCGATATTTAAAATTCAACCAAAGGCAATGATGAACCGCTTTTTCTTGTTTTTCAAAAATATCTAGATAATTATCTTTTTCCATGATTTTGTTTTTTATCGTTTGCATTTTTCTTTTTAGAATCAACATTAGGTAAGGGGATATCTTTTGGTATTTTAGATTTATTATTTGACTTTTGCCTAACTGAAGGTATTACCCTCCCGTTTAAAGAAATGATATCTTCTCTAGAAGATTTTGGATCAGTTCCTTTCTTACGCAGTAATTTCTGGGTATTAAACAACGAACGACATTTAATGTTAAATGCTGAATACTTTTCAGCTTCTTCTTTTTTGTCTTTACAAGACTTTACATAAGCATCATACAAATCGCCATTGGTCATTTGATTGTCTTTTACTTTCATAATGATATCAAAAGCAACAGTAGCAATAGTATTTACACTTTTTTGAGGTTCAGAAATATCAAAACCTAATGTTTCAATCTTTTTTTGCTGTGTTTCATTTGCATATTTTAACATTACGCCCATATCTTTTCGAGAACTTTTCAATCGTTCAAAAATGATAGCTTTTTCGCTTTTTAAAGCTTCCATCTTCGTTTCTACTTCTTGCAGTAACTGTTGGTCTGTTTGGATGTTTTCAATTAATACATCTACGATACTTGTATTCATAATTATTTAATTTTAAGTGGCGAATTGCCATAGATTAAGTGCAAATTGCACGGATTTATATTTAATTTTTAGTTTATTCTCCAAAGTGTGTGAATCACAAAATCAGTTGCACCTTGTTTGGTTTCTTTACAGATACGTTCTACTTCTTGTTCAGCTTCTTCTTTAGTATCAAAAAAGAAGGAAGGTTGAGTTGTTACTGCATACTTATCTTCATCTTTTACATCTGATGTAAAAATGGCAAAGACACGTTTTGTCTTTCCTCGTTTAAACAAGATTGAATAATAATTACTGACATCGTAATCATCCCATTCTAAAACAGGTTTATGTCTCAAATAATGAATATGGAGTTTTATCTCATCAAAAAAAGTATCTACTTCTTCTTGTGTTAATTTCGGAACAGCATTAATGTTGTTTTTCCATCGTTTTAATACAAAAGAAAGTACATTTGCATCATCTCCAATGAGTTCTAACAATTCTACGTCCGTTTTTTCAGACAACATACTTTTGTCATAATTGGTAAAGAGCCATAAGACTATTTCAATTAATTCTTTTCTTGAAAATAGCTGTAGGAAAACAGGATTGATTGCTGTTACTTTTCTACTTTCAAGTTGATACTCCAACATTTCTAAAAAGTGAAGTATCAATTTTCGTTGTTTAATTGTCATCGTTTTCATCTTTAGGTTCACAATGGTTTTCAATTGTTGCTAATAAATAATTGTAATCACTACTTTTAGCTTCTTCTAATACCAAGTCAATTTCTTTTTGGCTCCAGCCTTCTTTTTTGGCTTGTTTTTGAAATACACCCATAATCATAAAGGCGTTTCCGTTTACCCCAACCAAATTAAGGTTGACGGTTTTGTTTACTACTTTTTTCATTTTTTAAAATTTAAAGGTTACTATTTAATTTTGTCAACTGCTTTCGAAAGTTCTTTTCCTAGCTTTTCAATTATTCCAATCACCAAAGCATTCCCCATAAAAATGGCACGTTGATTATCCGTAATTCCATCACATTTTGTAAAATCATCTGGAAACCCGTTTAAACGTTCCAATTCAATGGGATGTAATCTTCGATAACGTCCTTTTACCTTAACCACGTGTTTTTCTCTGGCGATGTAAGTTCCACCCTCACGAGTAAGAATCGTTCTTGAAGGCTTGTTTAATGCATCAGGGAATACCACCTTACCTTCACGATAGAGATAGGGTTCTCTTGTTTTTTTATGAATTCTTGGAATCTGTTTTGCTCCCTTTTTTATCTTCCACCGAGCAAGATCTTTTTCTTGGATATAAAAAGATTCAGGAATCTGATGTTCTTCAAGTAAAATATCTTTGAGTGTTCTTTTTTTGTTAAGCATTTTTTGTGGTAACTTTTAACGAACAATAAGCACCGTGTAGCATCACTCCTGCTTTTTCAAAGCGAACAATATTGGTATCCTTCTTTTGCAAAAGGTCTTCAATAGATGTCGGTAAAATACCTACTTTAATCTGCTCATTTGAATCAACAGGGAAGGCTTTGGCAGTAATGCCAGTTTTTGTAATCCAATCACTTATCTTGGAAGTTTTTAAAGCCCTGTAAAGTGATGTTTTTATAATACCCCAAAATAAAGACTCTTCGTCTTCGTTGCGGAAAACCATAATCAGCGGCATTAATCACACGCCATTCAACAGCATATCCAAGCGCATTTAAACAATGGAGTATTACCGCAAAATCGCGTCCGTTTTGTCCTGCTGGAGAGGTAAGCAATCTGTCCACGTTTTCCAATAAGATGTAGGGAGGTAGTTTTGCTTTTAAACTGGCATAAATACTCCACCATAGTTTTCCTTTTTTACCTTCAATTCCGTTATTATGGGAACGATTGGCAATAGAGAAATCCTGACAAGGAAAACCACCAACCAACAAATCGTGCTTTGGGATACAATGCATCTGATGTTGTACAATATGTTCAATATCTTCTTCAGAGTGATGTTCACTTCCAAAGCGATTCTTATACACCATATTGGCGTGTTGTTTTTTGGTTCGTGGTTCGAATTGATTGCTCCAAACCACTTCAAAATCAGCTTCTTTTTTCTTTGGATATCCTTCCAAGGCAATCCGAAACCCACCAACACCTGCAAAGAGTTCTACTACCTTGAGTTTGTTTTTAGTTGATGGTTTTCGGTTGATGGAACTACTATGATTTTCATTCGTAATTTCTGCTCCACTCATATTACTTAGGTTCGCTAAGCGAGTAATTGGCAGTTAATACTTCTATTTTACGTTTTCGCTTTTCTCCAGCTAAAGTTTTTTTAGCAGTTAAAGGCTTATTAAACTCTTTAGTATACCATCCATTTTTTTTGATGTGTTTGGTTAAAATTTCAGAGGGATACGAACTGAGTAGAAATTTCCCTTCAATATTTCCAAGAGTTTTAAGTAATTCTTCAAAATGTACTTCGGAATAACCACTATAAAAAGATTGGCAGGAATTAAAATACGGTGGATCGATATAGTGAAATGTATCCACAGAATCTCTTGCTTTAATTACTTTACAAGCATCGTTGCATTCGATCTGTGTGTTTTCTAATCGACTGAAAACATCAGTATTAAAGTTCATTTTTTTGTTCAATAATTTTTTGGCTTGTTTTCCGTATTTATCATATCCCCAAGAACCAATGGCACAACCAAATCCAAAATTTGTTCCTACATAAAATGCCCAGGCTTGTTGTTTTTTATTGAATAAATGGGGCATTCTATAGATGGTCAAAGCCACATTGTACGTCGCTCTTGAAAAGGCTGTTGCTTGAATTCTTGTTTTCAACCATTCAAAATCTGTTTTTACTATTTCATAAAAATTAACCACCATATTGTTGGTATCATTAATAATTTCAGATTCCACAGGTTCTTTTGCAAAGAAAATTGCACCACCTCCAAAAAAAGCTTCTGTGTATATGGAATGTTTTGGAATAAGAGGAAGAATGGTAGATACCATATTTTGTTTTCCTCCATAGTAGGCAATGGGTGTTTTCATAAGAATAGTTAGGGAGTTAGGAAGTAATAAAGTTGAAGGGGAAGAATTACGAATTTTCAATTATGAATTATGATTACAATTCGTAATTGATAATTAGAGAATTCCTTCGTTTGCAAAAGACAAAAAAGATTCAGAAGTTACGATGAGATGATCTAAAAGTTTGACATCAAATAAAGCGACTCCTTTAGCTATTTTCTTAGTGATGTCTTCATCTTTTTTAGAAGGTTTTAGTTTTCCCGACGGATGATTATGCGCAACAATAATTTGTGAAGCATATGTAAGTAATGTTAATTGAAGAATCTCTCGAATATTAACTGTGACTCCGTGAACATCTCCACAATTTATGGTAGAAATTCCTAGTACACAATTTGCTCTTGATAAGAAGACTACCCAAAAGAATTCTTTAACATCAATTAGTTTTGGATTGATGTATGTCTTTAAAAAATCATATACATCCTCTGCATTAGTAATATGTTTCATTTTTGAAAATAATGGTCGCTTGTAGTGAATTTCTACTTCACTACGACCCATAAGGTGGGTTGATAGATTTTTTGATTTCATTTTTTTATTTATTTAAAGGTTTATTTGTAACCAGTATGAACGAAATTCATTTATTGATATAGATAACCTTTTTTGTAAGTGAAATAATTAAGTAAAGGTTAAGTAACTCATTTTAAATAAGGGTAATATGGTTTTTAATAAGGTGTTTTCTCTTGTTGTTGAATGTTAGTTAACTGCGATATTTGCATAAACATAAAACAAAAAAGCTATGAAGAAATCAAGTAATTTTATGACAAAAACAATGATTGTTTTTACATTAATGGTAATTACTATTTGTTGTAAAACATTAGTAGTAGATAACAAATCATCAGTAACTGGGAAAATTTTGAAGACAGATATGACCCCACTTTCTAGTGTTACTATAAAAAAAGGAGAGAAAGTTATTGGTATAAGTGACAAAAAAGGAAACATCAAAATTAATAGAAGAAGTTTTAAAGATGGAGATGTATTAGTTTTCGAAAAGAAAAATTTTGTAAGTATTTATAAGGTAATAAAAGAAAATTCAACACTAGATGTCTTAATGAAAAAGAGAAATGATATTGTTGAAATAAATTCTGAAAAAGGAGGAATTATTAAATTTGGAGATGGAGGTTCTTTAAATATTCCTAAAAATGGATTTATGATAAAAGGAAAACCATATAGAGGAAATATTAACATTCAAGCAACATATATAGATGTTACTGATTCTAAAGAAGTAATGAGTGCACCAGGAGCCTATATTGCTGAAAATAAAGATGGTAATTTATATTCCTTAACTTCTTTTGGAATTGTTGAAATTAATGTTAGTGATTCGAAAAATGACATCTCTTTAGATTTAAAAAAAGGTACTGGTTTAAAAATATCTTATCCGTTAACAACAAAAAACACTCCTGATAGAGTAAATTTATATGAATTAAATGTAGAAACTGGATATTGGTCAGAAAGAGGTTTCCTTCAAAATACAGGCTCAACTTTGCAAGGTGTTGTAACAACTGTAAATAGTGTATGGAATGCAGATGAACCTTGTTCAGATGTTCTTGTTTGTGTAAAGATTAAAGTGGTATTTACTAATGGAAACCCAGGATGTGGAGTAGATGTAAATGGTGTTTCTTATCAAGGATACGATGGGAGATATTTTCCAGATGCAAATGGATATGTTCAATTTATGGTATGTCCTGATAGTGTTTTTGAATTAGGTGCTTGTTATACAGTTTGTACTTCTTGTCCTCCAGGTAGTGGAGCTGTCTATAAAAAAACAATAGATTTATCTACTGTTACTATGAACCCAAGTGGGTGTACTGATTTAGGAACTTGGGTGATTCAGAATTAAAATATAAACAAGAATAAGTAAGATATACAGGTTTCAAAACCTGTATATCTTACTTATCTAATTAATTCATTTGTAGTAATTGTCTTTGCAGAAAAAGGAGCTGGTGATTTACCATTTATAAGTAATTTTATATAAATATGAAAATGCTCTAAATTGGTAAAATCAGATGTTTGAAAAATAGGATAAAACTCTTGAGCCATATATTTTGCATCAGCTTGACCTAACTTAAAACAAATAATCGTTCCAATATTTCCCAAAACAGCATTTTTAATATCAGTTTGGAGTTGATGAAGATATTGATGAGCTAGTATAAAACCAATTTTAAACTTCCGTAATTCAGAAAACATATTGGTAAGTGATGCTGTAGTGTAATTTTGAAATTCATCAAGGTAGATATAGAAAGGGATTCGTTTATCTTCTTCGCTGTCTATACGACTAAATCCAGCTGATGAAAGAGAAGTGAGCAGTAATGACCCAAGTAAATGTGCTCCATCTGTTCCCAAACTTCCTTTTGATAGATTAACTAAAAATATCTTCTTGGAATCCATTATATTACGTAATGAAATCTGATTCGTGTTTTCAACCAGTATCTTATTAACCATTGGAATAGATAAAAAACTCCCTACTTTATTCAGTACAGGCAAAAGGTCATTTTTTGAATACTTTGGAAATTCCAATTGCCAAAAACGAACAACATTTTTATTTACTACATTTCTCACACACTCATTCTTATAGTTTTGTTCCAATAATAGTTTTGGAATATCACTAAAATTAGCTTTGGGTTGGTCAAGAAGAGTTAAGATTACATTCCGCAAAATATATTCTAATTTTAACCCCCACGACTGCTGACCCCATAGCTTTTGAAAAGTTTCTAATATACTTGAAGCTATTAATGCTCGTTTGTTGTAACTCACTTTTTTAAGAGGGTTATATCCAATATCAATATTTGGGTTAGTGGCATCAAGGAGAACAATATCTTTTTTTCTATACTCTGGTATTAATAATAAAACCTCTTTTAACAAATCTCCATTAATATCAAACAAACAAAAACCTCTCTCTTGAATCATATCTTGATAGATAAGAGTTTTCATGAGGTTTGTTTTACCACTCCCTGTTTTTCCAAGTAAATACATTCCGAATAATCTATTATGTTGATAGATACCAAAAAGCTCGTTTTGGTCTCTAAAATCAACGCGTGCAAAGTAACTGATGTATGGGTTAAGAAAGGTTTTCATAGACTCAGATTAACGTGTCTGAAGAAGGGAATATAGATTAGCTTTATTGTAAATAAATATTAGTATTGTAAAATTGTGTTTATTGATGGAGTTATAATTATTCGTTCTGTTTCAAAAAATCTAAATCTTTTGAGATTGATTGTAAATTTATAGTTCGGAACGTGTTACATAATTGACCCAATTCGTTACAAGTCTTTGCATTTACTAACTCTTTAAAGGGAGAACGTATTGTAAAATATAGCTTTTTACCATCTAACATTAAGTTCGATAGTGAAAAATTGATAAGCCCACGTTTTAATTCAGTTTCCGAACTCATAAATAATTCGTGTGCTTTTTGAGATAGGGATAATATTTTTCGAACATTAATATGATATTGTTCGTCCTTGCCCGTTTGAGACTCTAAATGGACACTGACAGCTTGTTGACGTTCTTTTAGAGTGATTAGTTTAGAATTATACATTTCATCGCTTATAGGGCTATTGGGCTTGGTATATTTATCAAATAAAGAATCTATGTGCTGTTGAATTAAGCAATGTTCTTTTTGTAAACTTTTTATGGTTTGGTTTTGAAATTTTTTATGAGACTCGTGCAGAATCCTTAATTGATTTACAACTTGTTTGATTTGTTTATCCGTTAGTTTTATTGAGTGAAAAAAACTTTCAATTTGCTCAATTAAATGTGTCTCATTTACATAGATTTTTTTACAGTTGTTATAATAATTTGTACAGCTATAAAGAATAAATCGCCCCTCCTTTTTACTTTCAGCAGTAATGGTGCAACCGCAATTTTTACAAGTAATAAGTGATTGAAAAAGTTTGAGTACCTTTTGTTTATTCTTGGTATTATTTCTGTTTTTTAATTCAAATTGTTGTTGAACAGTATCAAAAAGTTCTTTGGTTATTATAGGTTTATATTTATGAGGAAATAGCTTTCCTTTAAATTTCATTAATCCATAGTAGAAAGGGTTATGCAAAATATCAGCAATAAGTCTTCGTGAAGCTTTTTTATCATTTCTACTTTTAAAATTATGTTTAAAAGACCAATCTATTAATTGGTTTAAGGAATACAAGCCTGTTGCATACATTTTGAATAATTTTTGGATGATTTTAAATTCTTCTTTTAATGGAATAATATCGGTAGTCCTTAATTTTCCTCTCACCACTTCTTTTATTGCATGATATCCTCTTGGAATAGTTCCAGTAGCCCACTCTCCTTTAAGAATTTTTCCTTCTAAGCCTCGCTTGGTGTTATCACTAATACTATCAGCAAAATACTGTGCTAGAGCTACAGCCATATTAAACTGAAACAAATCGATTGCAGTAGATTGCTGATGAACAATAAGGTGATCAGAAACGAAGTGTAATTCAATCAACCCTTTTTTTCTCAATTTGTCTAATTTCGGTAGCCATGTTGGAAAATCTCGAAGAAGACGATCTACTTTATCTGAGCAAATAGCAATCGTTTTTCTTGATTTTACAATGCGGTTTAAAAAACGTTCAAATTCTTTTCGTTCTAATATACTAGCACTTTCATCAAAGGCATATTCTTCTATAAGTGATAGTTGTTCATTTTTATTGATATAATCTCGTAATCGTTCTATTTGTGCAGGAATAGAGTTTCCCTGTGCTTTTTGTTCTTTTGAAGAGACACGAGCAAGTAAATAAGCATCTTCGGCTTTTAAGTCTTTATCATATATTTTCATTGTTTTTCATAAAAAAAACAAAAGGGAGTAACGGATTAGCAATTTAAGTCGCCAAACTAAAAATTTCCGTTACTCCCTTTTGTTCTTAAATAGCTTATAATTTCTAGTTTGGCTTTTTGATTATAGCATTGTTTTTATTTTGAGTTAATGTTTTTTTATCTATTATTAACAGAATATTGAAAAACCCTATTAAATTATTAATTGGTTCTTCCTTAACATTAGTTTCATTTTTTAACTTTTTATTGGTATCCATAAATCATAATAAACAACGATGTAATTGCTCGTTACAATTTTATAACTAAAAAAAACAAGAATATAGATATCCTTTTTTGTAAAAACGCCAATAAAAAAGAAATACATTGATGCTATAATTAAAATATGAAAACCACCCCAAGCCAAGAACAACTGACCAAATCACTAAAAAAAGAAGCCCTCAAAATGGCGGTTGCTTGCGTAAGAAATACCGTAATTGAAAACTACCTCTCAGGAGTATTTCCTCAATCAAAAACAGGGGATTATTCAGATGTAAAAGTCGTTATTCCTTTTGGCGAAATTCCTTGGAATAAACTCTCACGAATTAGTGATAATGAAATGATGGCATTTAATAAAGAAGTATCAAATTTAATTTACACATATTTACAAAGCTTATTAAATCCACATTTTGATAAACAAATCAAAGAGGAATTTATGAAGTATGCCAATGTATTTTATCCAGACAACTGGGATGAACCACATATTAATGAAAAAATAATTGAAATGGTAAGAATATCAAAACACAAAAACTAATACCTGAAATACAAATGTGATTATCTATAATTCCATACAAATTATTAGTATGCTGTAAGGATGAGTTATATCTATTTTACCAATGTTCCCAATACAATTTTTGATATTCATTTACAACAATTAGGCTATGCAGAGTTAAAGGTACTACTGGTTATTATTCGTCAAACCTATGGTTGGAAAGATACACGTACAGGCAAACACAAATGTTGGGATTGGATATCGCAACAGTTTTTCGTTAGAAAAACAGGACTCTCTGGAAGGGCTGTTTCGACTGCAATTTCCAAACTTATAATTAAAAATTTAATAAAAGTTAAGAATGAACAAGGAAGACTGATATGCAATAGCAAAGAACGTCAATTTGCTTCAAAACTCTATTTCTCAACAACTTTTCAAACAAGCTGTGAAGTTAGGAGCAGTAAACCAGTGAAGCAAGTTCACACTACAATAATTAAACATACAAATAGGTACAGTGAAGGAAGTTCACAGGGATTGAAACGATTACAATTTAAAAAACATACAAAACCTTAATAAACCAACTTATACCCATTTCTTCCACTAAATATTGAGAGACAGCGAATTTTTTTTGTAGTATTTACAAAATGGAGTATCTATATTGTGGTGGGAGAAAGCCTTAAAATAGTAACAGCGTTGGACAATTCATTAACCCCCAATGCTTTTTATTTTTATGACAAACGCATTACACCTCCTTAAAAGTTATCGAGAACGAACAGGCGTATCACTTCAAGACATGGCAACCTTTATTGGTATAGATACTGGTAATCTTTCCAAGGTAGAACACGGTAAACTCGATGCCAGTATTTTAATTCTCTTTTCGTACCATCTCATTCTTAAAATCCCTATTGAAAAACTGTTTAAAAATCACTATCCCGAAATTATAAAAAACTGCTTGAGGAATGGGCTTGTTTTGAAAGATAAATTAATGGACGAGATGAAAGCACCGCATATTGATAAACGCCTTATTCTTGTGGATACAATTATTGATAGACTTCTTGAATTGGATAAAAATCATGGACGTTAGTCCTATGGTTATTGCGCTGTACCCAAACGCATTTGGTATGGGGTATGTCATTAGTGAAACACCCAAAGAATTGATTAACTATGGTGTAGCACGAGTGAGACCACTTTCTAAAAGTTGCTATGTAAAAAGACTGCTTTATTACATTAAGCAATACCGCCCAACAATCATTATACTTCGAGGATATCGAGATACTGACAATCGAATCAGTAAACGAGTCATCAATATTATACAAACCTTTGAGCTTGAAGCGGAAAAACAAAATTTACCCATTTTCAAATATTCAAGAGAGGATATCAAGCAAGTTTTTAAACAGTTTGGTGGAAACTCTAAATATGCTATTTCAAAAACAATTAGTTCTTGGTATCCAGAGTTGCAATCACGGATGCCTGATATTCGCAAAAATACGAAAGCAGAGCATTATCAAATGGGAGTTTTTGATGCTTTTGCGTTAATGTTAACCCATTATTATGTTGAGAATTAAATAATTTTATCGTTTTAACACGTATTTTCTTTGCAAGATCTTCATGAGCTTACCTATGTTCTGCCATATACAATAATCCCACTTCTGCTAAAGAGTCATCCATATCTACTTATATCCAAAACTTCAGGGTGAATGGGGAGGTTTTATTAATGATGTTATACAGAGTAACGCTACTAATAATATCAATATTCTAGGTTATGATATCGCCAAAGGAGGAAATCAATATCTTAAAAATTATGCTCCAAATGAATCCAATGTTGAGATTAAAGTTTTAGGTCCAATTTTAGATAAAAATAGTAGTGGAGATTTTGAGCTTTTTAATCTTGGAAGCACTAGTAAAAATTCAAATGGGAATAGTGCTGCACTAAATTTGAAATATAAGAATTTTAAAATATTACTAACAGGAGATCTAAATAAGAAAAGTCAAGATTTACTTAGTAAATACCATGATAAAAAAGAATTTTCTTCAGATGTTTCTAAAGCATGTCACCATGGTAGCGATGATGTTTCATATAAATTCCTAGAAAGTATTAATGCAGCGGCTACTATAATTTCAAGTGGTGATAATGAGTCCCACTCTCACCCAAGACCAAATGTTTTATCGATGTCTGCTATTACTGGTTTTAAAACTACAAATGGAGATTCGTTAAAAACTCCTCTCATCTATTCTACTGAATTGGCAAGGAGTTTAAAAATAGGTCAACCTTATGCTGCTAATATTAATCATCCAAAAGATAGTTCAATAGAAAATAACTTATTTATTGATGATATAAGTGAAGTTTGGGTTAATTATAAAACAACGAATGCAGGCGATTTAAACCCAAGTGATGAAGTGAAGAATTTAAGTTATTTGAACGTAATTGATGGAATTATTTATGGTCTTGTAAATGTTCGAACAGATGGTAAGAAGATACTCATTGCTGTTAGAAGTGAAAAAGGTCATAAATGGGATTGTGAAACTTTTAATTCTAGATTTTAAATTAAAAACGATAAATAAAATAAATTGCAAAAAAAATGAAAACAAAATACTTAACTATAATAATCTCTTTACTTTTAGTAAAAATAGTTATAGCACAAAATAATCAGAATAACTCTGAAGAAAAGTTTGATTATCAATTTAAAGGGTATATTCAATTAAGAGAATTTAATGGAACTATAAATATGTCTGACAATATATGGACAGCTGATAAATATAGATTTAATGTAATTGGAGAAGAAACCGCTAAAATTGAAAATAATGAATTTGAATATGTATTACTTAAGCTAGTTAAGTTTGGTGGTGGATATAATTTTATTAGAAGAATTGATAGCACTAAACTAAAATCTCTAATTAATAATGTTGATTTGGTTTCATTAACTCAAATAACAGAAATAAATAAAAAAACTGATTCAGTTCTCGATTTATATAAAATTCTACCTAATTTAAGTGATACTGAAAAATCCTTTTTAAAAAACAAAAGGGATTCAATTGTTAAACTTAAAGAAATCAAGATTAATAAAATTAAAACTAAAATCCCTTTTACTAAAGATTCTATTTACAAAAAAGCCAATGAAATTACATTTATAAAATCTTGGAATAAAAAGGGATGGTTTAAACGATTTTTTACAAGTAGTGATACAATAAGATACTCAACTAGGTTTATAAAAAACTATGTAGATGTTAGTAATCAAGATAAAATTTTTTGGCTAAAAAAAGATAAGTTTAATAAACATATAGAAAAGGGGTATATTCAAAAAAGATATCAAACTCCAATACAATTTGCTTATGGGGCCTCGCTTTCAATTCCTTTTAAAATAAGACCTAATATAAAAGAGCAAAATATGAAAATTACTCCAGAAATTTCTTTAGGGGGGTATTTTGGATTGAGAAAAAGATTAAATAGATTTAAACCAATTTATTTATATATTCCAGTTATAACTGCTGGAGTTACAACCATTGGTATTAACAATAATAATGTTATTGATGAATCTACCACTACTTTAAGTAATGTAGAAGATGGTTTAGTATTTGCAAGAACTTTTAGTATTGGAAGTTTTGTTGAATTTAATTCTTTTCAAATGGGTTTTGTTGTAGGATGGGATAAAGGTGGAGGTGAAATAGCAAAAGACTGGATATACAATGACCAGCTCTGGTATTCATTCAGTATTGGCTATAACTTCTTGAGAAGGAATGATAATAAATAATTTTTTTCATGAATAAAGATATTCGTAATATATCATATGTATTTATTAATCCAGTTACAAAATTAAAAGATAAATATTTAAATTTTTTAGGTGTTCCTCTTGAAAGTATGTATGAAGAAACAGGAAAATTCACATACTCTTTAAATTCCAGATTGTTTAAACAACATCTTGATTCTATTGAAGAGAACTTCTATGAAAAAGGAGATATTAAAAAAGGAGATTTATCTTTTAATAACTTACTTGATGAAGTGACTTATGTTAAGAAGTATTTAAGCGAAAGAAAAGATATTCGACAACTTAATTTGTATTTGAAAAATTTTGTAGAGGATATAGCTCATCATAAATTGCGTTGTAATGTGATTAAAAATCAAACGCAAAATTCTTCATCAAAAATTACCATTGAAAAATTAAATCTTTATTTAGACAAGACATCTGATGAGTTATATATTAATCTTGGTAAAGCTATAGACTTAAAAAGCAGAAAACTTTTTAGTTTAGATATTAGTACAAAACGAATAGAAAATAAAACTCCTCAAGTTATTAATCTTCCTGAACCAAAAAAAGGACTATCAGAAATAAAAAAAACAAATTATAGATTTGGTAAACATTTATTTCGTTCAATAAAAAGAAAAATTTATGATGTTATTTGTGATTCAGATGACCGTGTAGGGAAAGAAATCTTATCAAAAGAAATAATTATAAAAAGAGTAACCGAAGCATTAAATAAGATTGGAATGTTTGCTGATAATATTATTTATTCAGTAATCGCTCTAGTTTTAGTGTTTTCGCTTGATGTTTTTTGTAAAATGACCAAGCCAAAAGAAGTATGAAATACTAAAATAAACAGGCTTGTTTATAAAATTAGCTATCTTTTAATAACTATATGTAAAGGTCAAAAATTTCAAATAAAAAAGTAATCGAACTAAAATCATCTCTTTCATACCTATCTCTATTTTGTTCCTAGTTTGATTCTGACTTACTTTTTTTATATGAGGCCTAATCGAAGAAATTTAAATAACTAAAAAACTCCAACAAAAAAGCTGGAGTTTTCATTTATAAAATTGTCTTATTTCAATATTTTCTTTTTCTCTTTTTTAGAAAAATGATACAGAATATTAGGTATAAATGCCATCCAAAAAAAGAAAAAGGCTAATAAAACATGTACCGTTGTTGATGCGGTATTTCTTGTCAATAAAAAATACTCTGGTGTTTCTTCCTTTAAATTCCAATCATTTGCTAGATACATTTTCATATCTTTAATAGCTTCTTCTCTTTTCTGAGTTTGTTCTTGGTTTTCCATATTAATTTTGTCTTGATTTTTGAATTTCTGTTTTAATCATTTTCATTTCGTTTACATCAATATGTCTATAGGCAGTTTTAATAGCTTCTTGATAATATTCTTCTAATGCTTTTGCTGTTGGGTTATACACTCCTGTATCTTCTGACATCATCTGCCTTGGGGTTGGTTTTCCTGTCCACGTTTTGCTTCCTTGAGTAATAATCTCTTTACGAGGAAGTGCTATTGTTTTTTTCCAAAACTTCTCTCCAGTAAAAGGATCTGTTGCTTCTATAATAATATTACCAAAGTGATAGAATGTTCCCGATACCTTGTAATGGTTTGGTGCATTTTTACTAATTACTTGTGCCCAATTCGTTTCTTGTTTGAGTTTTAAGTTCCCCTCGTCTTTTAAACTAATTCTAATCTCTAATGCAATATCAGAATTCTTTTTGTCTCCATATACCATTTCGTCACGATTTTTAAAAGGTCCACGTAATGAAAAGCCTTTAGCAATCAGCATTTCTTCAAAGTCATCTGCCATATTTTCTATAAATGTAGAATAAGGTTGAACTCTTAAATTTGGGTTTTTGTCTGCAAAAACTGGGTTCAAAAGTGCAATGGTAATGTTAGCACTTCTTGGATTGGCTCGGTCTTGTGGTGTGTAATCAAAATTCGGGTTATATCTAGGTACTTCTTTTTGTACTACTTTAGAACTTGAACCACAACTTGTAAGAATTACAAGACTTAAAATAAATAAAATTTTTTTCATAATGTTTTGTTTTTATTAAGTTAAAAAGCAAACATAACAAATAAATTTTAAAATCCAACATATATGTTGGGTTGTTTGTTTTCAAATACATCTATTTTTCTATAAATTTTAGAGAAATGAAAGTATTTGAAGGCGAAGAGTTCATAAGACTTACAGGAAAACAAGTCAAAAAATTTCGGAAAGAACAGAATATGACTCAATTTGATTTAGCAGTTAAATCTGATATGGAAGAAAACGCATTACAACGTATAGAAACGGGTCGTACAAATGCTACTTTGAAAACCCTTCTTAAAATTGTTAATGCACTAGGAATTCAATTTAAAGATTTATTTGATTTTACAAAAAGTATTGATTCAGAAAATTAACTAAATTACGTTGTCAATTATGGATTTTAATATTATAAAAACACACTTTTTGCTTACTTATATTTTTAGTGTTTGAAACATTTGTGTTACTTTAGACATTGAATGTCAATAAGTAAACAATGAAAAAAAGAGTTGGAGTGTGGATTCGTGTGTCCACCAAGTTACAGCAAAATTCAGACAGTCCTGAGCATCATTTACAAAAAGAAAAAATGTATGCAGATTTGAAAGAATGGGAAATTGTAGAAGAATATCATCTAGAAGCGGTTAGTGGAAAAAGTGTTATGGCACATCATAAAGCTCAGCGAATGTTAAGAGATATCCAAAGTGGCCATATCCAAGGTCTTATCTTTTCTAAAATTGCACGACTAGCAAGAAACGTAAAAGAACTGTTGGAGTTTTCTGATGATTTCCAAGAATACAATGCTGATTTAATTTCATTACATGAATCTATTGATACAAGTTCTCCATCTGGTAGGTTTTTCTACACAATCATTTCTGCAATGAGCCAATGGGAAAGAGAAAAATATTGTGGAACGAATCAATTCTTCAGTAGAAGTAAGAGCTAAAATGGGAAAAGTAATGGGGGCTATTCCCTTTGGATATAAGCGGGTCGGAAAAGAAGAAATGGAACTTGATGAAAAAGAAGCCCCAATCCGAAAAATGATGTATACGCTGTATTTAGAACATCAACGTTTTGGAACTGTTGCAAAAATTTTAAATGATAAAGGATACAGAACAAAACGAAATAGTCTGTTTTCGGGAATAACAATTAAGCGTTTACTCAAAGATCCAACAACCAAAGGAATTAGACGGTCTCATCATACTAAAATTAATAAAGAAGGAAAAACTGTAATACGTGATAAAAAAGAATGGTACATATATGAAGCACCAAGAATTGTTTCTGATGAATTATGGGACGAAGTAAATTTATTAATTACCAAACAAGAAAAAGGAAGAATTCAACCTCTTAATAGAAAAGTACATTTGTTTACAGGCTATTTGTTTTGTGAATGTGGTGGTAAAATGTATATCCCATCAGGGAATCCAAAATATACTTGTAAAAAATGCAAACGTAAAATTGGAATCGAGGATATTGAAGAAATTTTCAAAGAACAACTTACGGAATTTATCTTATCTAAAGAAGATGTAAATAGATATTTTGATGGAACTCATACCGTAATAAATGAGAAAAAAGAGGAAATAAAAATTATTGAATCAAAGGTTGAAAAGTTAGAAAATAAAATTGAAAAAATATTTGAGTTACATGAAAAAGGACAAATTGAAACTGATCGTTTTAATGAATTTTATGACAAACCAAATAGAGAAATAAAACGACTTAAAATGAAAATTCCAGAACTGGAGGGAGAGATATTTGCATTGAATGATCAATTTAAGTCTAGTGGATATATTATAGAAGAAGCAAGATCATTATATGAAAACTGGAGTAAACTTACCAAACTACAAAAACGAAAAATTATAGAAATCATCACAGAAAAAATAATTGTTGAAGAACAGGAAATAGCTATAAACCTTAACTATATCCTGCCCAAAACCACTTCTTTTAAAACGACTGCAAATGGGTTACATAAACTATAGCCATTGTTGTGTGCAGTTTTTATTCGGTTATTCTTTTCTTTAAATCCATTCTTTCGTGCAATATTCTCGTGATTTCCACATAGTTTTTATCCAAAGTTCTGTAGAATATTATGTGTCTGTTTAATTTAACTCCGAGAAGTTGCTTTGATATTCCTTCGTAGTTTTTTCCCAACTTTGGATTTTCTGCAATTTCCTCACAGTGGGAAATCAGTCCATCGTAATATTTGTCAGCTTGTTTTTCAGACCAAACCTCAAATGTATAATCCCAAATTTTGGATAAATCCTCGACAGCTTTGTTGGTCAGTTTATATTTAGCCATTCGAGTGCTTTTTCGCTTTCAAAGATTCAAGATGTTTTTTTTGGTCAAAATCGTGAGCAATTCCGCTGTCGATTCCTTCCTGTATTGCATTTTTTAGTGCAATTACTTTACTTTCTTCTTCTTCTAAAAGTCTTAATCCAGCACGAATGACTTCACTAACGTTTTTAAACCTGCCTTCATTTATTCGACTTTGGACGAATTGGTCAAAATAATTCCCGAGCGATATTGATGTGTTTTTGTTCATTTGACATAAATTTACTCAAATATACCAAAAATTGATATTATAGCAAAATTTTTCTCAAATTGCACACAACGGTCTCGTATAACCGTCAGTTACGGGTTAATATGCGTTAATTTTCGGTTTAGCACAGGCGTTAGCAATTCC